>DATJWE010000079.1:0-38315 GCA_035501475.1 Puia sp. | reverse complement strand
GCAAAAGTAGCATATTTTGCCAGAAAAATCAGGTCTGAGAAACTGTATTCGGCCCTCCCTGAACATATCAAACATTATTCATTGAACGTTAAACGCTTAACGCTCCCGATTACGGATGCTATTTCGTAAATTCGCTTAGATGGAAACAGTAGCTTCGATACCTAAATATAACCTGACGGATGAACAGGAAAGAAAGCTGATCCTGCGGGAGTATCGTGCCCTGCTGCGTTCTTTAAAGCCCAAATTAAAATCAGGTGATAAAGAATTGCTCAGAGGAGCTTTTGAGATGGCGGCTGAAGCACACAAAACCATGAGAAGAAAAAGTGGCGAACCTTATATCCTTCATCCCCTGGCAGTGGCACGAATATGCGTAGAAGAAATCGGTCTCGGTGTTCGCTCTACACTCTGTGCTCTCCTGCATGATACCGTTGAGGACACCGATATTACGCTGGAGGATATAGAAAGGGAATTTGGAAGTGAAATCGCAAGGATTGTTGACGGGCTGACGAAAATTGCCAACGTGATTGACGTGAATGCTTCATTGCAGGCAGAGAATTTTAAAAAAATCCTGCTTACGCTGACCGATGATCCCCGCGTGATCCTGATCAAATTAGCCGATCGTTTGCACAACATGCGAACGCTCGACAGCATGAAAAGAGAAAAACAACTCAAGATCTCTTCGGAAACGGTTTACGTATATGCGCCATTGGCGCATCGCATGGGTTTATACAATATCAAAACCGAACTCGAAGATCTGGCCATGAAATACCTTGAGCCGGAGGAATACAGAGAGATTGCACGCAAACTGGCTGAGACAAAGCGTGAGAGATCGAGATATATCAATGAATTCATCAAACCGCTGAAAGAAAAACTGGAAAAAGGCAATTTCGAATTTGAAATTTACGGACGACCGAAAAGCATTCATTCCATCTGGAATAAAATGCGAAAAAAAGGAGTTGCATTCGAAGAAGTGTATGATCTTTTTGCGATCAGGATCATTATCAATTCTCCACCGGAAAGAGAAAAGGAGGATTGCTGGAAAGTGTATTCACTGATTACCGATGAATACACGCCCTCACCGGAACGATTGCGCGACTGGCTTAGCAATCCCAAATCTAACGGTTATGAAGCTTTGCACACAACAGTAATGGGGCCGCAGGGAAAATGGGTAGAGGTGCAGATCCGATCGAAAAGAATGAATGAAATTGCAGAAAAAGGACTGGCCGCTCATTGGAAATACAAAGAGGGAGGGAATGATGAAAGCCGCTTTGACAAATGGTTTCAACAGATTAGAGAAGTATTGAGTACAGAAGATAATGACTCCATTAATTTCTTGCAGGATTTTAAAACCAGTTTTCTTGCGGAAGAAATCTATGTGTATACTCCAAAAGGTGATGTAAAAATGTTACCTGTCGGATCAACTGCGCTTGATTTTGCTTTTTCCATTCACAGTGCAATTGGCGTGCAATGCATCGGGGCCAAAGTAAATCATAAGCTGGTTCCCATCAGTCACAAATTAAGAAGCGGAGACCAGGTGGAGATCATCACTTCGGGCAAACAAAAGCCCAGCGAGGATTGGCTCAACATTGTGGTTACAGCCAAAGCCAGGAGTAAGGTCAAGGATGCACTGAAAGAAGAAAAACGCAAGATCGCCGATGAAGGCAAATACATCGTTCAAAGAAAACTCGAAAATTTTGGTGCAGCCTACAATCAACACAATATTGATGTGCTGACTACTTATTATAAATTCAATTCTTCTCTTGATTTATTTTACCAGGTTGCTGTCAAAACGATTGATTTAAAAGAATTGAAAGAATTTCATTTACTGGGCGACAAACTGGAAATGCCCAAACCTTCAAGATCAGTTGTAGAAGTTAAGACAGATCAGCCGGGCGTTACAGCGGGGCAGCGAAAAGATCCTGAGCTGATTATTTTTGGTGAGAGCAGCGACAGGATCGTGTACACACTGGCCAACTGTTGCAAACCGATTCCGGGTGATGATGTATTTGGTTTTGTCACCACCGGTAAAGGGTTGACGATTCATCGTACCAATTGTCCCAATGCTGCGAAGCTTTTATCTAATTATGGTCATCGGGTAGTAAAAACAAAATGGGCGAAAAACAAGGAGATTTCTTTCCTTACGGGAATTCGTATCGTGGGACTTGATGACGTAGGTGTTATCAATAAAATTACGAATCTGATTTCCGGTGAACTTCGATTAAATATCAATGCACTTACGATCGAGGCCAAAGAAGGGATATTCGAAGGAAATATTAAAATCTACGTTCATGATAAAGAAGAACTGGATGAACTGGCAAGAAGATTGAAGCAGTTGAATGGCATCCAGGCTGTCGACAGGTATGATACAGAAAACACTAATTAGTGTAATTCATGATAATTCGTCTAATTCGTGTTCAAAGCTTACTTTTGCTGCTTCCGAATAGCTAAACCTGCAAATCTGTATCATGGTTGACGTAATCTTAGGGCTGCAATGGGGTGATGAAGGGAAGGGAAAAATTGTCGATTATTTCGCTCCGCATTATGACACGATAGCCCGGTTCCAGGGTGGCCCTAACGCAGGACACACCTTGTATGTAAATGATAAGAAAATTGTCCTCCACCAGATCCCTTCGGGTATCTTCCACGAAAAGACGACTAATTTAATCGGCAATGGAGTTGTGTTGGATCCTGTGACTCTGAAAAAGGAATGTGAAGCAGTTGCCAACTTCGGGATAGACTACAGGAAAAATTTATTCATATCCAAGCGCGCGCATCTCATTCTTCCTACACACAGAGCTTTAGACAAAGCATCAGAACTTTCAAAAGGAGTTGAAAAGATCGGTTCCACATTGAAGGGCATTGGTCCTGCTTATATGGATAAGACGGGAAGGAATGGTTTACGTGTGGGAGATTTGCTGGATAAAAGTTTTACCACAGAATATATCAAGCTAAGACTGAAACATCAGAAACTTCTGGATGGGTTACATTTTCATGAGGATGTCTCGGCATGGGAAGAAGAATTCTTTGAAGCGCTTGAATTCATGCGGCAATTTAAAATTGTGAACGGGGAATATTTTATAAACGAAAAAATTCAAAGCGGAAAACGGATATTGGCGGAAGGCGCGCAGGGAAGCATGCTTGATGTTGATTTCGGAACCTTTCCTTTTGTTACTTCCTCCAATACTATTTCTGCAGGAGTCTGTACCGGGTTAGGAATTGCGCCACAGAAAATCAGAGAGGTGATTGGTGTCACCAAAGCCTATTGCACCAGAGTAGGTGGCGGACCGTTCCCGACTGAACTGGAAGATGCCACAGGTGAGGAGCTCCGCAAAGTGGGCAATGAGTTCGGGGCAACCACAGGCCGGCCCAGACGTTGCGGATGGATTGATCTGGTTGCGTTGAAATTTGCCTGCATGATTAACGGAGTAACGCAGCTGGTCATGACAAAAGCCGATGTATTGGATGGGTTTAAGGAATTAAATGTATGTACAGCCTATAAAACAGATGGACAAATCTCTACCGAAGTTCCTTTCCAAATGGCCAAAATGAAAATAGAACCTGTGTGGAAATCTTTTCCGGGCTGGCAGTCGGATATCACTTCTATTAAAGGTTATAGCGGGTTGCCGGAGGATATGAAAAAATATATCCGGTTCATTGATGATTTCCTGAAAGTTAATGTATCGTATATTTCCAATGGGCCGGGCAGAGATCAGTTAATTAAAAACCCCTAAAGCAAATTTTCAGCGCAAAAATTTATTTTAAAAAAATTTGGCTAATTAAAAACTTCGCTGAAATTTTACAATATAATCTTATTAGAATATGGCATCAAAATCTGATAAGGAGAAAAAGGATTCAAAGAAATCCGCACCTGAATCATCCAACAAAGAAACTTCGGGCAAAGCCTCTTCCAAATCAAAAAAACATGAAGATGATGATGAAGAGGAAGATGATGAAGTAGAGACTCCCAAATCATCCAAGAAAGCAGGCAGCAAGATTACATCTAAAAAGAAAAAAGAAGAAGATGAAGATGATGACGATTTAGATGATGAAGTAGATGAAGTGGACGAATGGGATAAAGTAGAAGAGGAAGAAGAATGGGATCCGGATTTTGATGAATTTGATATCCCAAGATCCAAATCAAAGAAAAGCAGCAGCGGTTCAAAAAAAGATTCAAAAGGTGGCGAAGAAGATGAGTTTGGTCTGGATGAGGATTTCAAGAACCTGGATCTTTTTAATGAAAGTAGTTTTGACGAAGAAGAGGATGACTTTTAACCACGGTCCAACTCATTGTAGTGAGCAGGGTTTTTGTTTCATTCCCCATAACTGATTTTCAGAAAATCAAATTGCAGGTATTGCACTGGGCATCTCAGTTCAATACCTGTTGCTTTTTAAATAATAATGGATATCAATCTGAGCCGCATAGTTATGAATGCCTGGTTGCAGCAGGAAGCCGGGATTGCCTGCAGACTGGTGCAGGAAATGCTTTTGAACAATTGAAACTTTTTGACGCTGCGCAGGATGATTGGCTCTTTGGGCATTTTGGGTTCGATCTCAAAAATGAAATTGAGCAGCTGTCCTCAGTACATCCCGATTATATTCAATTTCCGGATTTGCATTTTTTTGTTCCTGAAATAATTATTGAATTAGACAGGACGCATATCCGTATTGGTTTATCCGGTTCAGAGCATGAGCAGGTCTTTGAACACATCATGCAGACTTCACCTCTTCCTGCAAGCTCAGATAAGAAAAATATTTCAATCAAAAAAAGATTCACACGAGAAGAATACATTATTACCGTTGAATCTTTACGAAATCATATTCTGAGAGGCGATTGTTACGAAATAAATTTCTGCCAGGAATTTTATGCAGAACACATACGGATCGACCCTGTTGAAACCTATCGCCTGCTCAATGATATATCGCCAACACCATTTTCTGCTTTCTATAAACTTGGAGACAAATATTTGTTATGTGCAAGCCCGGAGCGATATCTGAAAAAAACAAATTCTGATCTTTTGATGCAGCCCATGAAGGGAACAGGCACGAGAAATAAGAAAGATATTGTCTTGGATAATTATTACAAACTGGAATTGTTTCTCAGTTCTAAGGAGCGTTCAGAAAATGTAATGGTAGTTGACCTCGTGAGAAATGACCTTTCGAAGGTTTGTGAAGAAGGGTCAGTCAGGGTGAATGAACTCTACGGCATTTATTCATTCCCCCAGGTACACCAGATGGTATCCACAGTCAGCGGAAGATGTAAAGCAAAAATGCACTGGACAGAAATAATTGCCTCAACCTTTCCGATGGGCTCCATGACCGGAGCGCCAAAAAAGAGAGTACTTGAACTGATAGAGCAATACGAAAAGACGAAAAGAGGCTTGTTTTCAGGGGCCCTGGGTTATGTTTCGCCGGACAAGAATTTTGATTTCAATGTTATTATCCGGAGCCTGTTATATAATGAAAGCAGTGGCTATCTTTCTTATCAGGCTGGATCGGGAATAACGTTTTACAGTGACGCGCAGAAAGAGTTCGACGAATGTTTGTTAAAAGCCCAGGCTATTGAAGAAGTCCTGACCAAATAAAAAACCTGCCAGGCTTTTGCAATAGCACTTCATTGCAGTCTGACAGGTTTATTGATTTATTGGACGGTTACTTTTTATTTTCCTTAGTATCTTTTTTTGCTATGTCTCCAAAGGTTTTTTGAGCATTATCATCAGCATCTCCACTCAACAGCAATTGAACGGATTCATTCAATATCTGGTATTTGTTTCCGTCAAACAAATCCATTTTGTCCGCAGGCAACTTGAGGTCATAGGTATTGTTGCTGCTGGCCATCACCTTGTCAAAATCCGGATTGTAGCGGTTAAATTCGGAAATATCCATGACCACATATTTTGCAATAATGGTTGAATAATATTTCCCCGATACGGAAATGGTTTTAGAATTATTTAATTCTTCTTTGTTGAGTTTACGGGTAAAAACATACATAGATGAACCAGATAGCTGCTCTGTGGCCTCATTTTTTGTCAAAGTGGTTACTCCGCCCTGTCCTTCAAAAATATAATGAGTCCCGATGAATTTCTTAACGTAGTTCCTGGATTCTGCAGGTAAATAATATTGCAGGTCCCAGAAATCCCTGCTGTGGCTTTTCTTGATTGCGGTATAAATATGGGCTGTTCCGCCATTGTAGGCTGCGATCACCAGCAACCAATCACCCAGTTCATTGTATAAATCTCTCAGATATTTGGCAGCAGCATGAGTGCTTTTGTAGTAATTGGTTCTTTCGTCATGTTTACGGGTAACTTTCAGACCAAGTATGCGCGCAGTTGATGGCATTAGCTGCCAGGGACCCACAGCGCCAGCCCATGAAACAGAAGTAGGTTTAAGATTGGATTCAATAACAGCCAGGTATTTTAGTTCCCTGGGTAAACCATATTCGGTCAGTATACCGTCAATAAGGTTAAAATAGGGGCGTCCCCAGTCTTTCATTTCCTGGAGGTCTTTACCGTATTTTGCAATATAATCCTGAACAAAGCTTATTGCCCTTGGGTTAAGACGCGACCCGTTATTGGTAGAACCTGCTATAAACAGATCTTTAAAACCATCTTCGGAATAGCTGGTATCCGTAACGCTTTGGTGTAGAACGGGTTTAGCTTTTTTGGCTTTTGTCCCATTATCTGCATGCATACCATACATCGACCCAATGCAAAGGATGCCCAACAATAAAAGCCTTTTCATCTTTTGATTGTTTAAAGATTTATAAACCGGATATACGGTCTATAAATTTTTCAAGGGATGGATCACGGAAATTATTCGGAAAGGTTTGCGATTAACTCCGAATTTTCATAAAGTCGGATTTTCTAAGGACTTAAACTGTTGCATCAGATAGTGCGAGAACTGAAGCAAAGGTAGCTCTTTAAATCGGTTTGTCATAGCCTGAACACCAAAAGGCATGCCATTTGTGTGCCGGAAAAGAGGGAGAGAGATGCCGGGGATACCCACCAGATTTGCATAAACTGTGTATATATCAGCAAGATACATAGCAATTGGGTCATTCATTTTTTCCCCGATCTTAAAAGCAGTGGAAGGAGCGGTTGGAGAAAGGATAATATCGAAGTTTTTAAAAATCAATTTGGTTTTGTCGACAAGTAATTTCCTCACCTGTTGTGCTTTGGTGAAATAAGCATCGTAGTAGCCTTCACTTAATACAAAGGTTCCCAATAGAATACGACGTTTTACTTCCTTGCCAAAACCCTCAGAACGGTTTTTTTTGTAGAAATTTGTTAAAGAATTAGTTTTTGCTGCGGAACGGAAGCCATACTTAACTCCATCGTAGCGGGAAAGGTTGGAAGAGGCTTCTGCAGTTGTCAAGACATAATAAGAAGGTACAATATAGTCTAAATATTGAAAATCAATTTCTTTTACAGAATGACCCTCAGTTTTTAGCTTTCCGATAAATGTCCGGAAAGCCGAGCGAATTTCAGGATCCAAACCCCTGTGTTCAAGAGCCTCCTTAAAGAAGGCGATTCTATAGTTTGGAGTATTTCGAATTTGGAAAGAATCAGAAAAATCAGGAACCGGGTTTGAGGATGAAGTGCTGTCAAGGGGATCGGTTCCCGCAATCACTTCGAATATTTTCGCAATATCCTGTATATTTTGGGCAAAGATTCCTATCTGGTCAAATGAGGATGCATAGGCAATCAACCCGTGACGCGAGATCCTGCCATAAGTCGGCTTTAGCCCGATTACGCCGCAAAAATCTGCAGGCTGTCTCACAGATCCACCGGTATCGCTGCCTAAACTTACCATGCATAAATTGGCCTGCACTGCAACTGCTGCACCACCAGAAGAACCACCCGGTACTCTCGTTTCGTCGAGCGCATTTAAAACCTTCCCGTATGTTGAATTTTCATTGGTAGATCCCATGGCGAATTCATCGCAATTGAGATGACCAATAATAATCGCTTCTTCTTCGAGCAAACGATCCAGTGCAGTAGCATTATAAGTAGATGTAAAACCAGACAGGCTTTTTGAAGAGGCTGAAACAGGATGATCCTTATAACAGATCACATCTTTCAGCCCGACAATAACTCCATGAAGTTTTCCTGTGCTGCCGCCTGAATTTCTTTTTGCATCAAGCGCTCTGGCCTGTTCCAGGGCTTCATCTGCATACAGGTTGATGAAGGCATTAAGCTGCTTGGATCCATCAATTCTTTTTAAATAGAATTGCACGGCTTCCTCACAAGAAGCAGTGCCGTTTTGAAGTGCAGCATGATAGTCTTGTATTGATTGAAATATAAACAATACCAGTTTCGATTTCTGTTCGGCAAAAATCGGAGCTTAATCGACGCTAAAGAAATTATTGCTGTGACGGAGGAGGAGAGGGTTGTTTATCCTTTTCGTTCATTCCTTCTTCCAATTCTTTCTTGACATTATTTTTGGCATCATTGAACTCGCGGAGACCACGGCCTAAACCACGCATAAATTCAGGAATCTTGCGTCCGCCAAAAAGAATCAATACAGCTAAGATTATTAATATCCATTCGGTTCCTCCCGGAGGTGACAACAAGAAAAAACACTGCAAAAAATTAATAAGCATAGTAAATCATTTATGATGCAAAGTTAACTGTTTTACCGAGGAATGCATTTTTTTAAAGATATTAATTCCACAACTTCCCAGCATTAACTTACATCTAACAAAGAACTGTGCTGGGTTGTTTTGTTAGGAATCACTCCTGTTCTGTAGCCGATCTTCTTTCTTTTATTCGGGCGCTCTTTCCGCTTCTTTCGCGCTGAAAATACAGTTTAGAGCGACGTACACGACCTACTTTATTCACTTCAACTGATTCAATATTTGGAGAATACAGCGGAAAAGTCCTTTCTACACCGACTGCATCAGATATTTTGCGCACAGTAAAGGTTGCTGTATGGCCGATACCCTGACGTTTAATCACATCTCCTTTGAAGCTCTGGATTCTTTCTTTATTTCCTTCCAGGATTTTATAATGCACGGTAATATTATCACCTGCTTTGAATTTAGGGAATTCTTTTTTCCCGGTCAACTGCTCGTGTATAAAGGCTATAGCCGCATTCATGGCACAAAAATTTTGGGAGGCAAAATTAAGAATCTTTGGTTGAAACGCCAAAAGAAAACTATTTACGATATTCCTGCTTTATCTGGCCACATTTACTGCTCTTTTTTCCCTGATCACGGTGACTTTGATTTGTCCAGGATAGGTCATCTCGGTCTGTATTTTTTGAGCGATCTCAAAACTTAATTTATCACTGTCGCCATCGGTTACTTTATCGGCTTCAACGATTACCCTCAACTCCCGGCCGGCCTGGATAGCATATGCTTTCTCAACTCCGGGGTAGGTCATGGCAAGATTTTCGAGATCCTTAATGCGTTGCAGATACTGCTGCATAATTTCCCTTCTGGCACCCGGCCTTGCTCCGCTAATTGCATCACAGGCCTGGACAATCGGGGCGATGACATATTGCATTTCAACTTCATCGTGGTGTGCTCCGATGGCATTCACGACTGCAGGGTTTTCTCCGTATTTTTCAGCCAGCTTCATGCCCAGCAAAGCATGACTCAATTCGGTTTCCTCATCAGGTACTTTGCCGATGTCGTGTAAAAGTCCGGCCCTCTTGGCTAATTTGGGATTCATGCCCAATTCTGAAGCCATAATTGCGCAAAGGTTTGCCACTTCCCGGCTATGCATTAGCAGGTTCTGTCCATAAGAAGAACGAAACCTCATCTTACCCACTATTCTTACCAGATCCTTATGTAAACCGTGAATACCCAGTTCTATGACGGTTCTCTCACCGATTTCCATGACCTGTTCTTCGATTTGCCTCCTGGTTTTTTCGACTACTTCTTCGATGCGAGCGGGGTGAATCCGGCCGTCGGCTACTAATCTTTGCAAAGAAAGGCGGGCTATTTCTCTTCTGAGGGGATCGAAGGAGGATAAAATAATTGCTTCAGGCGTATCATCCACAATCAGGTCTACGCCTGTTGCGGCTTCAATGGCTCTGATATTCCGGCCCTCCCTTCCAATGATCTGCCCTTTTATTTCGTCGCTTTCCAGGTTGAAAACGGTAATTGAATTTTCTATCGCCTGTTCTGCAGCAGTACGCTGGATGCTCTGAATGATGATTTTTCTTGCTTCTTTATTTGCTTTTTGCTTGGCATCATCGATGATTTCCTGCTGAATAGCCAATGCCTGGGTTTGCGCCTCATGTTTAAGGCTCTCTATAAGTTGTGCTTTTGCTTCTTCCGCTGTGAGTGCTGCTATTTTTTCCAGGCGTCGAATATGTTCTTCCTGGTGTTTTTCCAGCTCAGTTCTTTTTTGGTTGACAACTTCGATCTGGCGATTCAGGTTTTCTTTGATGGCATCATTTTCTTTAGCCTGGCGGTCCAGGTGTTCCATTTTTTGATTGATGCTTTGTTCTTTTTGCCGGACCCTGGTTTCTGAATCGCTCAATTTGCGATTTCTTTCCAGCACTTCCTTATCATGTTCCGCTTTGAGTTGAACGAATCTTTCTTTGGCTTCAAGAATTTTTTCTTTTTTCAGGTTCTCCGCCGTAATCTGCGCTTCGGATATTATTTTTTGAGACTGTTGATTGGCTTCTTCAATTTTTCTCTGTGTCTTTTTTGAAAAAATAAATTTACCCGCTATAACCCCTGCCACCAGGCCTGCAATACCCACTATGATGGAAATAATATTTGGATCCATTGAATCTAAAATTTAAAATGTTCACAATCGTATTTAATGTATCATCCATGCTCATATGATTTGGATGGAAATATGTTAATTGGCGAAGATAAGGATTTTTAACACGGGAAGAGGGAGGTCGTGCGAACAAGGACTATAAAACTTTATCCAACTGTTCTTCCATTTTCTGAAGCGCTTCCAGGATATCATTGCTGGGAACCAGTTGTTCATTTGAAGAAGGGAGTTGCGTGGCATACCAGAGTACGACCATGGCAATATAATCCTGCATATCTTTCCCCGAAAACTGGGTTTTGAATTCGATGATTTTGTCATTGATTGTTTTCAATGTTTTCCTGACAGTTTCTTCGTCTGTCGGATGTATCTTGACCCGATAAGTGCGATCTCCTATTAGTACGTTGATGGGGATTAACTCCTGCATGGTTCAATTGTTATTTGGTAATCGTGAGTTAGGGCAATTATTCGTTCAGCAAGGCAATGCAACGATCAATTTCTTTAACGTATTGACTGAGCCGTTTTTCAAAAGCTTTTTTGTCATGATCGTTCATTTGTTCGTGTGATAGTTTCAATATTTCAGCCTGTTGCTGCCATTTTTCAGACTGAATAAGCATTGCGTTATATCGGCCAGCCATCTCTTTGAATTCCTGGCTCAGCTTTTCATTTTCCTTTAGTAAAGATTGATGCTGCTTCAGTAAACGAAGCAACTTTTCCTGCATACGTTTCAGTTGTTCCTCAACCGGATTCATCATGGATTACTTTTTTAAACTATTTCCTGATTTCCGCACCTAGCTTTTCCTCACAGGTTTTCATGATCCTGGTCATCATGTTATCAATTTCCCTGTCGGTTAATGTTTTTTCTTCGTCGATAAAGGTAAGACTGATCGCGAGGGATTTTTTATCATTCCCTAACTTTTCACTTTCAAAAATATCGAATAATTGAATTTTTTGCAACTTATCCAGTCTTATTCCAATAATGGCATGCTCAACTTCCCCATAAGACAGCCCTTTGTTGACGATCAGCGCGATGTCACGGTATACTGGCAATTGTTTGGGTAATTCACGAAATTCTATTTTGCTGCCGGCTATATATTGAACCAGGTTGTCCCAATAAATGTCAACAAAGAATACAGGTTGCCTGACATCAAAACTACTCAATAAAGACGGCTGAACCCTGCCCGCTTCCACGATTGTATGACTATTGAGGCTGAACGACAGACCATTTTTTATTTTTTTACTTTTCAACACTTCGAAAGAATGATCACTGATCCCAGCGATCTCCAGTAATCTTTTACAAATTCCTTTGACATAATAAAAATCTGCAGCAGAACTCTTTGCCTTCCACGAATCCTCTGATAAGTTTCCGGTAATATACAAACACAAATGATTTTTTTCCTGATAATCTCCAATCCCGGTTGAACTGTATGTCTTCCCGAATTCAAAAAAAAGGAGATTATTATTTTTCCTGTTGATATTATAAGCAATTGTCTCGAGACCAGTTTCCAATAAGGAGGGACGCATGATATTCAGTTCTGCGCTCAGGTTATTTATCATTTTTACCGAGTGTTGCAGCTCCTCTTCATTGAAATACGCACTATTGGTTATGGAGTTGGTAAAAATTTCATTGAAACCGGATCCTGTAAGATAAGAAGCAATTTTTTCCTGGTAGGATGACTGTTTTTTTTCTGTTTCAATGGAAGGAGATATAGTGATGGAAGAAGGGATGTCGATATTATCGTAGCCGTCAATTCGCATGATTTCTTCCACAATATCCGCAGGTAATTGAATATCCGGTTTACGATAAGGAACAGCAACAAGTAAATCATCTGTGTTTTCCTTCCGGATATCAAAATCCAGACTTAGCAATATACTTTTTACAGTGTCCGGAAGATAGTTCTTCCCGCTCAGCTTTTTGAGGTACTGATATTTGAGCAGAACCTCCACTTTCGGTTTAGGCGACGGATATTCATCCACAATCCCCGAAGCAATTTCCCCGCCAGCAAATTCAATGATCAGTGAGGCTGCTCTTTTTAATGCAGCCACAGTATTTGATATATCCATCCCTTTTTCAAAGTGAGTAGCTGCATCAGTCCGCAGGTTATGGCTAACCGAGGTCTTGCGCACACTCACCGGGCTAAACCAGGCGCTTTCCAGAAAAATATTTTTTGTTGAAGAACTGATGCCACTGTGGAGGCCGCCGAACACTCCCGCCATGCACATAGGTTCTTTTTCATTGCAGATCATCAGGTCATCTGCATTTAATATTCTTTCTTTTTCGTCGAGGGTGGTGAATTTGGTTCCGGCAGGAAGATTTTTTACAATGATCCTGTTGCCTTTGATTGCATCGGCATCAAAGGAATGCAGGGGTTGACCCATTTCATGCAAGACCCAATTGGTGATATCGACTATATTATTTATTGGGCGAACGCCGATTGCCTTTAATTTTTGCTGCATCCATTCCGGCGAATCTTTGATTGAAATTCCACGGATGGTTATGCCGGAATAGCGTTCGCAATCCACCCTGTTCTCAATACTCACTGCGATGAACAGACTATTTTTGCCTGAGGCGAAAGCCTGCACATCAGGGGCGCTGACTTTGTATTCTTTTTTATCCCGGTGGGATAAATAAGCGCATACATCCCTGGCCACTCCGATATGGCTCATGGCATCCATATGATTCGGTGTCAGGCCAATTTCAATGATATGGTCTTCATAAGGTTTGAAATAAGACGCAGCGGCAAGACCTTTGGATGTATTTGACGGCAATATGATAATTCCCGCATGACTTTCGCCCAACCCGATCTCGTCTTCAGCACAAATCATTCCCTGGCTTTCAATGCCCCGGATCTTTGCATTTTTGATGACCAGAGGTTCACCGGTAATCGGGTATATCATAGTGCCTACAGGAGCAACAATCACTTTCTGGCCAACAGCAACATTCGGCGCGCCACAAACGATCTGCAATAATTCAGGCTGCCCGATATCTACCTTCGTCAGCTTTAGTTTATCTGCATTGGGATGCTGTTCGCAGGCAAGGACTTCACCAATGACCAATCCCCGCAAGCCCCCCTTTATGGATTCATATTTAGACAGGCTTTCAACTTCCAATCCAACTGAAGTGAGTATTTTGGATAATTCGTCTGGCGAAGGCTTAGATTCCAGGCCGCCTTTTTTCAGAGGGAGATATTCACATAGCCAGTTGTAACTGATTGTCATCCGGGTAAATTATTTTTGGTGAAGGACAAAGATAGCTTTTTGAAACTAAGCTCACCGAAGCCCTGTTCATACTTTTTAAGTTGCTACGGCGTTAATAGAGCAGCTGCATCGAGCGGCTCCTAACCTCATTAGATTCATAATTAAATGTTAATCGTGATTTGATTGTCGTACTTAGCACGGGAAATGCAGTCCAACAATCAACCACTTTAAAACGATAAAAGCTGATTTATGAAAAACATTTTACCCACTATCGGTTTTGCGATATGTATGCTGGCTGCCTGTCATCCCACTTATGTAGTTCAGGAAAATCCCTCACCTGCCCCGGCACCGGCACCTGCAGTATCTTATCAGTCTTTTTATGACGAACTCTCGCCCTACGGTCATTGGATAGATTATCCCGGATATGGCTATGTATGGATGCCTGCAGTGGATCCCGGTTTCAGGCCTTACGCTACCAATGGTAACTGGATCTATACTGATGCAGGATGGACATGGGCTTCCAATTACAGTTGGGGATGGGCTCCGTTTCATTACGGAAGATGGTTCTATGAAGGTGGATATGGATGGATGTGGATGCCAGGTAATGAATGGTCACCGGCCTGGGTAAGCTGGAGAACAAGCAATGATTATTACGGATGGGCACCATTAGGACCAAATGTTACTGTAGGCATGGCTGTTAATTATAATCCTCCGGCGAATTACTGGTGTTTTGTGCCGCATCAATATATCGCCAATCCGCATATAAACAATTATTATGTGAATGAAACAAAGAATGTGACCATCATCAACAACACGACAGTCATCAATAATGTGACTTACAACAAAGAGGAGATAAATAATACCACGGTCAATAATAATTACAGGAATGTATATCGGGGTGGTCCGGATCCACGCGAAGTAGAAAGATATACCGGTTCGACAGTCAGGACAGTTCCTATAAGAGAAAACAATCGTCCTGGTGAACAAATGAATAACGGGCAATATGCTATCTACAGGCCACAGGTAAATACGTCGTCTCAGCAGAGTTCTGGCGGTGCAACAACCAGGATGGCTCCATCCAGAGTTGAATCCCTGCATGACATCAGGCCGGTGGTCAGCAATGCTTCAAACAATAATCCGAATAACAATCAGCCTGCTACAAGAAATAATAACACATACGCTACTCCTTCAAATAATCCGAACAGCAGTATGAATGAAAATTTGCCAAATTCAAATGCAAGGCAACAGGGAACTCTGAATAACAATGAACCTTCTAACAACAGGTACAATAATAACCATAATGCAAATGCAAATTCACCGGTAAACAGTACAAATAACAATCAGCAAACAGCGCCCAACAATAACACGAATAACCGGCCGGCGGACGCCCAATACAATAACAGAAATAATGCATACAATAACCAAAGTGCCGTGAACGCTACGGGTGTCAACAATAATTCGGTTAATCATTCAAACAATTCAACCAATAATAGCACCCATACCAATGATAAGCCGTCCAATAACAATAACTCATCTTCTAAAAACGGCAGTTCTAAGAATAATAATAATTTGAATAAAACCAATAACAAACCGGCTAATCAGCAGACGGCGCCACACAATCCTAATGCGAAGCCATCGAAAACCAGCAATGAAAAACAAATCGAAAAGCATGCTGAAGACAAAAACAAATAAAACACACCAATCATACTAACCCCTAAACAGATACCTGTACGAAAACCCGCTATCACAGCGGGTTTTTTCTTTCTGAATTGTTTCGAACACGTATCAAAACCTGCTAAAACCCCATTCTGTAATCCCGGGAACCTGGCAAAATTTTATATTGAAAATCTTTCTGCACATGAAGTGTGTATTTAAAACAGGAATAAGCGAAAAACTTTTTTAAATTGTGGAAAGCTTATCGGTTGATGTGGACAAGCCACAAAAAAAAGTAGATAACCCTGTGCATGGCATAAGGATAAATTAAAAAAAAGAAATTTTTTTTTGAACGGACAAATGCGGTTTATATTCGCCGTCCCGACTCAAAGGGATAACGTTCCGTTCATAGTGCTGTAACAATTTCTTAATATAAGGCTGGAATACTGACCCGATGAGCCTGGTTAAAACAAGTGATTTAACCAAGTGGCTTTATCATTTTGTCCTGTGTAAAAGGAGTGAAAAACCTGATTCCGTTAAAGTCCAAAACTAACTATGAAAGATCAACCGATTGCCAAGCCAGGAACAATATTGTAAACTCTTTATGGACGGCTATTCATGGATTTAACAAATTTGAACAAAGACCGGAAGCTCAGACGAAAAGCACCTGTTGACCTGAGCACCATGGTATACGGGAAAGTACCCCCGCAGGCAAAAGACCTGGAAGAAGCAGTACTGGGTGCGGTGATGCTTGAAAAAAGCGCTTTCGATACGGTAGTGGAAATTTTAAAACCGGAATGCTTTTACGTGGATAGCCATCAACGGATTTTCCGGTCCATGCAGTCACTGGCACAAAAAAGTCAGCCGATTGACATGCTTACCGTAGTCGAAGAATTGAGATTGAAGGAGGAGCTGGATATTATCGGAGGGCCTTATTATGTGACCAAGCTCACCAATGCAGTCGTATCCTCGGCAAATATTGAAGCCCATTCAAGAATCATTCTGCAAAAATTCATCCAGCGCGAACTGATACGCATCAGTGGTGAAATTATCGGAGATGCTTACGAAGACAGCACCGATGTATTTGACCTGCTTGATGACGCAGAAAGCAAGCTGTTTGAAATTACGAATAACCATCTCCGTAAGAATTTCGACAGCATCGATACGGTATTGGTCAAAACCATTCAGCGGATCGAAGACCTTCGGCACAAGAATGAAGATATCTCAGGTGTTCCGAGCGGCTTTGCTTCACTCGACAGGATCACATATGGCTGGCAGCCTACGGATCTCATTATTCTTGCTGCTCGTCCCTCAGTGGGTAAAACGGCTTTTGCCTTAAATCTCGCGCGAAGCGCAGCATTACATCAAACAAAATCCACGCCAGTGGCAGTATTCAGCCTGGAAATGAGCGCCAGCCAATTGGTGCAGCGTATACTCTCAGCTGAAAGTGAAATATGGCTGGAGAAGATCGCCAGGGGAAAACTGGAAGAACATGAAATGAAACAGCTCTACGCAAAGGGAATTCAGCGCCTGGCACAGGCCCCGATTTTTATTGATGATACTCCTGCGTTGAACATTTTTGAATTGCGTGCAAAATGCAGGAGACTGAAAAATAAACATCATGTCGGGCTGATCATTATTGATTACCTGCAGCTGATGAGTGGTACGGGAGAAAACAGAAATAGTAATCGCGAGCAGGAAATCAGCCGTATATCGAGAGATTTGAAAAGCTTGGCTAAAGAGTTACAGGTTCCTATCATCGCTTTGTCCCAGTTAAGCCGCGAAGTGGAAAAAAGAAAAGAAGGTAACAAGATGCCTCAGCTAAGCGACCTGCGTGAATCCGGTGCGATAGAACAGGATGCGGATGTGGTAATGTTCCTGTACCGTCCGGAATATTATGATATCACCGCAAATGAATTCGGTGAAAATAATAAGGGAGAAACACATGTGCGCATTGCAAAACATCGTAACGGCTCATTGGAGACAATCAGGTTAAAAGCCCTCCTGCATATACAGAAATTCATAGAAGATGATGGAAATGACATGGGTGGGATTGGATTGCCGGCAGGGAACTGGAAGCCGGTTCAGGGTGATGAAGGCGGACCAAAATTATATATTCAGGCAGGCAGCAAGATGAACGACCTACCTTTTAGCGAAGAAGAAGACAACCCATTTTAAGCTTTATCTGGGTCGCTATCTATGCCTCGGCTCCGGTGCAAACCGGAGCTTTCATTTTAGCGGCGCCTTGCCTTGTATAAACCTCCGCGCCTTTGAGCCTCCGCGAGATAATTCTCTCGCAAAGCGCCACGGCGTAAAGAAGGGAAGTATTTTTTCCACAAAACTCATTTTACTACATCTTTGTCCTATCATGATGCTTCCTTATTTCTATATTCCTTTTTTTGATCCCTCACACAAAGAGATTCAACTTGATGAAGACACATCAAAGCATGCGATCCAGGTACTGCGGATGAAACGAGGCGGCAAACTGCAATTGACAGATGGGAAGGGAAATGTATTGACAGCAGTAATTACCGGCGATCAGAAGAAAAAATGTATTGTTGAAATTGAGGAAGCTAAACTTATTAAACCCGAAGGGCGAAAAATTACAATAGCTATTTCACTGTTAAGAAATACCAGCCGCTTCGAATGGTTCCTGGAAAAAGCTACGGAGATTGGAATTTCAGAAATTATACCTCTTATTTGTGAGCGCACGGAAAAACAACATTTCCGGATGGACAGGATGAAGAATATTTTAGTCAGTGCCATGCTGCAGTCTCAACAAGCCTGGCTGCCTGTTTTGCATGAACCGATTGCTTTTGAAAAAGCGGTTGATCAATCCCGTTATGATCAGAAATTTATTGCGCATTGCCTGCCCGATAAAAAAATGAACCTGGCTGATATTGTGAATGAAAGCCTTTCTTCCCAAATTATACTGGTTGGTCCCGAGGGGGATTTTACCACTGAAGAAATTGCACTGGCCTTAAATCGCCACTTCGTACCGGTTGCCCTGGGGCAAACCCGGCTGCGCTCAGAAACAGCAGGGATCGTGGCTGCGGCGATTTTAAAAAATTCTTCTTAATGAGTGTGTTTTTGCGGCTGAACCGAAAGACCGCGCAGAATTTTTCTCACAATAAAAGGACCTTCATAAATAAAACCCGTCCAGACCTGGACCAGGGATGCTCCGAGGTCAAGTTTTTCAGCAGCATCTTTGCCGGTAAAAATTCCACCCGATGCAATGATGCAAATTTTACCTTTTGTTTTTTCCCCGATATACCGAATGATTGCAGTTGATCTATCTGCCAGAGGTAACCCGCTTAATCCTCCTGCTCCGATTTTTTCTATTTTTTTGTTTTCAGTTTTGAGCTTCTCACGGCTGATTGTTGTGTTCGTTGCCACCAATCCGTCCAGTTTTATTTCAATGGCAAGATCAATCACATCATCAATCTGTTCCCAACTGAGATCCGGAGCAATTTTCACTAATATTGGTTTGGGATTTTCCTTGCCTGGACCAGACAATTGCTGGTTGACGGTTTGAAGGTTCGCCAGGATTTTTCTCAGCGATACTTTCTCTTGCAGTTCACGTAACGCCGGGGTATTGGGGGAACTCACGTTGACAACGAAATAGTCCACGCAATCGAATAATTCTCTGAAGCAGGTTTCGTAATCTTTCCAGGCCTCCTCATTAGACGTGATTTTATTCTTACCAATATTTCCTCCAACAATCAAACCCGATTTCCCGGCTTTCCATTTTCTTACTCTTTCAGCAATTGTTTTTACTCCATCATTGTTAAACCCCATCCGGTTAATCAGCGCTTTATCTTTTGGCAGCCTGAATAATCTCGGCTTCTCATTTCCGGGCTGTGGCAATGGAGTTACTGTTCCTATCTCTACGAATCCAAATCCCAGAGTATCGAGCTCGGAAAGATAAAGCGCATTTTTGTCAAAGCCTGCACCCAAACCGATAGGGTTTCTAAATAAGAGGCCGAATAGTTCCTTGCTTTTTCCATCATCTTCTGATGCACATCGCCTGCCCAGCCAATTTTTGATAAACGAAATCCTGCAAATCAGTTTCAACGCATTCATCGAAAAGTAATGGACATTTTCTGTCGGGAATAAAAACAGAATGTTGCGGAGCAGTTTATACATAAGTCGGTACGAAGATAGTACACGAATTACGCGAATTATACAAATTAGTCTATTGTTCTATTAAGTATTTCTTGTGATTCGTGTAATCCGTGGTAATTCGTGCAAAGCTTTACCTTTGACACATGAATTCGTGTAATCCGTGGTAATTCGTGCAATCTCTTAAATAAAATTATATGCAGGAAGCGTATATAGTTGCCGGTTATAGAACGGCCGTAGGAAAATCCAAGCGTGGTGGATTTCGATTTTATCGTCCCGATGATTTAGCTATCACAGTGATCAAATCTTTGCTGGCTTCGGTTCCGCAATTGGATCCGAAACAGGTAGATGATGTGATTGTGGGAAATGCAGTGCCCGAAGCAGAACAGGGATTGCAGGTGGGTCGAATTATTGCAGCCAGGGCAGTTGGAATTCATGCTCCCGGAGTAACTGTGAACAGGTACTGTGCAAGCGGACTGGAAACCATTGCCATCGCTACTGCAAAAATCAGGAGCGGACAGGCAGAATGTATCATTGCAGGTGGAACAGAAAGCATGAGCATGGTGCCGACTGCAGGCTGGAAAGTTGCGCCTGCTTATTCGATCGCCATCGACGAACCCGATTATTATTTGAGTATGGGATTGACGGCTGAAGCCGTGGCCAAAGAATTTGATGTGAACCGGAAAGACCAGGATGAATTTTCTTATAATTCACATCAAAAAGCCCTTCGCGCTATTCAAAACGGATATTTTAAATCAGGCATTCTTCCTATCAATGTGGAAGAAGTATATCTTGACAATAAAGGGAAAAAACAAAAAAGAAATTTTGTAGTTGATACGGATGAAGGTCCGAGAGCTGATACTTCGCTGGACGCCCTGGCAAAACTGAAACCGGTTTTTGCTGCCGGAGGTTCTGTGACAGCTGGCAATTCATCTCAGACAAGTGATGGTGCCGCTTTTGTCATTGTGATGAGTGAAGCCATGATTAATCAACTTGGATTGAAGCCGATTGCCCGGCTGGCTGCTTGTGCGAGTGCGGGTGTACATCCCCGTATTATGGGAATTGGACCGGTAGAAGCTGTTCCAAAAGTTTTGAAACAGGCGGGAATGAATTTAGAACAGATTGATTTGGTTGAACTGAATGAAGCATTTGCATCGCAGGCCCTTGCAGTAATCAGAAAACTGGGGATGAATCCTGATATTGTGAATATTAACGGAGGGGCAATCGCTCTTGGTCACCCACTGGGTTGTACCGGATGTAAATTGACCATTCAACTTGTTAATGATATGAAACGTCTCAATAAAAAGTATGGAATCGTGACTGCATGCGTCGGAGGGGGGCAGGGAATAGCAGGGGTTATAGAAAACATATGAGCCGAGACAATGAGCAGGAAAAACTTTCACAAAATCTTTAACTTTTCTCTTTAATTAAATACCCTTTCTTTTCGTTATGAAGAGCATGAAGTGTCTATATTTGCAACTCCGTCGCAAAAATTTTGTTAACAAACAGCATCATACGAAATTTATCCGCAGGTTTCCTGCTTGTATTGTTTGCTTTTTGCGTAACTCCGAAGAAAATAATACATGATTTACTTGCGGATCACAAGGATGCTCCGTTTACATTAGTCGGAACTGCCCAACAACAATTCGAGTATTCAGGGTTCCGGTGTAATTGCGATAATCTTGTAGTGGAATCTCCTTTTATAAGTGATTTTATTCCTGTTGTCTTACCCGTGGAGCGGGGCTATATAGAACATCCCGCTGACCGGCCCGTTCCCTTCACAGTTCCTCCACATTTTTATTTTGAACTTCGCGGCCCTCCCAGTATCGCTTAACCCCTTCGCGCCGATAGTAAATATCGGCATCGCAGTTTGTTCTTCTTTCCTGCTGCACTACTAACGGTATCGATCACTCGTAAATTACAATTTCGTTGTAAAATAGAAAATCGGGATTTCTGATGAAACAATTTGTACACAATACAACATTACTATTACTTTCTTTCACAATAGCCCAATATGCTTTTTCACAGCCTATGTATAGCGGCGGTGATATGAAGAAAACCGACCTGTCTCTGAGTGGATCTCTATCCGGTCAGGTCACTGAAAAAGCAAAAGGGAATCCCCTGCCGGGCGCAACGATCTATATTTCCGACCTCAAACTTGGTGCGATTGCGGATTCAACCGGACATTATCGCTTCAATTCACTACCATCCGGAACCTACCTGGTGGAAGTACATTCAATCGGATATAAAACATTTACTCAAAATGTCTTGATCAATGGACCTACTGTGGCCAATTTTGCATTGCAGGATCAATATTTTGAAGAGAGCGCAGTGGTTGTAACCGGATTGTCGAAAGCGACTCAGATAAAAAGAAGCCCGGTTCCCATCGTGGCCGTCAGCCATGACTATATCACTACTAATCTCAGCACGAATATTATTGATGCGATAGCCAAAGTGCCCGGAGTGAATGCACTGACCACCGGCCCCAATGTGTCCAAGCCTTTTATTCGTGGCCTGGGCTACAACAGGATTCTGACTTTGTATGACGGAATAAGACAGGAAGGCCAGCAGTGGGGAGATGAACATGGGATTGAAGTGGATCAGTATGGGATTGAAAAAATAGAAGTGATCAAAGGGCCGGCAAGCCTGACTTATGGTTCCGATGCCCTGGCCGGCGTAGTCAATTTAATTCCCACTCAACCTGCCCCCGAAGGAAAACTGATCGCAGATCTGGTGACAGAGTACCAAACCAATAATGGTTTGTACGGAGGATCTGCAATGGTTGGAGCAACAAAAAATGGAATTGAAATGATAGGTCGGTTTTCACATAAGCGGGCCAGCAATTACCAGGATCCCATTGACGGCAGAGTATACAATACCGCATTTGATGAAACCGACGGAAGCTTATCCCTGGGATTGCATCGAACCTGGGGTTATTCTCATATTAATCTCTCTTTGTTTGATGATTTACAGGAGATCCCTGACGGGAGCAGGGATTCTGCAACCCGGCAGTTCACAAAACAGATTACAGAAATAGATACATTCAGACCGATCGTCACACCGCAGGAATTGAAATCGTACACGATAACGCCTTTGCATCAGCACGTACAACATTATCGGGCGTACATGAATAATAATTTCGTACTTGGAGAAGGAAGATTGGGAGTAAATATCGGATTTCAAAGAAGTGTGCGACGTGAATTCAGTCATCCGGAATCACCATATCAGGAAGTGCCGGGCTTATATCTTGAACTCAATACTCTTTCTTATGATCTGAAATATTTTTTCCCTGAATTCAACGGGTGGAATTTTACGGCTGGAATCAATGGCATGTACCAGGATAACCAGGTGACAAAGGGAACGGATTTCGTCATTCCTTCTTACACTCAATTTGATATCGGGCCTTTTGCGATGGTCAAAAAAAGTTTTGGAAAACTCGATCTTTCGGGTGGCCTGCGATTTGACAGTCGTTCTTTCAGAAATAGTGAACTGTATACCAAACCCGATCCGGTTACTGGTTTTACTACTCCGGTATATGGTGCTGATACAGTCGGGGCAGACAAACCTTTTTCCAATTACAGCCATACATTTTCAGGTATATCGGGAAGTTTGGGCATGACGTATAATTTTACAGAAAAATTATCTCTCAAAGCAAATCTCGCCCGCGGGTTCCGTGCGCCGAATATTGCTGAAATTTCTTCCAATGGGGTACATCCCGGTACCAATATTTACCAGATCGGCAATACTGATTTCCGACCCGAATTCAGTCTCCAGGAAGATATCGGAATGGCATTTACTTCCAAATATGTGGAAATTGAGCTGAGCATATTCAACAATAACATATCAAACTATATTTTCAATCAGCGGCTGTTGAGTGTTAACGGCGGCGATTCTGTGATAGTCAGAAATAATCAGACATACAAATTCCAGCAGGGCAAAGCACAGCTCTACGGAGGTGAGGTCAGTGTTGATATTCATCCTGTAAGGGCTCTTCATTTTGAAAACAGTTTGTCGGCAGTGTATGGTTTGAATAAAGGCGTAGATCCCAGGCTAAAGTCCGACAGTAATAAATATCTTTCATTGATTCCTCCATTGCACGGCATATCGGAATTGAGATACAATTTTGATATCAAACAGGCGCAGATTGTAAATGCCTTTGTAAAAGTGCAGCTTGCTTATTATGCCAGACAGGATCGCGTATATCTTACCGACAATACAGAAACCCCCACGCCCGGGTATACTTTGTTTAATGCGGGGATAGGCGCTGGCATAGCTAACGGTAAGGGTAAAACGATTTTTAATCTGTACATCATGGGGAATAATTTGTTTAATGTTGCTTACCAGGATCATTTGAGCAGGTTGAAATATTTTGAATTCTATTCTTCATCCCCCAATGGTCATCTTGGGATTTATAATATGGGAAGAAATATCCAGTTCAAACTGGATGTTCCGCTTGATTTCGATATCAGGTCGCGCAATAAATCTTCATAGATTTTTGCAGCGAATCTGTTAAAATGCAGAAAAATTAAAATAACAGGTTACTGCCGCCGCCTGACGATGGTTTCTTACCCAGATGCTCATACGCTTTTGCAGTTACTTCCCGTCCCCGCGGTGTGCGCATGATGAATCCCTCCTGTATCAGGAAGGGTTCGTACACTTCTTCGATGGTTCCCGTTTCTTCTCCGACAGCCGTGGAAATGGTGCTTATCCCAACCGGGCCTCCTTTGAATTTTTCAATAATGGTTGTAAGGATCCGGTTATCCATTTCATCTAATCCATGTTCGTCGACATTCAGTGCGCGCAGGGCATGCTGCGTGATGCCGTTATCAATGAAACCATCGCCAAGTACCTGGGCAAAATCCCTTACCCGTCTTAATAATCCGTTTGCAATGCGGGGTGTTCCCCTGCTGCGACGGGCAATTTCGCCGCAGGCATCCGGGTGGATTCTGACATTCAGGATGGAAGCTGATCGAAGAATAATTTTTTGCAGTGTATGACTATCATAATATTCGAGCCTCGATTTGATGCCAAACCTGGAGAGCAATGGGGCGGTTAGTAAACCACTCCTGGTCGTGGCGCCGATCAGGGTAAATGGATTTAATGTGAGCTGTATACTTCGGGCATTGGGCCCACTGTCGATCATAATATCAATGCGGTAATCTTCCATCGCCGCATACAAATACTCTTCGACAACTGTGCTTAACCGGTGGATTTCATCAATGAACAATACATCATTCGGTTCAAGATTGGTGAGAAGGCCTGCCAGGTCGCCAGGTTTTTCAATGACGGGCCCGGAGCTCTCTTTGATATGTACACCCAGTTCATTTGCAACGATCCTGCTCAATGTGGTTTTGCCCAGTCCCGGAGGTCCATGGAAAAGAATATGATCGAGCGCTTCTCCGCGCATCCTTGCCGCTTTGATAAAGATTCTCAGGTTTTCTATCAATTGGAGCTGACCTGAAAAATCATCGAGTACAACCGGGCGAATACTGTTTTCAAATTCCCTGTCTGCTGCTCCCAACAAGTTTTTATCGGTATTCAGATTGAGATTGGACATGGGATAAAATTAAAACATTCTGCCGGACTTTGGTCGCAGGCGAAGAGTAAAAGGTTTTAATTTAGTAGTTGTATATACAAATATAAATCTCTTCTATCTTTGCCGGATGAAGGCTGTCGACAGCAGATACAACAGGTGTCTATACTTTGCATCGCATGCATTGGCCAGGAAAATAGAAAAGTTGGCTGATAAGGCCTGGGAGAGGGTCAAATTATCTCCCAGTCACGCGTACCTCTTAATGCTTGTGATCGATGACCCGGGGATTCAACCTACTGCTCTTGTAGACCAGTTGTTACTTGCCCCGAGCACTGTTACGAGACTAATTGAAAAGCTCGAAGAAAAAAAACTGGTACAACGCAAAACCGAAGGGAAAATCACCAAAGTTTATCCCAGCCAGAAGGCCAGGGCAATGCGGGCTGTGCTCGGGGAATGTCTTACTGCATTTTATGAACAATATTGCAGCATCATTGGCAGGGATGAAAGCGCCAGGCTCGCACAGACCATGAACAAGATCTCTGATAAATTGTAGTTTTCTTTATTATTTCTTACATACTAAAAACAAACATATGAAATACGTAATTACAGGGGCGTCGGGAAATATTTCAAAACCGCTCTCAGAAAAATTATTGAATGCGGGCCACCAGGTGACTGTTATCGGGCGCAATGCGGATCATCTCAAAGAATTAGTGGACAAAGGAGCTCAGCCCGCCATTGGATCTGTTGACGACGTGGATTTTCTTATCAAAACGTTTGCCGGGGCGGATGCCGTGTACATCATGGTGCCCCCAAATATCAAAGTTGCAAACTGGAAAAATTACATTGCCCAGATGGGTGGCAATTATGCGAAGGCCATCGAAGCCAATCGTGTCGGCCATGTAGTGAATTTAAGTAGTATAGGCGCGCATATGGCTGATGGCTGTGGACCGGTGAGCGGTTTGTATCATGTAGAGCAGACTTTGAATGCACTTGCTGATGCCAACATCAAACATTTACGTCCCGGGTATTTTTACCAGAATCTCCTGGGCAATATTGGCCTGATAAAAAGCCTCGGCATCATGGGAGGCAATTTTGGAGGACCAGGTTCAAAACTGGTTTTGTCAAACACAGATGATATAGCAGATGTTGCGGCAGACGAACTGATCCATCTTTACTTCGCAGGCAAAACAGTTCGTTATATGGCCAGTGACGAAAAGAATGGAGATGAAATAGCACGCATAGTAGGTGCTGCCATTGGTAAACCAGACTTGCAATGGGCTGTATTCGACGATCAACAGGCCCTGCTCGGGATGCTACAGGCCGGACTACCCGAAGAGATTGCAAAGAATTATGTTGAAATGGGTCATGCAATACGTACAGGTGAAATGACTGCTGATTATTGGAAACATCATCCCGGTCATTTGGGAAAAAGAAAGCTTGAAGATTTTGCAAATCTTTTTGCAGCTATATACAATGGTCAGGGAGCACCTGTTCATGGTTGATCAGAGATATGGAAAGATCACACTTAAATTTATTTATTATGAAAATAGGAATTATCGGATCGGGTATTGTCGGCCGTGTGCTGGCAACAGCATTTCTTAAAGAAGGTCACGAGGTAATGCTGGGAACCAGGAATACATCAAAGGAGGAAGTGCAGAAATGGAAAAGAGAAAATGCCGGAGGACAAGTGGGGACGTTTCCCGAAACGGCGAAATTCGGCGAGCTGCTGGTGATTGCTACCGGAGGAACCATCACCGAAGAAGCAGTAAAACTGGCGGGTATTGACAACTTCAGCAATAAAATAGTGATTGATGCAACCAATCCCATTGCCGCCGCTCCTCCCGTGAATGGCGTGTTGAAATATTTCACCAGCCTGGAAGATTCATTGATGGAAAAAATTCAGCGACTGATACCTAAGGCAAAGCTGGTGAAAGCTTTTAATAGCGTAGGTAATGCTTTCATGTATAAACCATCTTTTAAAGAAGGCAAACCCACCATGTTTATTTGCGGAAATGATGACGGGGCAAAAAAAACTGTTGCAGAAATTCTGACTTCATTTGGCTGGGAAACCGAAGACATGGGCAAAGTGGAAGCCGCCAGAGCAATCGAGCCTTTATGCATACTCTGGTGCATTCCCGGGTTCATTCGCAATCAATGGACTCACGCATTTAAATTACTGAAGGCTTAATTTTTTAAATTGGATGGGGAACGCTGATTATGATCTTCCGAGACCAGATCACCATTAGTATAATTCGTGATCATCCGTGTAATTCGTGTTTTAAATTATGACGATTAAAGAGTTCAAAGCATCCCTTTCAGAAATCAAGCCACCGGAAACAATTTCCGATTATTTGAAAGCCCTGTGGTATGATGCAAAAGGTGACTGGGAGAAATCACACCAAATCGTCCAGGACATAGAAACCAAAACCGCATCAAGGATACACGCTTACCTGCATCGCAAAGAAGGAGATATCGGGAATGCTGATTATTGGTATGGCAGGGCGGGAGCAAGACGCCCGGATTTTTCTTTGGAAAAGGAGTGGGAAGAACTTTGTCAGCACGAATTGCACGGATGATCACGGATTACACGGATTTGATATATTGATTCATATTTAATATCAGATCGGGGTCGGGGCAATTATTCAGCCACTGTTCTTTTTCGGCATATGCACAAACTCCCGGGTAATCTCCTTCCCATCCCTGCATATCTTTAATTATTTGAAAATGCAGGTGCGGTGGCCAGTTCCCATTCTCGAATCTCATTCCGAATTCAGAAAAAACTTCTCCCATTTTTATCCTTTTTCCCTCTTGCAGATTTTTCAATGAATTAAGGCTGAGGTGCCCATATAAAGTGTGAAAGCTATAGCCTTCGAGGTTATGTGTCAGAATAATCGTCGCTCCATAATCGCCATCGTTGTGGTTAAACGCAAAACTATGCAGGATTCCATCCCAGGGAGCCATGATACTTGTTCCTGCAGGCCCCCAGATATCTACGCCAAGATGAAGTCGGCGTGGTTCTGTCCCCAGCTCTGCTTGTATTGGGCTGGCCGGATTTGAAAGAGCAATATCAAAATGCCTGCTGCGGGCGTATAATGTCCGGTGTTCATTGTATCCACCGATACCATATTTAGATCCGGCAGCTTTCAGTTTGCTGTTGATATATATTGAAAAACTTTCGGTATCGGAAATTTGTCCTGCGGATAGGTCAGTATTTTTTTCAGTAAAATCAAATGGATATAATTTGTCTTTCCCCGGTTGAAAAGGAACGATGGGATGAAATCTTTCGCGGAATTCCTTGATCTTTTCTTCCAATAATATTTTTTGCATTATCATCAGGTTCACAATAAAATAAATAGTCAAACCAACCGGCCTCACGCAGCTTTGATAAAATCAGCCATCAGCTTCATTCTGAAATACAGGTTACCCATCATCAGGGAAATATTATTCTTTACCTCCCGCACACTGTTATTGTTCATTTTTTTAATGTTCTTCAGCTCCACGATTTTTTCATCTATCTTATCCATTAATTTCTCGGCTGTCCATCCTGCATATTTTTTGTTCCGTTCATCATGCACATGATGGACTTCAATCGTTCCCGCTCTTAATTTTTTGAATGAAAAGTTTTCCTTAATAGCCGCCTGTATTGCATGGTTACTGAGCAGATCGATCATCTTATCGTAGGGAGTTTCATTGAGAAATCCATTTTTGAACACATTCAGGTTATCCCGTAATTCTATAATCAGCTGTTTTTTGTGAATATCATTGGTCTTTGACTTTTTATACAAAAAAGCCAGCAGGTCTTTCAAAGGCGCTATACCGGTGTTCAGCCATTTCATAAAATAAATTTAATCTGAATTCTGTTCAAGAACCTATGCTACACATGTATAATGGGCGCTGGTTGGGGCGAAAACACAATAGTGATTAAATAAAAATAAAAGCAAAATACTAATTTTTTTAGTATATTGGGGTCCTTTGTGTTTGTAATGTGAAGTCTCCACAACGGATCATAGCGCATTTTGACCTTGACACATTCTTTGTTTCGGTAGAATGTCTCAGCGACCCTTCGCTGAAAGGAAAGCCTTTGCTTGTCGGTGGGCGCGAAAGAGGTGTGGTTGCGGCATGCAGTTATGAGGCCAGGAAATTCGGAATTCATTCTGCAATGCCCATGAAAACGGCCTTGAAGCTATGTCCCCAGGCCATTGTAATCAGTGGCAGCCGGGGTGAATACAGTAAATACTCCAGGCAGGTAACCGAAATTATTGCCTCCCAAGCGCCCTTATTTGAAAAAGCATCCATCGATGAGTTTTATCTCGATTTAACAGGCATGCATACCTATTTTGATCCTTATCAATGGACTATCGACCTGCGTGAAAAAATTATAGAGGAAACGAAACTCCCGATTTCTTTCGGGCTTGCACCGAACAAAATGGTGGCTAAAATTGCCACTGATGAGGCCAAGCCGAACGGGTATCTTTATATTCCCCAGGGGTTCGAAAAAGAATTTTTAGCGCCGCTAAAGGTGAGTAAAATTCCCGGCGTGGGGCAGCATACCACCCGCACCCTGCTGGAAATGGGTATTGAAACAATCCGGGACATGAGCGAACAAACTGCTGAATCACTTGAAAAAAAACTCGGAAAATATGGACTTGATTTGTGGAATAAATCACAGGGCATTCATTACGGGGAAGTCCATCCCTATCATGAAGCCAAGTCGGTGTCCACAGAAAATACTTTCGAAGAGAATAAAACAGATATCAATTTTCTGCTTTCCGAACTGGTTCGCATGACTGAAAAAGTAGCTTATGAGCTGAGAAAGGATAATAAGACGGCTGGTTGCCTGGCAGTAAAGATCCGCTACCCGGATTTTGAAACCACCTCAAAACAAACGGCCATTCCCTATACTTTTTATGATGATGAACTGATTCCCCAGGCCAAAGAACTTTTTCATAAACTGTACAGAAAGGGGCAACCCGTACGGCTCCTGGGCGTCAGGCTCAGTGAGTTGACGGATGAAGCCATTCAAACCAATCTTTTTGAAAGCGTTGAAAGGAAAACAGAATTATATAAGGCCATTGACGATGTGAAGGACCGTTTTGGCAAATATTCCCTTACCAAGGCAACCACCCAGTATAAGCAGGACTGAGTCCCGGAAAAGGAAAAATAAAAATTTTCTTAAAAGTCTACTGCATTAATAGAGAATTAATATCTTCGTAATCCTTTTTTCGATTTACTATTCATTTTTTTAACCAAAAATTCATTATATGAGTTTACGTTTAGGGGATACCGCTCCCAATTTTAAAGCAAAAACAACGGCTGGTGATCTTGATTTTTATGAATACCTGGGCAATGGCTGGGGCGTTCTATTCTCTCATCCGGCTGACTACACTCCTGTATGCACGACAGAATTAGGAAAAACTGCTCTCCTGCAGGATGAGTTCGCCAATCGAAATGTAAAAGTGCTGGCAGTCAGCGTCGATCCGCTGGAAAAACACCTGGGCTGGGTAAATGATATTAATGAAACACAAAAAGTAACTGTGGGTTTCCCCATTATCGCCGATAGTGACCGTACAGTAGCTAATCTCTATGGGATGATTCATCCTAATGCATCCGAAACGTTTACAGTGCGTTCTCTGTTTGTAATCGGTCCGGATAAAAAAGTAAAATTGACCATTACGTATCCGGCATCTACAGGACGTAATTTTGTTGAAGTACTGCGCGTAATCGATTCTTTGCAACTTACTGCCAACTATAGCGTCGCTACTCCGGCCGACTGGAAAGAAGGAGAAGACGTAATCGTCGTACCTGCTGTATCAACTGAAGAAGCAATGAAAAAATTCCCGAAAGGAGTAAAAATCGTAAAACCCTATCTTCGTTACACTCCACAGCCGAATAAATAAGCCAGGATTCATCATTATCCGGAATTGGCAAGGAAAAAATACCAGTAATTTAATATTGGCCCCGCATCAGGCGGGGCCTTTTTATATCTTCACGGTAAATTGGATCGATCCGGTTTTCAGAATTGCATTTTTCGGATTAGAAAAACAAAACACTTTATGAGAAAATCAGTATTGGTAATTGCTGTTTTTATTTCACAATTTACCTTCGGTCAAAGAACAATTATTTACTGCGGCAGGCTCGTCGATGTTAAATCACTTCAGGTTTTGAATGAAATGTCTGTGGTGGTGGAAGGAGATCATATTACGGATATACAAAAGGGTTATATTCAGCCTGCGACAGGGGATAAGACCATCGATCTGAAAAGCGGAACTGTTATGCCTGGATTGATCGACTGTCATGTTCACCTGGAAGATGAAACAAGCTCGCAGAATTTTGAAAATCAATTCAAGCTGAATCCGGCTGACTATGCATTTATGTCCATTGGTTATGCAGAAAAAACATTGATGGCCGGCTTTACCACAGTTCGGGATGTGGGTGGCAGCGGTGTCAATATTTCTTTGCGGAATGCAATCAACAAAGGATTGATCAGGGGGCCAAGAATTTATACTGCAGGAATAGCATTGGGTACCACGGGAGGGCATGGTGATCCTACCGACGGACTGCGCAGTGACCTGATGGGAGATCCGGGACCAAAAGTGGGAGTAGTAAATGGAGTGGATGAATGTATTAAAGCTGTGCGGATGCGTTACAAGGAAGGCAGCGATTGCATAAAAATCCTTGCAACAGGGGGCGTCTTAAGCCTGGAAAAAGACGGCAGTGGTGCACAGTTTTCCGAAGAAGAAATCAGGGCCGTCGTGCAAACTGCCAAAGATTATGGGATGAAGGTCGCAGCACATGCACATGGTGCTGAGGGTATGAAGAGAGCTATCCGCGCCGGCGTGGCATCCATCGAACATGGAACCTATATGGATGATGAAGCAATAGAATTATTCAAAAAATACGGAACATACTACGTGCCCACCATCATCGCAGGAAAATCCGTAGCGGATTCAGCAAAGAAACCGGGCTATTATCCTGAAATCATTGCTGCTAAAGCCATGGCCGTCGGTCCGCTAATTCAAAACACTTTTGCCAAAGCATACAAAGCCGGTGTAAAAATCGCTTTCGGTACTGACGCCGGCGTATATGCGCACGGAAAAAACTGGATGGAATTTATTTATATGACTGAAGCCGGCATGCCGGCACTCGAAGCGATTAAATGCGCTACACTGAATGCTGCTGACCTGATTGGCATCCTTGATAAAACAGGAAGTATTGAAAAAGGCAAACTGGCCGATATCATCGCTGTGGATGGAGATCCGGTAAAAGATATTCATGCAATGGGAAAGGTGAAATTTGTGATGAGAGCAGGAGTTGTATACAAAACTGCTGACTAACAGTGTTGTCAGCCATGCTTTCTCAATTGTTGCAAGAGCGCTTTCATATCTTTTGGTAATGGCGCTTCAAACTGGTGTTCGGTTCCTCCGGCATCTTTAAATTTTAATTGGAAGGAATGCAGACCGAGCCGTTGAAGGATGGGCCTTTCTTCTTCAAAACCGGAAAGTTTAAAATTATTTTTGAACGAGGAAACAAAGACAGGCTTGCCATTACCATATAAAATATCACAAACAATGGGATGACCTAACTGTTGCGCATGTACGCGGATCTGGTGAGTGCGCCCGGTTTGGATATCAAATTGTATCAATGAATAATTCCTGAATTCTTCCAATACTATGTAATGAGTAAGCGCAGCTTTTCCTTTTTTATTCGCAATCATCATCCCTTTTTTTGCGGGATGCTCCATGAGCGGGATATCCACGCTGCCTTCTTTATTGATTAATCTTCCTTGCACAATTCCCAGATATATTTTTTCCGGCGCCCTGCTCTCGAAAGCCTGAGATAGGAACTGGTGAGCTTTTTCATTCTTTGCAAACACAATCAATCCGCTCGTTTCCCTGTCCAACCGGTGAACAGTGAATATCTGTTCGTATTTTTTCTGGAGAATATCTTTTAATGATTCAGCAGATCCTGCACGATCGGGGATGGATACCAGGCCTGCCGGTTTATTGATAACAATGAAATCTGAATTTTCAAATATGATATCGGGTGCTTTCAATGTTTTTGGGAATGAATGGAATTAATCGGTAGTATGCCAGGCTACTTTAGCGATGAGTTCAGGTATTTCAGCAGTCGGACTTCTTTTTCCGTAAGCAGCCGCCATTTGCCGCGCTGTACATTTTTCTTGGTCAGGCCCGCATACATGACGCGGTCCAGGTTTCTTACATCATAGCCTAGATGTTCAAATATTCTTCTGACGATGCGGTTTCGTCCACTATGAATTTCCAGGCCAATCTGTGATTTATCTTTTGGATCGGCATAAGCGATTTCATCAATTGAAGCCAGGCCGTCTTCCAGCATTACACCGCCAGCAATCTTATCAAAATCCGACCTGGTTAGCGGCTTGTCGAGTGAAGCATGGTAGACTTTTTTAATCTCGTGTTTTGGATGCGCGAGTTTCTGGGCGAGCTCACCATCATTGGTTAACAACAATACGCCGGATGTGTTTCTATCCAATCTGCCCACAGGATAGACTCTCTCGCGGGTGGCAGTCCGGATAAGATCCAGCACTGTTTTTCTTCCCTGCGGATCATCGGTCGTGGTGATATAGTCTTTTGGCTTGTTTAAAAGGATATAAACAAAATTCCGCGAGATGGTTATTGTCTTTCCATTCACTTTCACCAGGTCATTGGGAGAAACTTTTGTTCCCGGCTCAGTTACTGTTTTACCATTTACTGATGCCTTACCCTGTTTCACCAGCTCGGCTGCATCACGGCGCGAACAAATGCCGCTGTGAGCAATATATTTATTGAGGGGAAGAACATCCTGCCCGGGACTGCCTGCAGATATGCCGGTTTTGTGTTGTGGAGTTAACCTGCTTCTTCTTTTTTCTTCGAAGCTTTTTTCAATTGCCAGTTCACGTTCTTTTTTTGCGGCTTTTTTTTCCTGCCTGAACTGTTCTTTGACCGCGCTATTGCTTTTTTTATTATAGAACTTGCTGAAATTATCTGTTTTCCTTTTCATGATTGGAGTGACCGGCTCATTGAAAATCCGGCTGCGAAGGTATTATAAAAAAAGAGAACGCGTCAACATCATTGAGCGCCCTTACCTCAGTGAATACCGGATTCGCGAAACACAGACCTGCTAATATTCAAATCCGGACATTCCTTTTAAAAACTCCCGGCAATTAATAATATCACGCGTTCCTGATTAACCTGCCCTGATAACCTGCCTGTCAAAAACTCCTGTCCATTCTCTGTTTTCTTAATTCCTGCATTTTATCAAACTGTTCCTGGGTAAGCACGGATTTAATATCATCGTTGCGTTGTTTTGCAAGCGCCATAAACTGATCTCTTTTCGCTGTTCTGCTCAACGATTGATCTTCCCTGAATTTTTGAAGCTGCGTGCGGAAATTATCATTGACATTCTTAATTTTTGCGGTTTGATCATCACTTAAACTAAGAATTATCTTCATCCTGTCCAGTTGCTTTGCCGCCATCTCCTGCCTTCTCGCTTCTCCCTTTTTTCGCATATCTTCCAATTTATTTTTTTGTTCCGGAGTCAACAGGTTTTGAAAAGCGGTTCTCTGCTCTTTAAGCAAGACTGCTTTCTTGTCGCGCATTTCTTTCACTGTTATGTTTTCATTTTTGTCGAGCGCGGCCATTTTGTTACGGAAATCGCTGTTGATTGTTTTCAGCTGTTGTTTTTGCTGATCCGTAAAATTTAATTCGTTGGCGAGATCCCTGCGGTGATGATACGCCCTTCCCTGGCGATGCCGGAATCCGTAATTACCTGGCTGCTGTGCCTTTACTGCTACCACCGAAAGACAGATCACGGTGGCCATAATGAATATCTTTTTCATAAATAAAAACTGATTATTAATTAATGTAAATGTGATAAAAAAAATGGCGCTACGTTTAATCGTTTCGAGGGCTAATATATAGCAGGATGGATGCCCTGATGAATGGATTAATGCCCGTTTTTATTGGCCAATTGCCCACAGGCCGCGTCGATGTCTCTGCCCCTGCTGCGACGCAGGCGGGCATTGACTTTATGCTTTTCGAGATAGTTCATGAATTTCTGAATGGTCTCTTCATCGGGTTTCTCAAAAACAGCATTGTCAATCGGGTTATATTCAATGAGATTCACGAGATCAGCAGGGACCTGGCGGTAAATTTTTATCAGTTCATCAGCATCTTTCAGACTATCATTGAAGTCTTTGAAAAGTATGTATTCAAATGTGATTTCGTTTCCCGTCTGCTTATAAAAATAGTTCAGCGCGTCTATCAATGACCGAATATTATTAGTGTCATTGATCGGCATAATTTCATGGCGTTTCTGATCGTTTGCGGCATGCAGCGACAGAGCCAGTTTGAATCTCACCTTATCGTCTCCCAGTTGCCGGATCATTTTTGCAACACCTGCGGTGGAAACGGTAATTCGTCTCGGGCTCATTCCGAGTCCTTCGGGTGAAGAAATTTTCCCGATGGCTTTGAGTACATTTTTATAGTTAAGCAGCGGCTCTCCCATTCCCATGAATACGATGTTCGATAATTTTTTTTCATAGATGCGTTCGGATTGCTGGTTGATGAGCGCAACCTCGTCGTATATTTCATCGAACTCAAGATTGCGTTCACGCTTCATATATCCGGTAGCGCAGAATTTGCAGCTCAATGAGCAGCCGATCTGTGATGAAACGCAGGCTGTTTTCCGATCGTCGGTAGGAATCAGCACACCTTCCACGAAATGGCCGTCGGCTGTTTTGAACCGGCTTTTTACTGTCCCGTCGGTGCTGTATTGAGTGGAATCAATGGTCAGTGCGGAAAAGCTGAATGTTTCGGTGAGACGGTTGCGCAATTCCACACTGATATTGGTCATGGCATCGAAGCTTTGTGCATTTTTTTGCCAGATCCATTCATAGACTTGCCTGGCGCGAAATTTTTTTTCTCCTATGCCGGAAAAATATTCATCGAGTTCTTCAAAATCCAAGTGGCGTATATTTTTCTTCACTGTTGTCGTCATGGTGCAAAGATAGTTACTGATTCATGGATTATAGCCCCGGATTTAAATCCGCGGCTGATTGATGGATTATCGAATTTCACTGATATTTGCTGGATGCTCAATAGCGTGATGCAGCTGAAGAGTGCGACGCAACGGCAGTTGAGTACAGAACAAATGCCGGGTACACAAAAAGAACAATATGGGTAAAGTATTTATTATAGATGCGGTCAGAACACCAATTGGAAAATATGGGGGGGCATTGAGCAGCATTCGTCCGGATGATCTGCTGGCCTACGTGATTCGCGCCCTGATTGAGCGTAATTCGGGTATTGATATACGTGAGATTGAAGACATCATTGCCGGCGACGCTAACCAGGCAGGCGAGGATAACCGTAATGTAGCACGCATGGCAGTGCTCCTGGCCGGCCTCCCGGTTTCTATTCCCGGCAGCACGGTTAATCGGCTCTGCGCTTCAGGAATGCAGGCTATTATGGACGCGACCCGGGCGATCCGGTGCGGAGACGGGACCCTGTTTGTTGCAGCAGGTGTGGAAAGCATGACCAGGGCCCCCTTTGTGATGTCAAAATCTTCCCAGCCTTATGGCCGCCACGCGGAGATCTTTGATACCACGATCGGGTGGCGCTTCACCAATAAAAAACTGGCTGAACAGTATTATCCCTATTCGATGGGAGAAACCGCAGAAAATGTGGCAAAACAATGGAACATATCACGCCGGGAGCAGGATGAATTTGCGCTTGCATCGCAGGAAAAATATTTCGCTGCAAAAGAAGCTGGGAAATGGGCGGATGAAATTGTCGCCGTGGAAATGATGAATGACCGGTTGATCACCTGGTTCTCGACCGATGAGCAGCCGCGGGAAAGTTCGCTGGAAGGCCTGGGCAGATTAAAGCCTGCCTTTGCAAAGGACGGGACGGTAACGGCGGGGAATTCCTCGGGTATCAATGATGGAGCGGCTGCCATGCTGCTGGCAAGCGAAGAAGCCGTGACGAAATTCAAGCTTCAGCCCATGGCATCGGTTGTATCCATGGGTGTTGCCGGAGTGGATCCTGCGATCATGGGGATTGGCCCTGTTCCTGCCACGCGAAAAGCATTACAACGGGCAGGGCTAACCGCAGATAATATTGACCTGGTCGAACTGAATGAGGCATTTGCTGCGCAGTCCATTGCCTGCATCCGGGAACTGGGATTGGACTCAAAAAAAGTGAACGTGAATGGCGGTTCTATTGCCATCGGCCATCCGCTGGGATGCAGCGGGGTGCGCATTTCAACCACGCTCTTGCATGAAATGGTAAGAAGCCAGGTGAGGTACGGATTGGCTACGATGTGTGTGGGAGTAGGACAGGGAACGGCAATCATCTATGAAAAAGTATGATCTGGTTCGCTATATAAAATTGAAATTTACCAGCGCTGACTGCTCCACGATCTCTTGTCTGCCGGAGCGCAAATCTTTTATTCTGCAGTTTTTATTGGCGAGTTCTTCTTTTCCTATGATGATGATATAAGGAATATTTCTTTTTTTGGCGTATTTGAATTGCCTGTCGCTGTTTTTTTCCGCGTCTTTTGTCGCATCAAAATCCGGGTATATTTCTGAGCTGATTCCTTTGCTGCGCAATTCCTGCATCAGGCGAAAAGACATTTTGCTTTCCGGTTGACCGAGGTTAAAAAATAATACCCGGGTTCCTGCACTTACGGTTTCAGGAAATAATTTTAATTCTTCCATGACATCATAAATTCTATCCAGTCCGAAAGAAATGCCGACCCCGGGAATGCCTGGCACTCCGAATGTCCCGGTGAGATCATCATAACGTCCGCCACCTCCGATACTGCCTATCTGTGCTTTTTTTGCTCTTACTTCGAAGATGATGCCGGTATAATAGTCGAGGCCCCGGGCCAAAGTAAAATCGACTGATAAAGCTTTTGATCCGGATAGAAAATTGATCACCCATTCTATTTCTTCAATTCCTTTTTTCCCGGTTTCATTTTTTCCAACTAAGGCTTTTGCCTGCGATATTTTTTCTTCGTTGCTTCCTGATATCGAAAGATATTTTTCTATCAAATCAATC
>DATJWE010000078.1:0-29661 GCA_035501475.1 Puia sp. | reverse complement strand
ATCAACAGGCAGATACGGGAACCAAAATGATGCATATTGGAAAAAATACAAAAAGCCGGATCGTGTCGAAGGGCATATCTGCAGGTCTGAGCAACAATAGTTATCGTGGTTTGGTTCAGGTCGGCAAAAACGCCGCCAACGCAAGAAATTTTTCCCAATGCGATTCTCTTTTGCTCGGCGATAAATGCGGAGCTCATACCTTCCCCTATATCGAGGTAAAAAATAATACGGCAGTGGTCGAACATGAGGCCACTACCTCTAAGATTGGGGAAGACCAGATATTCTATTGCAATCAAAGAGGCATTGACACCGAAACTGCAGTCGCGCTCATCGTGAATGGTTTTGCAAAAGAAGTGATGAACCAGTTGCCGATGGAATTTGCAGTGGAAGCACAAAAATTACTGGCTATTAGTCTGGAAGGAAGTGTTGGGTAAATTATCCAATGACTATTGACCAATGACATTGACTAAACAACAAATGAAGTAAAATACAAATTAATCATGTTGACAATTCGAAATTTACAGGCTGGCATTGAAGGAAAGCAGATCATCAACGGGATCGATCTCGAAATCAAAGCCGGAGAAGTGCACGCGATCATGGGGCCGAACGGTTCGGGAAAAAGCACACTGGCTTCGGTACTTGCCGGCAGATCAAATTATGAAGTAACAGGAGGATCGGTTGAATTCCTCGGGAAAAATCTTTTGGATTTATCGCCAGAAGAAAGAGCAGCCGAAGGTTTATTCCTCGCTTTTCAATATCCGGTAGAAATACCCGGACTTACTACTACAAATTTTATTAAAACGGCAGTAAATGAAATCCGCAAATACCGCGGCCAGGAGCCCCTTGATGCTGTTGGCTTTTTGAAGCTGGTAAAAAGTAAAATGGCATTGATGCATATTGATCAATCCCTGCTGAGCCGTCCACTGAACGAAGGATTTTCAGGTGGTGAGAAAAAAAGAAACGAAATTTTCCAGATGGCCATGCTCGAACCCAAACTCGCTATTCTCGACGAAACGGATTCCGGGCTGGATATTGATGCCATACGCATCGTGGCGAATGGAGTCAATAAATTACGCACCGGGGATAATGCAGTTTTGGTGGTGACACATTACCAACGTCTCCTCAACTATATCGTTCCGGATTTCGTGCATGTTCTCTACAATGGCCGGATCGTTAAATCAGGGTCAAAAGAACTAGCGCTGGAACTGGAAGAAAAAGGATATGATTTTATCAAAAATGAAATTGATGTAACGGAAGAAGTGTAAAACGCTTATCCATAAACGAAGAATAGATGCATCCAATAGAATATTACAAGAAAAATTTTGATCAGTTACAATCATTAAATGGCAACAAGGGACTCTCGGCTTTAAGGGAGGATGCTTTTAGTATTTTCAGCAAAATGGGTATCCCTACTGTCAAACATGAAGAATGGAAATACACCCGCATCAGCGGATTATTTAATAAGGATTATCATTTTCCTTTGGATCTTTCTTCAAGTTCAATCAATGCGGCTGATATTGATTCCCTTCGTCTGCCGGGCCATGAGGAATCCAATGAATTGTTTTTTATAAACGGAATTTTTTCTTTCTCCCATTCTCATATCCGCTCGGCGGAATTGGTCGTATTGCCTTTGGAAGAAGCCGCAGTTAATGAATATAAAGATATTGTTGAAGCAAATCTTGGCCACAGCAGCCGCTATCAGAAGGATGGGATCAATGCACTGAATACCGCTTTCGTTCATGGTGGCGTATTTATTCACACAAAAAAGGGATTGATCACTGAACACCCGGTTTATATTTATAATATCACAGATACAAGGCAGGGAAGTATTTTTTCACAGCCGCGTAGTCTCATTCACATCGCTGAGAATGCCCAGGTACAGTTGGTTGAAACCTATGCAACGCTTGGAAATGCGGAAAGTTTTACCAACCAGGTCATGGAAATCGTTGCAGAGAAAGGATCCGTGGTGGAATATTATAAGATTCAAAATGATGCATTCCACACAAACCAGGTGAGTACTACACATATCCGGCAGACAGGAAAAAGTTATGTGCATACTGTTACTGTTTCTCTGAACGGAGGGATTGTACGCAACAATCTGAATGTAATTCTTGAAGCTGAAAGCTGCGAAGCTCATTTGTACGGACTTTATTTCCAGAAAGGACAGAGCCATGTCGATAACCATACTGTAGTCGATAACGTCAAACCGAATTGCTTTAGTAATGAACTATATAAAGGGGTCATGAATGACGAAGCTGCGGGCGTGTTCAATGGAAAAATATTTGTCAGGCCCCAGGCTCAGAAAACAAATGCCTATCAGTCCAATAAAAATATACTGCTTTCTGATTCTGCCAGTGTGAATACCAAGCCGCAATTGGAAATCTTTGCTGATGATGTAAAATGTTCACATGGCTGTACGGTCGGTCAGCTCGATGATGAGGCATTATTTTATCTGAGATCAAGAGGAGTTCCAGAAAAAATAGCGAAATCATTATTAGTTCAGGCATTTGCAACGGATATACTGGAACACATCAAGCCTGAGCCGGTTCGCACTTATGTTGAACAACTGATCTCTGAACGATTAGAATTTGATATGGTATGATACAATCAGCAACCATAGTAGATAACCTGGACGTATATGCGATCCGCCGGCAATTCCCCGTTCTCAACAGGGAAGTGAAGGGACGACCATTGATATATTTTGATAATGCAGCGACTTCGCAAAAGCCCAAGAGGGTGATTGATGCCCTGGTGCATTATTACACCGATTACAACGCGAACATTCACCGAGGCATTCATACGCTGGCGGAAGAAGCCACTGCAGCTTTTGAAGCCACACGTAACGCTGTACAGCAATTTATTCACGCTGCAAACCGGGAAGAAATTATTTTCACGCGGGGAACAACGGAGGGAATTAATCTCGTAGCTTATACCTGGGGCAGGCAAAATATTAAAGCTGGAGATGAAATCATCATTTCTGCCATGGAGCATCATTCCAATATCGTTCCCTGGCAGGTATTGTGTGAAGAGAAAAAAGCAGCATTAAAAATTATACCGGTAAGCGACAACGGAGAATTACTGATCGATGAATTTGAGAAATTGCTGAATCCCAGGACCAGGCTCGTTTCCATCGTGCATGTCTCCAATGCATTGGGGACTGTGAACCCGGTCAAACAGATAATTGATGCAGCTCATCAGTCGGGAGCCCTTGTGCTGGTAGACGGCGCTCAATCCACTGTACATCTTGATATCAATGTACAGAAAATGGATTGCGATTTTTTTGTTTTTTCTTCTCATAAATTATATGGCCCAACGGGAGTGGGTGTGTTGTATGGGAAAAAACATTTGCTGGAAGCCATGCCGGTTTTTCAGGGAGGGGGAGAAATGATCAAAGAAGTGACATTTGAAAAAACCACTTACAACGAACTTCCTTATAAATATGAAGCCGGTACTCCGAATATTGCGGATACAATTGCTTTTAGTGCTGCGCTTGATTTTATCAATCAAACCGGAAAGGAAAAAATACGGAAACACGAACATGAGTTATTGGTTCACGCAACAAATCAGCTTGAACAAATTCCGGGATTGAAAATCATTGGCAGGGCAAAAGAAAAAACAAGCCTGATTTCATTCATCGTCGACAAAACGCATCCGCAGGATATAGGAATATTGCTGGATAATAAAGGAATTGCAGTCAGAACAGGTCATCATTGTGCACAACCACTGATGCAGCGCTATGGAATTCCCGGAACTGTCAGGGCTTCCTTTGCGGCCTACAATACCGTGGAGGAAATTGATGAACTGGCAGCCAGCCTGAGAAAGGCGATGAAAATATTATTGTAAGATGAATGCAATGAATAATGGGAAAACCATAGCGGAAACGGAAAAAGAAATTGTAGAAGAATTTTCATTGTTCGATTCCTGGGATGACAAGTACGAATACATCATCGACCTGGGGAAGAAATTGCCGGATTTGGAGAACGAATATAAAATTGATGAAAACAGGGTCAGGGGATGCCAGTCGACAGTATGGCTGGTAAGCAGTTATCACGAAGGAAAGGTTTTTTTTAAAGCTGAGAGCGATGCGGTGATCGTGAAAGGATTGATCAGCCTGTTGATCCGGGTTCTGTCGGGCCATACACCGGATGAGATCATTGACGCGAAACTGGATTTCATTCACAAGATAGGCATGACGACTCATCTCGCACAGACAAGGTCCAATGGATTGTTGTCGATGGTCAGACAAATGAAGAATTATGCGCTTGCCTATAAAGTGAAAAGTTCAACATCAGCAAAAGACAATGGACACAGAAGTGTTGAAACAAAAAGTAATTGAATGTCTCAAAACCATATTCGATCCGGAGATCCCGGTGAATATTTATGAATTGGGATTGATCTACGAAGTGGAGATACTACCATTGAATAATGTGCAGGTTGTGATGACGCTTACTTCGCCTGCTTGTCCTGCGGCGCAGTCGATACCGGTCGAAGTAGATCAGAAACTAAAGCAAATCGAAGGAGTGAATGATGTCCATGTAGCAGTTACCTGGACGCCGCCCTGGAATAAATCGATGATGTCTGAAACAGCCCAGTTGGAATTAGGAATGCTATAAAATAAATTAAAACATTATGAAAATTACCGCACAGGAAGAATATGGGTTACGTGTACTCATACGCATTGCCAGCTGCCACCAGGCAGAAGGCCTGAGCATTCCTCAATTGAGCGAGGCCGAAGGCCTGAGCAGTCCCTATATTGCCAAACTCACGAGAACTCTTCGCATGGGCGGGTTCATCAACAGTACTCCTGGTAATAAGGGAGGATATGTGTTAGCCAAATCACCCAGGCATATTGTTATCCGGGATGTGCTGAAAGCCCTGGGAGGCGTGATGTTTGATGAAAAATTCTGTGGCATGCATGCTGGCATGCTGAAGTTATGTACCAATTCAGTGGATTGTTCCGCCCGCTCTCTCTGGCAGATGGTTCAGTTTACAGTTGACAAACTATTAGACCAGGTTACTCTTTATGACCTCGTCAATACAGAAAAAGAATCTGCAAAAACGCTGAACCATATTCTTGAGCAAAATGTCGCGGTTGGAGACGACAAGAATTAGAATTTTCTCTATCGCCGTTGCTGGTCTCCTGACCAGCATCCATTATTTTAAAATTACCATGCGCGAGTCATCCGGAGGGCCTATCTGCGCAGCAAATGCCAATTCCAGCTATGATGTGAAAGTCGCTCGCCAGTTTAAAAATTTCTTTTATTTCGTCTTAGGTTTCGGTTTCTTAGGTTTTGCTGCCGGAGCGGGTATTTCCTGTTTTAGTATTTGTGGCGGGGCTTCGCATATATAGTTTGCTCCGTGTTTTAACTTTCCTTTTCCATTGTTTTTTGTCCAGAAAATGAGAGAGTCAAGATATTGCCTGTAAGGTTTTGGCGCATCGTTGATATAATAGTATACGCTGAATTTTGCATCGGAGCCACGGCCATATTTATCGCCGCCTACCAGGCCGATGGGTTGACCTGCTTCCACTGTTTGTCCCCGCTTAACTAATGCACCATTTCTTCTTAGGATTCCATAACGGCCAAAACTGCAATCAGCATGTACGATTTCAATGTAGTTTTCAGTCACGACAGTCCTCGATCCCAGATCATTGAGACTGTCAGTGACGAGCACTTCGTTAACAACTCCTCTTCTTGCGGCATAAATGGTGTCGCCGGGCTTCATCCTCAGCCTGATGACATACCAGTTTCTTGCTTCGGGATCGTTGCCAGGTGCATTCTTTGAGTTGTCAAGTTCGTACGCCTGTGCTTCCTTTCCTGGGGCTATCGGCAATACATAAACGAAGTTGGTCTTGACGTTCGCATGAGGACAACCCTTGAGATAACCAACCGAGTATTTAAACTCAATTGGGTTATTCGGATTCTCCCTGGATATCGTAAACAGTTTATTGAAACCGGGATTGACCGGCTCAACATAAGGCAGTTGTTGATCAGTCTTCGCATTATCAAACTTTGTAAAACTGACTTGCAAAATATAAGTGCAAAAGGTATTATTTGTACAGGAAAACTGGTAATTGCCTTTTGCATCCAGTGCATAGCTGACATCAATTATACGTTGCGACAAAAGGGAAGAAATTCTAAAAACCAGAAGGAAGAATAACAAAAGAATATTTTTCATACGATGCATTTCCAGAAATTTGCGGATAAAATCCGGAACCTGATTTATTCTTACAATATACAATATTTTGCCCAGTCATTCTGAGCTGCATAAATAGCTTTTTTTTGATGAATTTTTTCTTTAAACTTGAGGTGATTTGAAGGCCCACCATCTTAGGGTTTTCTGGTTCAGTTGCCGAATAAATCTTAATTTACCAAACCTGAATCCATCCGCATATCCCTGAATAGATCCAGTCCGGCTTACCAGCAATTTTACAAGCGGCCTGTTTAAAATTTTTTTGAATGTCGCGTTGTTGATTGATTCCATGTAAAAGAAAGTATTTAAAAAAGAATACATGATTTGGATTTTACAGATTTTTCAGGGGCTTTGGTGGAAGAACAACAACCAGCATTCGGTTTGGCCCGAAATATTGATTATTGCTTTTTTCACCTTTCTGCTCGGATGGTTTGTCTCCTGGCTTTTCAGAAAGAGCTATCGGAAACTGTGGTCTTACAACGAAAAGCTGCTGAAAGATCAATACCTGCTAAATGACAAATTAAGATCGGATGTCAGGGCATTGACATCTGAAAAGAGGAAACTCGGCTATGAGCTGCAAAAATCCTCGGACGCTTTCACTGAACTTAAAAACGTTTCGGTAAAATATATCAGGGAGGTTCTTCAATTATTCAAGAATGAAATGACCCGGAGTGATATGGAAAGGGAAGAGTTGTTTGCTGACCTGAAAAATTCACAAAAAAATAACGAGACATACCTGCTAGGGCTTCATCAGTCAAAAGAAAAAAACAGGGAACTGGAAGAGCATCTGCGTGGCCAGATTTCAGTTCTCGAAACTGAGAAAAATAAATGGTCCGGTCTTCATGACCAGCTGATGAATGATTTTCAGATCCAGGTGGGTAATTACAAACAGCGGTTGAATGAACTGGAAGGAAATTATGATTTTGCGTTGAAGGGTAGTTCATCGATAAGACATAAGCTGGAATCTTCAGAAGAAGAAAAAGAAGATCTGCGAAAAGAACTCGAAAAGGCCAAACTAAAGACGGAAGATGCAAATCTCAGGCTGCAAATAATGAAGGACGAAAATCAAACACTCAACGACCTGTTACATGAAACGAAAAATGATTTGCAGGGCCGGGTGAACGAACTTAAACTCTTGCAGGACCGGCTCTCTGCTTTGGAAGACTTTGAAACAGGCTTATCGGGATTAAAAAAAATAAATACCAGCCTTGAGGAGGAGAAGAATCAATTGCTTCAGACCATCGAACGGCTGGAAGCAGAGAATCAAAAATATGGGGTCGACCTGAACGAATTGTATCATGCCCTGCAACTGAAAGAACAGGAATATGCCATCCTTCAGAAGAAATTTCTCCCGGCTTTGCAAATCGAACAGGAAAAACAGCAACTCACGCAGAAAGAGGACCAGATGAATCGGGAAAACGGATTGTATAAGGAACAGCTAAGTGAGTTGCAAAAAGAAATGGAGCAGACCAATTTGGAGAAATCCTTATGGGAAGAGCGTTATCATGAGGCTGAACATGAAAAAAATGAGTTATTAAAAGAGCGTTTCGATAATCAAGCCAACATGCACCTGCTCCATGAGAATATGGAAAAAAATAATGCACTGATAAAGCAGCTGGAGGCTGCAGGTCGTGTAGTCATGTCCGAAAGAGACGAAAGAAAACGGCTGACAGTTGAACATGAAACCGCAATGATGGGCTTGCAGCAAAAATTCAGGAACGAGAAACAATATTATGAAGAGCATATCAGGAATCTTAAATCAACACTTGTAGAGCTGGAGAAAAAATTACTGGATTTCAGATCTTTTTCAGCCGAATCAAAGAACAGCAATAGAACAAAACCAGAAGATGGGACGATAGCAAACCCTTTTTCGTATGGTGAGCCTGACTTCATTCGGGATACTGAAAAAGTTCCGGGAGCAGTTTTGCAGGATACGGATATTCTTGAATTGAATGATCTTAAGAGAGTATATCATGTTACTCCTGAAGTGGAAAAATTGTTTAATGATCATGGGATTCTTTCTTTAAATGACCTGAGTCGGAAGACGCCTGATCAGCTCAGGGAAATTCTAACCAATGCGGGAAAACATTTTATGTATTTTAATTGCGATAGCTGGCCCAGGCAGGCACAATTGATTGTGGAAGGCAGACAGTTGGAGCTGGATATTTTGGTGAATGAAGTAGTCGAATCTGAAAAATTCAGTTTGTTCTGATATGGCAAAATCGTTTTCCTCCGGTAACATTTCCGGATATTATTGAAGAACCGATACCAAATTTTATAAAAATGAAAATTTCCCTTTGCAGACTAAGTCCGAATAGCAAGTCAGCCATTTTCCTCTGCATTTTTTTAATTTTTATTTCAGTTTCATTCAGCCAGCCACTGCGGGTGGCCATTGCCGGACTTAGCCATGATCATGTGAATAATATTATGCATCAATACAAAAACGGGGAGGCAATTATTGTCGGAATCGCAGAATCCGATGCCCGGCTAGTTCAGCGCTATAAAAAAAATTTCCAGTTGCCGGACTCCCTGTTTTATGAGAACGTTTCTTCCATGCTCGATCATGTCAAACCGGATGCTGTACTCGCATATAACGCGATTGCTGATCACCTGTCAGTTGTTGAAGCTTGTGCGCCTAAGATGATTTCAGTCATGGTAGAAAAGCCTCTTGCTACGACTGTGGTCCAGGCTAACCGTATACAAGCACTGGCTAAGCAATACCATATCCAGGTATTGACAAATTATGAAACCACCTGGTATCCGAGTAATCAGCGGGTATACGAGATCGTGAATCAGCAACAGGAAATTGGCGGGATAAGAAAAATGATTGTACATATGGGTCACCAGGGTCCGAAGGAAATAGGATGCAGTCCGGAGTTTCTGAACTGGCTCACCGATCCGGAAAAAAACGGAGGCGGTGCACTCATGGACTTTGGCTGTTATGGGGCCAACCTGATGACCTGGCTGATGAAAGGAAAAGCGCCGGTTTCGGTCACTGCAATTACTCATCATATCAAACCCGATATATATCCAAAAGTTGATGACGATGCCACCATCCTGCTGGAATATCCAGACGCAACAGGTATCATTGAGGCTTCGTGGAACTGGCCATTCGGTATAAAAGATCTGGAAGTATTTGGAGAGAAGGCTTATCTGCATGCGATCAATAATAATACACTTGAAGAAAGAAACAACTCAAAGATGAATTCCGTTTCCCTGAACTCCATCCCGTACCCGGATAATCTCTCTTACCTGGCTGCAGTATTAAGAGGAAGGGTTCAGCCCGATAATGATTTGTCTTCATTGGAAAATAATTTGCTTGTGGTGAGGATATTGGAGGCCGCGCGCAAATCGGCTGCAGAGGGAAAGAAAATAACACTATAAATTATTTGTAGAAGTAATAGCAATTACATGCAATGATCAGAATAAATTCCATACTCATTATTTTTGTTATTTTGATTTCTGTACAATACTTGCCGGCCCAAAACAACCAGCCTTCCACTGACGGTTTCAGGGTAAAAGGTTTTCACCTGGATCTGAGAATACAGGTGATGACAATGGCGGCACTGAAAAACTTTGCCCTGCAACTGAAAAAATCGGGTATGAATACTTTGATCATGGAATGGGAGGCGACTTATCCTTTTTCAAAACATCCGGTCATTCCTAACCGGTATGCTTATACTAAAACGGAAATCAAATCTTTCATTCAGTATTGCAATGAAATAGGAATTGATGTCATTCCCCTTCAGCAAAGTTTCGGGCATGTGGAATATATTTTAAGGCATTACAGGTATGCAGCACTCAGGGAAGATCAGAAAGATTATTCCCAGGTATGTCCCTCCAAGGACAAATTAAACAAAGCTTTGTTTACCGATTTATTCACTGAATTGGTTTCGACTCATACTTCAAAATATTTTCATATTGGTGGAGACGAAACACAATTGCTTGGTCATTGCCCAATCTGTAAAAAAAAGGCGCAACAGGAAGGCATTTCAAAATTGTATATCGATCACATCAAAATGCTCTGCGATATAGTGATCAAATTAGGCAGGCGCCCGGTGCTGTGGGCAGATATTGCCTTGAAATATCCTGAGGCCTTGTCGCTTCTTCCCAAAGAGACGATATTCATTGACTGGAATTATGGCTGGGATATGAACCGGTTTGGAGATCATCAGCAATTACTGAACAGCGGATTTGAAATATGGGGAGCTCCCTCTTTACGAAGTCATCCTGACAATTATTTTCTTACTCTTTGGGAGAAACATTTTAAAAATATCCGGGATTTTATTCCTGCTGCGAGAAAGATGGGATATCAGGGTATTATCATGACTTCCTGGTCCACTTCAGGACAGTACGATGAGGTCCATGAATCCGAATCCGATATCGTTGATCTATATCCTATCAGGCATGTATACCCGATTACAGGGTTTTCTATGCTCCTGGCAGCTTATGCCGAAGCCATTAAGTCGGTACAGCCGATCGATATTGAACATTTCATCATCAAATATTGCCATGAAAATTATGGATTGGATGATCGCCAATCCATTTCATTTTGGACAGCGCTCAAAATGACTCCTTATGAAGTGGAGCAGGGCAAAGTAATGACTGGCGAACCACTTTCCGTCCAACAATTGTTGGACAGTGCCATGGAGGCTGCGAAGATTCTGGACTCACTCAAGCCAGAAAAAAATAAGGAAGAATTTGAGCACTATTCCCTGATGGCCAATATCAGAATGCAATACCTGAGCTATGAAAGCATTGAGAAAAAGGTCAATTCAGAATCGTTCACTCAGGACCAGATTCCGGGCATTCTTTCGGAACTGGAATCAATAATGACAAAAAATGCTGAGATCAACAAACGCTTTCTTGAACTGAACAAAAATTATTATCATCTTGCAGAATTGGAGGGGGAGAATCAGTTGCGTAGTGTAAAACCCCGGTTACTTTACGAGAGATTGTCAAAAGAATAACATCTGTAAAAAAAAGATACGGAGGGGCAATAAACAGAGGGGAATTTTTCCCAAAATGAAAAAACAACCTAATTCTTTGATCTCCCGTATCATAAATTAAGGTCATTTTCCGGATGAACCCGGATACTACATGGCTACAAGGGTAGAGTTCCTGTTTTCTTTTGCAAAATCTTGTTCTATAAGACAGAAATGTTGACTGTGGGGAATTAAAATCTTAATTTTGAGAAAGCACCCGCTCCCGAAACGATTTGGGTTCTCCTGGTGCAGGGATTAACAGTATGAGGATACTCTTTAAAGCTAACCCAAGATGAAAAGATGCTAAGACGGCTTTCTGACATTTGATAAAAAGTGTGATGGCTGTCAGGCCGGATTCTCAAATTGTTATAACTGATATGCGATGAAATGTTGGTTGGTTGGCTTGAGTATTTTTATTTCTTTCCCCTCATTTTGCCAAATGCAGGCTTGTCCTGTTAATATCAATTTTTCTTCCGGCAATCTCACTCACTGGGATGCTTATACGGGAAATAACAGAAATGGAAATGGCCCCCGCGCGATCATGGAACGTTACGATTCAACTGTTCAGGCTCCGGGTGGAACCAAAGGAGCTGTAGCTATCAACGAATATAGTATTTCAGGTGTGGGTATCCAGATCATTACCAGTTCTTCATTTGATTATTTCGGAGGCTTTCCTACTATTCCGGTCATCAATGGCTATCAATATAATTATTCCATTAAGTTGGGTTCGACAGCAGTGTCCACAAGCAACAACGGAGCTACGGGCGGGTATATCCGGGGCATCAGTTACCGGATCAATGTGCCTGCCACACCAATAGGTCAACCGTATACGATGACCTATGCGTATGCCATGGTTTTGGAAAATGGAACACATAACTCTGATGAACAACCGATGTTTTCAGCCACGCTGTCTACAGGAGACAGTATAATTACCTGCGCTTCTCCCAGCTATTTGCTTCCCACGCTGAACAATACTGTGGAAGGCGGGAGAGGAGCCACTCTGGATACTGCCGCAGCGCTTCAGAATGGATTTTCTGTAAGTCCTAGACTTTCTCCCAATCTTTCTCCTGACCCAAATGGCCTTGGAGGAGCATACCTGCAGGATGTGTGGACAAAAGGCTGGAGAGAAGTTACTTTTGATTTATCTCCCTATCGTGGCCAGCAGGTTTCATTAACTTTTGAATCCGACAATTGCATTCCCGGCGGTCATTTTGCATATGCTTATATTGCACTCAGGAACAGTTGTGCAGGACTCCTGATCAGTGGTGATACCCTGGTTTGTATTGGGAGCAATGTCACCTATTCCATTCCTGCTCTCGCAGACGCGACTTACGGTTGGGATATCCCGTCTTCCTGGACACTTACTTCGCGCGGAACCTCAAGCAATATTATTCAGGTTACTGCAGGAAATCAACCGGGGTTGATTATTGCGAAAGAACAAAATGGTTGCGCGCATTTGTTGGATACCATCAAGGTTAATTCCAGTCCGCCGGGAGTTGGCGGGAACCTGAGTGGAGACGCAACAGTTTGTGCAGGGAATAATTCAAGTCCTATTATATTGACTGGTAATGTCGGCAATGTGTCCAAATGGATAGCGTCATCAGATGGAGTAGTCTGGAATGATATTCCTAACCTGTCTAACAATTATACAGCAACGAATTTGAATAACACGACTGTGTTCAAAGCTGTAGTTCAAAACGGAACGGTTTGCGCTCCGGATACCAGTTCGCCTGCAGTTATTACAGTGGATCAGAAAAGTGTGGGGGGGCTGGTAAACCCCCAGAATATTAATATTTGCGACGGACAGAGTCAGGGCGGCCTTTTGACATTGCTTGGAAATACAGGAGGAGTGATCAATTGGCAATCATCCACAGACAATCTCAACTGGAGTGATTTTAATCCTGTGGATACTGACTCGTCATATGCTGTCAGGGGAATCAATGTATCGACCGATTATAGAACTATTGTGAAAAACGGAGTTTGCCCTGCTGATACGAGTGAACCTGCGAGTGTGCAGATTTTTCATGTTCCTTTTCCACAGGCATTATCGGAACCTGCCGATACAACGATTTGCTATGGAACAACTGCGTACCTGAATGCATCTGTTACTATCGGTACCAGTTATGCGTGGATCAATACTGATGAACTGACAAACCAGGGCAACGGGGTTATCAATTCTACTCCTTATCCTGTCAACGCACAGGCTACGCCGTTAGCCACCACCGATTACGTACTCAGTATACAAAATGCGGGCTGCCCAAATTCTCTGATGGATACTTTTCATGTGAATGTTACACCACCGATTATTGTTGATGCCGGGAGAGACACGGCGGTTGTTGCTAATCAGCCGTTGCAACTCAATGCAAGTTCAAATGACAGTTCGGGTGATACATTTACCTGGTCGCCTGGCACAGGTTTAAACAATCCGGATATTCCAAATCCTGTTGCTATTCTGGGACCGGAGATCAGTACGGTGAAGTATACAGTAAGGGCTACTGCAGCATCCGGTTGTTATGGAGAGAATTCAATCGAAGTAAAAGTATTCAAAACAAAGCCAGATATTTTTGTTCCTAATGCATTCACTCCGGGAAAAAGCATCAATAATATTTTCCGGCCAATTCCCGTCGGAATTTCTTCTCTTCAATATTTCAGGATTTACAATCGCTGGGGTGTTTTGGTGTATAGCACTTCCCAGATGGGGCAGGGATGGGATGGCACGTTTGCCGGTAAGCCACAGGACACAGATACGTTCGTGTGGATGGTAGAGGGTACTGACTATACAGGTAAAATCGTTGCCAAAAAAGGGACCATGGTATTAATACGATAAAAGCCTCGTTAACTCTGCAGGTCACAGATTTTTTTCAGTTATCCAAATATTTTGTTTACTTTAAATCAGATAATTCGTCAAATCTCCATCCCTATTGCTAATTCAGCCGGTCTGCTGGCTGAGGCAGATTTTAATAAGTAGCCAGGATATCTTTCTTTGCATCTTTTGAAAGCAATTCAGGATTATTTTTTCAGGCTTAATTCGTGCTTTTGGCTTCTGATTCGTACTGCTTGCTGTATCCATTTTTCTAATTAACATATTGATAAATCAATTTCAATTTTTTTATGAAAAAGGATCTTAAAATGCCAGCCGTTGCTAATTCTTTATTACGAAATTTCATTTTGCTTTGCTTTCTTTTTATTTGCCTGACAGGATGCAGATCATGCTGGGAAAAAAAATCATGGAAATCGTATATCCAGATCGATTCCACCTATCGCGACAGGCCCCCTGATCCCTACAAGCAGTTAATCGTCTTGATAAGACCCGGCCCCGGCTCCGACCAGGAATTCAATAAATGGCTTGATGAACATAGTGCATCAGGCGACATAAAAATTTCGTTTCTCTGTCAGGACTGTGATAATCAGCTTATGTTACTAACCGGCCCTGGTATCGAAACATATATTGCCGGTAAGACGGTTGGTGGGGGAAGTGGCTGCGGCTCGCCCAAATCATGTGGCCCAAGTGGTGAAGACGGACCACTCATTTATAGCATCAATTTTGCTGTTCAGTTTAATGACAGTGTCTACAATGACACTTCTGCCCAAAGTCCTGTCACTCCTAATCCTCCGAAATCACCCGTTACTGTGGCGGTTTTCGATACAGGGGTTGATTCATTCAAGCTGAAAAATTATTTTTACAGGAATGATTCACATACCGATACCTCCTGTCTGGGTTTCCAGGCCAATAATGGATGGAATTTTGTAGCTCATAATAACAATTGGGCTGATGATTATCCTTCGAAGCATGGAACCAAAGTAGCCAGTTTTATTGTCGACCAGATAAAAAAATATGCAGGAAACAATGTAAAAATACTACCGGTAAAAATTCATGATTCACATGGCGTGAGCGATTTATTCAGCGTACTTTGCGGATTGGCTTATGCGGCTAATAACCATGCTCAGGTCATTAACGCGAGTTTTGGATATTATGCTCCGAAACCTCAACCCGGCTCCTCCAATCCTGATTCCTGTGCAACTCTTTTAAAGGAATATGTAAGAACATATTTAACCTCAAAAAATATCCTTCTTGTCGCCGCGGCAGGAAATGCAGGCCCGGTTGAAGATACGGATACTACATTGCATGTAAGTTCTGCCGGACTACACAATCTCGACAGTGTTTGTTTTTATCCTGCTTCATTGGCCAGAAATCATGATTTGCCCAATGTAATTGCGGTCACCACTATCGATACGGCGAGTGAATCGGTAAGCCCGATCCAGAATTTTTCTCCAAACGTTGTGGATATCGGTGTCCAGGCTGATGCTATAGTTAGCGGCTTTTATGTTTTCATACCTCCGAATGCTCCGGTAGGAATGATGCCGACTGTAACGGGGTCATCTTTTGCTACCCCAATTGCAACGGGGACTATTTGCGCGAACTATGATTTGATATCGTCAGGAATATCAGACAAAGAACAAATTCTGTCTATCCTGAAAAGCAATGGCATCGTTTATCGAAATTCTTCTTTCAATAATTTGATCAGAAATGGAATTATTATGAGAAGAAAATAACCATATTCATTATGGGCTTTCGTAATCCAATGAGTTCAGTTTCTATCGGCCTGATCGGCCTGATATCGATGATGTGTGCACCAGTTTGCAGAAGTTTTGCGCAGAGTGAAACCAGTCAGCAAATCCAGGAAAAACTTTTGATCATTGAAAATGAAACTTTACCGGATAAAGCCCAGAAGTTGAGAAAACTGGATGCATTAAAAAAAGAATTTGATAATAACAGATTGGCTCACGATTCGGTATATGCGAGAATATTGGATAGAACGGCCTTATATCAATACAGACTGAACAATAACATCGCTACTCCTGAAGTAATCGCGAATTCCATTGCTGCGATCCGTATAAATACGGGTAATGAGAAAAGCGGCTCCAGGGGTTTTGCCATTAACAGCCTGCTCAATCTCGCCTATTATTACAAAAGCCTGAATCTTGTTGATAAAGCATTGACTTATTTCGACAGCACGATTCTGTTGACTAAGGTCATAGCCGGACATGAAGATAAGGGGATGGAATCAAGGTATCAGAAGTGCCTCATTTTTTTCACGAAGGGAGATTATCAGAAAAGTGTGGATGAAAATACCATTGGTATCACCGAAGCAAAAAAAGCGAATGACTCCGGATATATAGCAAAATTTTTCAATCAACGGGCACAATCTTACCTGTATCAGCAAAAGTATGTCCAGGCTTCTTCAGATGTAGATACCGCTATGTTTTATGCTGACTCGCAACATGATTCTTTTGAGAAAGCGACTGCCCTGACATTACGGGCAATGTTATACGATGCGAGTGGCGACACGCAACAAACCATTTTATTTTTTAAACAGGCGATCCGTTTGCGCATTTCAACGCAGAACAATTGGCAGGTTGCAGATGATTATACCGATTTTGGAAATTTTTTCCTTAGGCACAATGACTACCACAGAGCAAATGAATGTTATGTAAAGACAATTGACTTTGCCATGAAGAATAACGACGCCGAACGCTTATCTAAGGCTCATGTAAACCTGGAACAGCTGAATTTCCAACAGGGCAAATATGAAAAAGCGACGGATTACTATTTTATGGCATTGAACGATTTTAATATCGATGTTCATCACAATGTATTGATTAATCCTCCTGTTTCAGCGCTGGAAGTATTGCCGAACAAAGAATGGATCCTGGTTATTCTTGGTAATAAAACAGAACTGCTTTTACATCTATACAAAAAAAATAATGACCCCAAATTTCTTCAGGCTACACTGGAAACAGCTAAAGTAGCAGATTCGCTGATAACAAAAGTCCGCCATGAACAAATGGAAGAACAAAGTAAGTTATACTGGCGGGACTGGACCCGGGAATTTTTTACCAATGCTATGGAAGCCTGCTACCTGGCTAATGATTTTGGACTTGCTTTCTTTTTTATGGAGAAAAGCCGGGCTGTATTATTGAATGATAAACTGAATGAAGCCGGCGCGTCGGCGCACTTGCCACCTGCTGAAATATCGGCCGGGCAACGTTTTCAGCTGGCCATCATTTCAGCACAATTAGAGCTGAATGCTATTCCGGCCAATACACCGGCCTACAATGATCAGCAACTAAAATTATTGCAGGTCAAAGAGGAATTTGACCGTTATATCAAATCGCTTGAACAAAAATATCCGGTTTACTATCAGTATAAATATGCTGATGATATTGTTTCTCTGGCTGATTTAAAAAAATACCTAGTCGTCAATAATCAATGTTTTGTACATTATTTTGTAAATGATACCCTAGCATATGTACTGGGTATTAGCCCTTCCGCAACGAAGATGATCAAACTTTCGGGCGGAGAATTTAATTATGGAATGATCAACCAGTTCCTTGGATTTTGTGAAGATGAAGGAAAGCTGAACCGCAAATATCAGCAATTCGTGTCCCTGTCCGAAAAACTTTATAAAGCTCTTTTCCAACCGCTGGGTTTACCCAAAGGAAGAGTAATCATCTGCCCTGACAATTTTCTGCTTCCCTTCGAAGCCTTGTGCACTGATCAATCCGGCAGGCAGTTCTTGTTATCAGATTATACCTTCAGCTATGTATATTCTGCACGGTATCTGCTGAAAAAAACGGATTTGTATGCCGCTTCAGGAAATTTTGTTGGTTTTGCGCCCGTTTCTTTTCAACCTTATCTGAATCTGGCTGAGTTGAAATCATCCGAATCAGCGCTTCGGCAAACGGCAAGTAATTACCAGGGCAGCAAATTGTTCATTAATGAAGAAGCAAGCAAAAAGAATTTTCTTGAAAAAATGCCGGGTTATGCAATCGTCACCATTTTTTCGCATGCGAATGCGGATACGAGTGGCAACGAACCTCTCCTGTTTATGCAGGATTCAGTAATTCATCTTTCAGAGTTGCAATTGTTGAATCAGCCGGTTACAAGACTGGTATTATTGAGCGCCTGCCAGACTAATGTTGGAAAAATCGAAACCGGCGAAGGAATATATAGTTTATCGAGAGGCTTTGCTGCGGCAGGTGTGCCTTCAGTTGCCGCCACTTTATGGGAAGCCGAGGATCAATCCATTTATACAATTACACAAATATTTAATGAAAACCTTGCCAAAGGAGTAAGAAAGGATGAAGCCCTCCGTAAGGCAAAACTGGATTTTATCAGGAAAGGAAGCAGAAAAAACCTGCTTCCTTATTATTGGGCCAATCTTGTATTGGTTGGAAACACGGATCCGGTCAGCCTTTCAGGTGAAACGATTGCTCAGGGAAAACCGATATCTTCTTTATTCCTCGACATTGGTATTTCGCTTCTCATATTGCTTTGTGTTTTTTTGTTGTGGTATATAAAAAAAGGAAAATATTATTTTAAATCTGGGAAACTGGCAGGAAATGATGGATAACCTGATTTTATGAAGGAACGTATCGGATGGGAACTTTGACACAAGTGCTTGGGTTTTTACTATTCTGCTGAATGATTAATTGCATTAATTTTAATTTGCTTATTCCGATACAATCGCCGATCCGAATTTACGGGGTAGCTACAATCAACGGTTTTAAAGGTTTTTTCTCCCATTCCAAATCTCTCAAATTAAGTTGGCCATGATCAATGGAGCTGTATCAAAACTAAACCTGTTCATTTCTTATTCACACACGGATGAAGATTTAAAAAATGAACTGGATAAGCATCTGATTATGCTCAAAAGATCAGGCAAAATAGAAGTGTGGAATGACAGGCAACTGGTTCCCGGCCAGGAATGGGATGATGAAATAAAAAAAGAATTAGCCGCCGCAGACATCATTCTGTTATTGATCAGCGCAGATTTCAATAACTCTGATTATATCTGGAACAAAGAACTATCTTCTGCATTGAAGAGACATGAAGAAAATACCGCGTGCGTCGTGCCAATCATACTGAGAAAATGCGAATGGCAGGAAATGCCCTATGCCAAACTGCAGGCACTGCCCAAAGGAGCCAGGCCGGTTACCGAATTTTCCGACCAGGATGATGCGTTCACTGATATTGCAGCAGGCATCAGGATATTGGTGGACCGGATGCTTGCAAAATAATTGACAACAGATTAATGTGTATTTTTTGGTAATATCTAATATAGCTAACCATGTCAACCCTTCAGGATATACTCGATGCCAAGCAGGTGGCGCTAATCGGAAGCAGCCCGGGGAACGATATTGTGTTCAATGATCCCGATACTTCAGCACACCATTGCCAGATTTCAAAGATCGGGGACGACAAATATCTGATCGTCGATCTGAATTCTTCTTCCGGAACATTTGTCAACAACAGGAGAGTAGAAAAAGAATTTATTACAGGCAATGATTTTATTTCCGTCGGCAATAATATTTTCCAGCTCGGGAAAAGGGTCAGTGCGCCTGTAGCAACACCCGGTTCTTCATCCGGGTCCATACCATCAACCCAACCCGCCGCTCCAGCCGTTCAACAGCAAGCCGCATCCCCAGTCTCATCTTCCATAAGAAATGAACCGACTGCGGAACCTGCTTCACAGGATTATGCAAATACAGCCGGCAAAACAAAATCCAAAATATCGGTCTATTTTTTAGCAGCACCCGAAGATGAATCCGTTTGCCAGGCAATCGACAAACATTTGTCCACAATACGGTTCAGCACACCACTTCCTATTGAAATAAACGGGGATTTTAAAATCCCTCCGGGCGAAAATATCGCGGCATATAAACAAAAATTGTTTGACGCCGACATTGTCCTTGCATTCATCAGCGTTGATTTTTTGAACAATGATGGGTGTTATGAAAGAATAAAAAAAGTGATTGTCAATCATAATAATCGTAAAACTATTTTACTCCCCATCCTCGCGAGAAACTGTATGTGGAAGGCAACACCCTTTGCCAACCTGCCACTCCTGCCCAAGAACCACCAACCACTCAACAATAAACAATTTTGGAACAGTGAGGACGATGCCCTCACTGCAGTGGTCAATGACATTTATAAATCGATTCATGATTTTACAGGAAAAGAAGCAGGTGAAAAATCAGCCCAGAAACAACTGGTGATGCCCAAACTGGATGTGGAATGGAGAAAGAGCTACTTGTGGACTGTTTTCTGGAAACGCGTTGCGGCTTCAATTCTCGATGGATTTATTATCGGAATCCCTTTGGGCCTGATATTTTATCTTGGAATTGCACAGGGGCCGATGAGGGAATATGCTTATGAAAAAAATTATTATGGAGGCGCTTCATTTGATCTCACGGCTGAAATATTTTTATATTATCTGCTCGTAGCAGCTATTCAAATTGTGATTTATGCATTCATGGAATCCTCCTCATGGCGTGGTACACCGGGCAAGCTGATCATGAAATTGCAGATTACGGATAATGCAGGAAACCCGATTTCATTTGGGAAATCTGTAATCAGGAATATCATCAAGTGGGTCATCACCGCCTTTGCCAGTGTGGCAACACCCTTGTTCATCGTTTATATGATTGCTCAAGTCATTAGTTATGCCATAACAAAAAAATTCTTTCATGATCAGTTATCCAATACCGTTATTGGAGAACGCCTGAAATAAAAAGATCAACATTTGTCACAATAAAATAATAACACATGACTACTGATGAATATGTCAAGGAAAGACTGGATGATGAATTAAACTGGTACAGCCGCAGCAGTGTTTTTAATAAGAATTTTTACCAGTCTCTCAAAACTGCTGAAATTGCTATTTCAGTAGTCATTCCTTTTCTCACTGGCTACCTGAAGGAATCCAATAGCATTAAATATATCGTTGGAGTACTGGGGTTGCTTGTTGCAATCATTGCCGGGACACTTGTTCTGTTCAAGTTCCAGGAAAAATGGATTGAATACAGGACAACTGCAGAATCACTGAAACATGAAAAATATATGTTCCTGACTCAATCCGGGCCTTACAAAACTGACTCATCATTATCCAACCTGGCTGAACGGGTCGAATACCTGATTTCAAAGGAGAATTCCAACTGGAATCAACTGATGAATAAAAAAGATGAAGCTACTCTCACGGTTAAACAACCTCAGGCTAAGAGTTCCTGAATCCGGAAAAAAATTTATCTCAGCGTAAAACCAGCATCAAAGAGTATACAGTAAAACACTTATTCCCTATCCGGGCAATCTTTTATAGATTTAGCCCCGATAAGTATTGAAATTGGCCATCTTACAAGGTTTGAGAGGTGTCTTGGTATATTTTTTGCAATAATCTATTGATATATCGACCTTATCGTAAGATCATTCAGAAGTTTCGTAAAATTCTCTTAGTAATTTTCCTAAAGAGAATGCTAAGTCTTGAGCATCTAGTTAGTTTCTATCCCATTAAATTCCTTTGTGATCAAGTATTATATAGACGAGAGTCGCTGCAGATATTTATTTTATGGTAACTGGTTAAGCAAGCTCCCGGTAGATTCATATAACTACAATGTAAATATTATGTGGAAATCCTTAAATCCTGGTGAAAGAGTGAAATTAGGCGATATCATCAGGCATATATCCTCACTGTCAAAATCAGCTTTCGGAGAAGATAATTATGAAGTAGTGCGGTCAGAACTACATTATTTCGAAATTGCTCCCAAAAAGCAGAGAGTAAATGGTAAAGAACGTGAAATAAAAATCATCAGATATATTGATATCGGCTATCATCTTATCGTCGAGGTCTGGCTGGACCAGTTTGCAAATCCCAATAATGGTTTTTCCATGGGGAATCTATAAATATCCCAATATCACCTGGTAATTTTTAGGTTTGTTCATACATCAGGCTATCGGGTCAAAAAAATATCCTCCTCCCATTCTGATTATTTTTAAATTTACATTGGGTTAAGAAACTTTTTTGCCATGAAGGCCGTTCATAAACTTCGGCGTAGGGAATTTATCAAGCTTTCCGCAATGTCAGGCGCCGCTGTATTTGTCATTGGTTTCATGGAGACCGGTGAAAGCAGCAAACAGGTTACCAACTTTTCTGACAGGGAAACCCTGGGCAAGGGTTTGAATGCCTATATTTTCATTGATTCTTCAGGAAAGATTACGATTTATAATCACAGGCCGGAAATGGGCCAGGGTATGTTTCAGTCTATACCCATGATTATTGCGGAAGAACTGGAGGTTGATATCGACAAAGTGGAAATCCAACAGTCGCCGGCCGACAGATCATTGTATGGAGATCAAATGGTCGTAGGCAGCCACAGTATACCGGGTAATTTCGAATTGATGAGAAAGATGGGGGCTGCTGCTAAAGAAATGCTTATAACGGTAGCGGCTACACGCTGGAACGTACAGGCAGGTGATTGCTATGCGCAGGATGCTACGGTTATTCATCGCCCGACAGGAAGAAAACTGGCTTATGGAGAACTGGCAGAAGAGGCGTCCAAACTTTCCCCTCCTCAAAACCCCAAACTAAAAGATCCCAAAGATTTCCGGATCATCGGAAAATCTCTGTTGAGGAGAGACATCCCGGTAAAAACGAACGGCCAGGCTGTATTCGGAATCGATTGTTCGGTTCCCGGAATGCTCTATGCTTCCATTGAACATTCTCCCGTATTTCTTGGAAAGCTGCTCAGCTTTGATGATGCCAGGGCCCGGGCAGTCCCGGGTGTAAAATATGTGTTGAAGACTGAAAGAAAAGTATGGGGTTACAAACGGGAAGGTGTAGCCGTAATTGCCGATAGTTATTGGGCAGCAGTTCAGGGCAGGAAAAAACTTGAGATCAAATGGGACAATTCCGGCTTTGAATCCTGGTCTTCACAAAAAATTAAGGAAGATTACAGACAGGCCTCCACGCAGGAAGCCGTGTCCTTCAATAAAAAAGGAAATGTAAAGGAAGCATTTGAGAAAGCAGATATAAAGATTGAAGCTTCTTATGAAACTCCCTACCAGACGCATGCGCCAATGGAGCCGATGAACGCCACAGTGTATGCGCAGAAAGACCGCTGCGAATTTTGGGGTTCCACCCAAAACCCCAACGGCGTCCGGTCCCAGTTGGCTCTTCAATGTAATGTGCTGGAAGAAAAAGTAATGATTCATTATACTTTTCTCGGGGGTGGTTTTGGCCGCAGAAGCATGACAGATGTAGCGGAAGAAGCCGCGGATTTGTCGATGAAAACAGGGGCTCCTGTTAAAGTTATCTGGACACGCGAAGATGATCTTACCCAGGGACCTTTCAGGGCCTGCTCGCTCAATGTTTGTCGTGCCGCAATCGATAAGGAAGGAAACCTTCTGGCACTTGAACACATGGTCATCTGCCAGGAGATCAATAACCAGTCAGGCGATAATGACCGGGCAGGCCGGGCAATCGCAGGAGGAATCAATACCGAATATGCAATTCCCAATATTGACATCAAAGGCGTGTTGCGCAAATTATATATTCCCATCACCTACTGGCGGTCAGTATATCATTCCACAAATTGTTTTGCCCACGAATCATTTATTGATGAAATAGCCAGTGCAGCAAAAAAAGATCCTCTTGATTTCAGGCTTTCGCTATTAAAAAATCACAAGCGCTACACTGCATTGTTGAAAGAAGTCGCAGAACGTTCGGATTGGTATAAGCCTGCTCAAAAAGACACCGGTAACGGAGTGGCGATTGTTGAGCGATCAGGCTCATGCGTGGCCATGGTCGTGCATATTGCGAGAGTAAACGGGAAGGTCAGGCCCGTAAAGATCACCGCAGCCATCGACTGCGGCATGTTCGTTAATCCAGATATCGTAAAAGCACAGACAGAAGGCTGTATCGTCATGGGACTAACGGCTACGTATAAGGGAGGATTGACCATTGACCAAGGAAGAGTTGTTCAACAGAACTTTGATACCTATCCCATGCTCAGGTTGCACGAATGCCCCGAAATAGAAATCATTGTAATGAAAAGCAATGACCCTCCTGAGGGAGTTGGAGAAGCGGGCCTGCCCACCGTGGCGCCGGCACTTTGTAACGCCATATTCAATATGACAGGCAAAAGAATACGTGAGCTGCCTCTCGACCTGGACAAGGTCTGATATTTACAAATGAAATATTATTCAGCCCGTTTTTTAGATTCATTCAGGTTTATATTTGCTTAACTCTTTTATTATGAGAAATTTTTTTTTCTTTTTTATTGCAATATGCATTGCCTGCAGTTCATTGGCACAGCCCAAAACAATTGGACGCATTACAAATCTCGATCCTTCCTTTAACGATTTGATCGGCAAGGATGCGAGTATCGAAATTCTTGCCGACAGTTTTGCCTGGTCCGAAGGTCCTGTATGGGTGAAGCAGGGAGGATATCTCTTATTCTCGGATATTCCAAACAACAGTATATTCAAGTGGAAAGAAAGTGAAGGACTATCTTTGTTTTTGAAACCTTCGGGATATACAGGTATCCTGCCCTATAGCAGGGAGCCGGGAAGCAATGGACTTATTATCAATAATAAAGGCCACCTTGTTGCCTGTGAGCACGGCGACCGGCGAATCAGTGAGATGCCTTTGTCACACGGCGGAAAACGTACACTCGCCGACAATTACCAGGGAAAGCGATTCAACAGCCCGAATGATATTGTTCAAAAATCAAGTGGCGATTATTATTTTACCGACCCGATTTACGGACTGCCGAATCATGAAAAAGATTCCACACGTGAATCACCCATTATGGGAGTTTATCGTCTCTCTGCAGACGGAAAAGTGACTTTACTTATCGACAATCTTCTTCCCAACGGCCTGGCTTTTTCACCTGATGAAAAAATTTTGTATGTGGGACAATCGGATCCTGATAAGCCCATCATCATGGCCTATCCTGTAAAAGCTGATGGTACATTGGGAGAAGGAAAAATATTTTTTGACGGAACTTCTATGATCAAACAAGGATGGAAGGGAGCGCCTGATGGAATGAAGATGGACAGTAAAGGGAATCTCTTTACTACTGGCCCCGGAGGCGTTCTGGTGATATCACCAACAGGAAAGGTTCTTGGAAGAATTGAAACCACCCAACCTACCTCCAACTGTGCTTGGGGAGATGATGGGTCTTCCTTATATATTACCGTGAATATGTTTTTGTGCAGGGTGAAAACCAAAACAAAGGGTGTCGGGTTTTGAATTCAGGGTCGCGAACAAATAAGTATTGGACTGGAAAAAGAAATTATTATGGAGTACAGACAACTGGGACAGACAGATCTCAAATTATCAGCAATTACATTTGGAGCCTGGGCCATTGGAGGCTGGATGTGGGGGGGCACGGACAAAAAAGATGCCATCGAAGCAATAAAAGCATCTTATTATCTCGGAGTGACTTCTATCGATACGGCACCGGTTTACGGACAGGGATTAAGTGAAGAGATTGTTGGTGAAGCATTGAAGGATATTCCGCGTGAGAAAGTTCAGCTATTGACAAAATTCGGAATGCGATGGGATGAAAAGAAAGGAAATTTTGCATTTAAAAGTGAAGATAATGATGGAAAGCCTTTGGACATTTATAAATATGCAGGAAAAGAAAGCATCGTCAAAGAATGTGAAGATAGTCTTCGGCGCTTACGAACGGAGTATATTGATCTGTACCAGATTCACTGGCCGGATATCACTACGCCCGTAGAGGAAACGATGGAAGCCGTTGCTGCATTGATAAAGCAGGGAAAAGTGCGCGCTGCCGGTGTGAGCAATTATGATACGAACCTGATGAAAGAGGCCGAGAAAACCATATCACTTGCTTCCAACCAGGTTCCTTATAGCATGGTGGAAAGGAGTATTGAAAAAGAATTGGTTCCTTATTGTATCCAAAATCATAAATCGATTATTGCGTATAGCCCATTGCAAAGAGGATTGCTGACTGGAAAAATTAAGCTCGGCCATCAGTTTGCCTCAGGAGACCATCGTCCCGGAACTAAATTTTATAAGCCGGAAAATATTTCCCGGATTAATGCGATGCTTGATAAATTGGAGCCTCTCGTAAAAAATAAAAGAGCATCGTTATCACAATTGGTCATTAGGTGGACTATTGAACAGCCGGGAATCACGATTGCTCTCGCGGGGGCGAGAAACAAGGAACAGGCGATTCAAAATGCGAAAGCAATCGATGTTACGCTTTCGGCGGAAGAGATAAAATTTATTAATCAACAATTAGAGAGATTAGAACTGGTGAGTTGAGTTTTATCGTCTCTCATCGTCTCCTGCAAGGGACGATGGGGTAAAAACCGTTTCTTAATATTTAGTTTGCCGAATTATCCATGCCCGGTATCGCCCTCTTCGGGAGACGATACCGGACGGCGAATCAGCAATAAAAATTATCTTCGAAAAAATTTCAGTATTGTCATTAACGCGCAATTTGAAAATCATGAGAAAGTCCCGGTTCTATTCATCAGCAATCCTGCTTCTTATTTCCTTTCTTTCAAATGAATGTGTGGCACAGCATTGTGAAGACAGTTCGGTCAACCTGGGGACTGTAGATTCCAATTGGCTTTATCAGAATAAAGATCTCAGGATTTCTTTTCAACTTCCTGAAGGTTGGTATTTGTATGACAATTTTCTTTCAGAAAAAAAATATTTGCGGATCGGTTCTGACTATAAGAAATTGAGTGAAGTAATTTTCACCAATAGTTCAACTGGTCCAGAAGTAGATCTCGCCCAGATGAAAAATCTCTCTTTTGAATATGCATTGATGTTTCTGAGCCTGACGAAAATGGCAGATACCGCCTCAATCATTGTTTCACCAATTGAAATACAGCAGAATTATACAGTGTCATTACGTGCCTGCTACGCTGATACACTAAGTAACCCTGATCTTTTTCTTAAAGTATATTATAAAAAAATCACCGGCAGGAGCGAAAACATGCCGTTAATAAAAGACGGGAAACTGGGTGATCTTGAATACAGGTATTTTGAGTTGCCGATCATGAACAAGAAAGGAACCATTGAGAATAAAATATTTGGCGCCAGAAATTTTGGCTGCGTCAATATGCTGATCAGGATCACTTATCTCACCGACACGGATCTTGCTCTTATAAACGGTACTTTTAGAAAATTGAAAATGATTAATTGAAGAACGGCCCCATTGGTGGAAGGCAACGCTGTAGCATTTACTATTTCTGCACTATCAATAAAAAACCCCGCCATCTATCGGCGGGGCCCGTCTTACCGTCCTTAAACAATATTTTTAATGTTTATAATAATTGCTTTTTGTGTCAGTAATCTTTTGATCCCGTTCCTGCTTCAACTCATGGACCTTCTCTTTTCTTTCAGCGTGAGTTAAACTCTTGTCGTGTCTGACAGAAACAATCTTATCGTGATAATCATTTTTAATATCCTCGATCTGCATACTTAATTTCGAGGGCCTGTAATAACCGTATCCCGGAGGATAAGGATAACCTAAAGGATAATAAGCAAAAGGATAATATCCGAAACCAAAACCGTAATAAGGATAAAATGGTGCATAGCCGAGTCCGACTCTAACTGATGGCCTTACATAATAGTGATAACCACCTCCTCCGACAACCACATGATGTTGCGCATACACACCCGTAGCCAAACCCAATGACAACAATATGATGATTAACTTTTTCATGATCTTTATTTTACATTTTTAAGATCAAAAACCAAGCAGGAAGTTTAATGGCGTTGGATTGATAACTTTTCTATAACAATTGTGAGCTTCAACTAAATAGCCTTTAACAAATCGAATAGAAAGAGCTGTCATTTTCGTAGTGAGCGTTTAATAAAATCTGACACTTTAATCCGTTTTTTGACAGGCGATCTTTCTATAGGTAATACGTATAATCAAAGGCGAGAGATATGAAATATGTGCTAATATGTTGTTAATTCCAACAATCTTTTTTGCTGCAGCATTTAATCAGTGTTTCATCATCAATTCAAGCATTTTCCGATCAAGCTGATGACCGTGCCAGTCCTTATATTCAACATCTGTTCGTTTGGAATCGAGCACTCCGAAATCACCACTAAAATTCCAGACTGCGAAACCGATGCCATTGCTTGCGAGAATATCCAGTACATCGCTGAACCAGGCTAAAAATACAGCGTGTGGTGTTTTGTTCCAGCATCCACATTCTCCGCAATGTACACCCACACCTTGTTGAGCTAATGCAATCCATGGTTGATAATAATTTTCGAGCAGGTCGCGACTCAGATATTTGTCGCCCACCTGTCCGGGCCATTTGGGTTCCGGCATATGGTCGGGATCTTTGTTCGCCCAGGGAGCTTTGTAATGGGAGATGAGTCCCGGATTATATCCACGGCAACTCTGTGCGATATTAAGGTCGATGATTTCCGGAATCACATTATTGCCTACATTATTTCCATCTGCAATAACAAGGTGAGAAGGATTTTCTTTTCGAATGGCTTCTGCTGCAGCTTTGGCAACTTTTCGATACACATCACCAGGCACCGGACTTAGTTTCGAATGCTGGTCATTCATATCCTCTCTCATACTCGGTTCATTCACCAGATCAAAACTTATTAGTTCTGGAGAAAGGTTTTTATATTTTTTTGCCCAGAGTTGCCAGTGAAAACAAAAAGCATCCTGTGCCTGCTGGTCAGTCCATAAATTATAAGGTTCATAAAATCCTGCATTGATGCAATATCCCGGAGCCCGATGCAGGTTGAGACTGACATGCATTTTGTACTCATGAGCCAGCGCAACAAGTTGATCGATCTTATCAACCCTTTTTTGATCAATTTTATATACATCATCAGGAGTAATTTTTTTGCTGCGATCGATGTTGAGATAATTGGGATAAGCAATGGGTATGCGTACGAAATCAAATCCCCAGTCGGTCATCCAGCGAAAATAATCTCCGGGAGTGCCTTGTCCTGAATGGGCGGGATCAGGAGAAAAAAAGTCGAGCAGGTTAAACCCTTTCCACTTCGGCAATTTGTTAGTTGATTTCATCGCAGCTAATTTGATCGGCTTACCAGCGGCAAATTCGGCACCGATAGCAAGCATAGCGGTATGTTTGACAAAACTTCTCCTGGTAATCGGGGATGATTTTTTCATTCGATTTTAATTTGCAAATAAAGGTACACGATTGGGGAAAGAGCGGGAGAAGAAGTGTACCGGGGACGGGAGTTGAACTGTCGGAAAATAAGGGCTTATTTTTTGAACAGGGGATTTAAAGTGAACCATGCCAATGCAGGAAAAAAATGCATGGGAACTGTCAGACCGGGAAATAGTTCCGGGTTTTTAAGATCGAATGGCAGGGTCGCTGATACGGGAATGATAATGCTTGCGAAGGAAAGAATGCTGAAACTGAAATTAAAAATAATATCTGCTTTTGGTCCGAACCATTTTTTTATGAGCCAATAACCGATCGCAGCTACAATGCAGGCAGCTAAATTGAGTGCAGTCAGCACCGGAATATTAACCAGCTTCGAGAAATTAACCCCAAACGCAAAAAAATAAATCCGGTTATAGATGATCGAAGCAATGGCAGCGAGTAGCCCCGCTGCCAGTCCCTGGAAAAATATTTTTTTAAACATCTGTTATC
>DATJWE010000077.1:0-20296 GCA_035501475.1 Puia sp. | reverse complement strand
ATTACCGGCATACACGAAGTATTCCTGACGTTATCCGCGATCTTACGCTCCCGCTGACTGTCGGTAGTTTTACAACCATCGGAGGATTTCTGTGTCTGGAATTTGTCCAATCTGAAATGCTCAAGGACCTTGGGCTCTTCGCTGCTTTCAGCCTGATCGGTGCCTCAGTTTGCACACTGATTTTTTTACCGCACCTCATTGCTTCTGAAAAAGAACAACAACAACATCGTGCAATAACCTATTCCTGGATTGACAGGATAGCTTCTTATCGCCCCGAATACAATAAGATCCTCGTCATTATTATTGTTTTGCTCACTATTGTTTTTGCTTACACTGCAAGATGGGTAGGCTTTGAACCCGACCTGTCGCGCATGAATTATATGTCGGATAAGCTAAAACGGGCAGAAGATAATCTGAAAAAAATCAACCTTCTTTCGCTGCAATCCATTTATCTTGTTTCCGATGGAAAAAATCTCGACGAAGCGCTGATGAATAATGAAAAGATGTTGGGCAAGGTCGAGCAGTTGAAGGACAGCGGGATCGTCAAAAAATATTCGTCAGTCTCTTCACTCATCATTTCAGATTCCCTGCAAAAACTGAAAATTGACCGATGGAAGCAATACTGGACTCCTGCTAAGAAAAACCAGTTGATGAAATCATTGGTTGAAGAAGGCGCTGCATTGAAATTTAAAGCAACTGCTTTCGACCAGTTCAATGCGCTCCTGAACAAAGATTTTCAACCCGTAGACACAGCGTCGATCAATAATTTCAGAAAGAATTACCTGGACGATTATATCACAGAAAAGCCGGGAAACACTACAGTTGTTACCCTTGTGCGGGTTGCACCTGAAAATAAACAGTTTGTCTATTCGTCATTTGAAAATGCTCCCACAGTTACTGTACTGGATAAGCAATACCTGACGAATAAATTCATTGATCTCATCAATTCTGATTTCGGCAGCATTGCCTGGATGTCGTCAATACTCGTTTTCACCGTATTGCTACTCACCTATGGAAGAATCGAGCTCACGCTGGTTTCTTTCATTCCGATGTTCATCACCTTCATCTGGATTCTTGGGATCATGGGAATTTTTGGGATCCGTTTCAACATCATAAACATCATTGTATCAGCTTTCATATTCGGACTTGGCGACGACTATAGTCTCTTCATCATGGATGGATTATTGCAGGAATATAAAACAGGCAAAAAAAACCTCTCGTCATACAAGTCGTCAATTTTTCTGTCTGCCATCACAACCATTGCCGGATTGGGTGTTCTGATTTTTGCGAAACATCCGGCGCTTAAGTCGATCGCCATTATTTCCATCGTGGGGATTGTTTGCGTAGTCATTATGGCCCAGATCCTGATTCCTTTTCTATTTGCTTTCTTAATTAAAAACAGGGTCGGGAAAAAATTATTTCCATGGACAGCCCTCGGATTATTTAAATCCATTTTCTCTTTTTCCTATTTCGTGTCCGGCAGTATCATATTGACCATTTTTGGCTTCATTGTGGTTAGGCTGAATCCGTTCAACAAAGAAAAAGGGAAACTGATCTACCACGCTTTTCTCTCCAAATACTGCTGGTCTTTGATGTATATTATGGGTAACGTGAAAAAAAGAATTATCAATCCGCAGCACGAGGATTTTTCAAAACCCGCATTCGTCGTTTGTAACCATCAGTCATTTCTTGATATATTGTCTACCGTGATGTTGCATCCCAAACTGATTTTATTTACGAACCACTGGGTCTGGAATTCCCCGGTTTTCGGTGCCGTAGTGAGAATGGCAGATTATTATCCGATCATGCATGGCGCAGAAAGCAGTTACGATTTACTGGAAGAAAAGATAAATCAGGGCTATTCGGTAGTCGTTTTCCCTGAAGGGACAAGATCAGTTGACGGCAACATGAAGCGTTTTCACAAAGGCGCTTTTTTCCTTGCAGAAAAACTACAGGTTGATATCCTGCCCATACTCATTCACGGTTCCGGCTATACGATGACTAAGGGAGATTTTTTATTGAAAGACGGGATCATCACCCTGAAATTTCTTCCCCGGATAAAACCCGACGATCAGCGATTCGGAATCGGTTATGCAGAAAGAGCAAAAATGATCGGCCGGTATTGCAGGGAAGAATTCAGCAAACTAAAACAGGAAATAGAAAAGCCTTCCTATTTTAAAGATCAATTAAAATATAACTATATCTACAAAGGCCCCATTATTGAATGGTACATGAGAATAAAACTCAGGCTTGAAAAAAACTACAGGATTTTTCATGAATTGCTTCCTGCGCGCGGTAAATTGCTGGACATTGGTTGCGGATATGGATTCATGTCTTACCTGCTTCATTTTGCAGCTCCGCAACGTGAAATCACGGGAATAGATTATGATGAAGAGAAAACAACACTCGCCAATCATTGCTTCAGTAAGGATGGGAGAATTCATTTTATATGCGCTAAAGCCGAAGGGTATTCTTTCGATAGATACGACGGAATCATTTTATCTGATGTATTGCATTACCTGCAGCCGAAGCAACAACAGACTGTGATTGAAAAATGCATTGATCATCTGAATCCCGGAGGGACCATTGTAATCAGGGAGGGTGACAAAGAACTGGGAGAAAAACATGCGGGAACCAGGCTCACTGAATATTTTTCAACGAAAATGTTTGGTTTCAACAAAACGACTAAGCACGGTCTGTCTTTTTTGTCCGGTGAGACAATCAGTAAAATAGCCGGAGAAAAAAAAATGCATTGCAAAAAAATTGACAACACAAAATATACGTCGAATGTAATTTTTGTGATAAAACACGCCAATCATACCATGAATGAACAATTTTGATATCATAATCATTGGCAGCGGAATGGGCGGACTGGTATGCGGCGACATCCTGGGTCGTGAAGGATATCGTGTATGTATACTCGAAAAGAATAAACAGATTGGAGGTTGCCTGCAAACCTTTGTGCGCAACAAGGTCATTTTTGATTCCGGCGTGCATTATCTCGGAGGATTGGCCAAGGGCCAGAATCTTTACCAGATATTCAAATATCTCGGGTTAATGGATAAGCTGAAGCTGGAAAAAATGGATGAAGACGGGTTCGACAGGATTATTATTGGCGATGACAGGAAAGAATATATTTTAGCCCAGGGATATGACAACTTCATCAATAAATTGTCTTCCGATTTTCCTGATGAGAAAGAAGGCATCATCCTGTATTGCGAAAAAATTAAAGAGGTCTGCAACAAATTTCCCATGTACAATCTGAGAACCGGGGGAGATTACCGGGAAAAAGAAGATGTGCTCGGAATCGATACCCGGGCATTTATTGAATCAGTCACAAAAAATAAAAAATTGCAGGCTGTGCTTGCAGGCAATAATATTCTCTATGCCGGTCAGCCGGATAAGACTCCCTTTTATATCCATGCACTTATATTGAACAGCTTTATCGAGAGCTCATGGAAATGTGTTGACGGCGGTTCGCAAATCGCGAAACTATTGGCGCGAAATATCCGCGAGCAGGGAGGTGTTGTTCATCGTCATGCTGAAGTAAAAAAAATTGTCGAAGAAAAAGGCAGGATCAGTTATGTAGAACTCGCTGATTCATCAAGGATTCATGCAAAAGATTTTATTTCCGATATGCATCCTGCCAAAACTATGGAGATAACAGAATCGGGCATGATCCGCAATGCGTACCGGAATAGGATCAGCAGTCTCGAGAATTCAATATCGTCTTTCAGCCTTAACATCGTATTCAAAAAAAATTCATTCAAATATTTCCGGCATAATTATTATTATCACAATGAAGGATGTGCCTGGAGCATGGCAGATTATAAAGAAAATGACTGGCCCCTCGGATATGCCGTCTTTTTCCCGGCTTCTTCTTCATCGAAAGAATATGCCGAAGGAATGACCGTTTTTACGTACATGAAGTTCGACGAAGTGAAACCCTGGGCTTCCACCTTCAATACCGTGGCTGTAAAAAGTGAAAGAGGAGAAACCTATGAAGCATTCAAAAAAAGAAAAGCTGAGCGGTTGTTGGATTGCCTGGGAAAAAAATTTCCGGGCCTGCGTAGCAAGGTCGAAGCATATTATACATCCACTCCTCTTTCATACAGGGATTATATTGGGAGCGATGACGGATCCATGTACGGCATTGTCAAGGACTATAAGGATCCATATAAAACACTGATATCGGCGAGGACGAAAATACCGAACTTGTATTTAACGGGACAAAATCTCAATTTGCATGGTATATTGGGTTCTGCAATCAGCAGCCTGGTTACCTGTGCCGCTTTCCTGGGCAATGAAGATTTTGTTGAAAAAATAAAAAAATCGTGAGTGTTGAAACATTGATGCCGACTGCGCATCTGACATACAAGAGAAAATCTCGGGGAAGAAAAATCTGGAAGGGAATCGGATATGGCTTTGCCGGTTTAATACTGATTATACTGATTGGCATTATTTATGTCCTGTTGGTTTCAAGGGTTGATCCTCCAAAAATCGAAAATAGCAGCGCTCTTCAATGGCGGCGCTTGGAAATAAGCCCGGAGTTTTACACATTAAAGAATAACTGGCTTCGAAAAAGTAATTCGGGGCTTTACGAATTGTATGTAGAAGGCGCTCCTTTCGAGCGTGGCGCTGTAAATGGAAAGCTAACCCAGGAATTGTTGGCCAGACAGGAGGATTATTTTAATGAGCAAATCAATAAAATGATCCCTTCAAAATTTTATCTTCATTTTCTGAAATATTTCGTGGGATGGTTCAACCGTAATCTCAGCAAAAACGTCACAGAAGAATACAAAGAAGAAATTTATGGGATCTCTGCTTCGGCTTCAGACAAATATCAATACATCGGCTCCAATTATCAGCGTATACTGAATTATCATGCTGCTCATGATATCGGCCATGCCCTGCAAAATCTTGCGCTCGTTGGTTGTACTTCCTTTGGCACCTGGGGTGCAAACTCGGAAGACAGCACCATGATTATTGGTCGGAATTTCGATTTTTATGTCGGTGACAAATTCGCACAAAATAAAATTGTGGCATTCGTAAATCCCTTAAAAGGATACAAGTTTATGTCGGTAACCTGGGCCGGATTTATCGGTGTGGTTTCGGGAATGAATGAAAAAGGACTAACGGTTACAATCAATGCAGCAAAATCAGAAATCCCTTCAGGTTCAGCCACCCCGGTTTCCCTCGTTGCGAGAGAAATCTTACAATACGCTCAAAATATTGACCAAGCGCTCGCAATTGCAAAAAAAAGAAAAATGTTTGTGTCCGAATCCTTCCTGATCGGTTCAGCCGAAGACAATAAAGCAGTAGTTATTGAAAAAACCCCCGACTCACTCGATGTTTACGATCCGCATCAGGATCAGATTATCTGCTCCAATCATTTTCAGGGGAAAGAACTCGGAAACATGGCTTCGAATATTGCACAGATGAAGGAGAGTGCATCCGAATACCGGTATCAGCGACTATCAGAATTGCTGCGTGCAAATGGCAAAAACACAGTTCAAAAAACAATTGCGATATTGAGAGATACGCGCGGGCTTCATAACACCGACATCGGACTCGGAAATGAAAAAGCGTTGAACCAGCTTATAGCTCATCATTCAATTGTATTCGAGCCAAAAAAATTATTGGTCTGGGTATCCACTTCTCCCTGGCAATTGGGCAAATATGTCGGCTATGATCTCAAAAAAGTGTTTTCATTGAGAGGAATGAAACAGAACCGGGAAATTTGCGATAGCAGCCTGACCGTTGCTGCAGACAGTTTTTTATTAACGCGGCGATACCAGGATTTCCTCACATTCAGAAATTACAAACAGCGGATAGCAAACGGTGATGAAATCAATGCTGACAGTCTTGTGGCAAGCAATCCGGAATTTTATCATACTTATGTGCTCGCCGGAGATTATTCATTCAAACAAAAACAATATCAGCAGGCGTTAAAATATTACCGGAATGGTCTTACCAAAGAAATCGCAACAAAAAAAGAAGCAGATTATTTAAGGTCTCAAATCAAAAATTGTGAAGAAAAGCTTGGGAACTAAAAGCCTTTTTAATTTCTTATCATTATGATTAAAGGAGTCGGAATTGATATGATAGAAACGGAGCGTGTTGCTGCTAAAATCGGTAAAGAAGCCGGTTTCAGGGAACTTGTTTTTTCGGAAAAAGAAATTGCTTATTGCGAATCAAAAGCAAATAAATATGCGCATTATGCGGCAAGATTCGCAGCGAAAGAAGCTTTTTTCAAAGCCATTGGCACAGGATGGCAAAATGGAACATCTTTTAATGAAATAGAAATACTGGTCGACGAAAAAGGCAAACCAGTTTTGCATCTTCTTGGAGAAACAGCGGGTACCCTGGCTGAGCTCAATAACAGCTTTGTTTCGGTTTCCCTGTCGCACCTGAAAGCAATCGCCTCTGCCATAGTTATAATTGAAAATAAATAAAGAAATAATCAGCCAAAAACAGGTCAGAACGGCATTACTGGCGGATTTTTTGGAATAAAAATTTGATACCTTCCTTATATTTTATTTTTTTTGTATAAGGTGTTTAAAGAGAGCCTGTCAATTGACGGGAATTCCTGTTCAAAACCTAAACACATTCTCTGTAATGACAGATATTGGAGGCAGAATTCTTTCTTTAGAAAATTTTTCGGAAATTTTATTTAAAGAAAAAGGAGTCAGACTGGATGCGACGGCTTTGGAAAAGGTCGATACAAATTATCATTTCCTGAAAGATTTTTCTAACGGAAAACTCATTTACGGAATCAATACGGGATTCGGTCCTATGGCTCAATATAAGGTTGCCGAGGATAAAAGAGTTCAGCTGCAATACAATCTCATCAGAAGTCATAGTTCGGGAGGAGGAAGCCCTCTTTCTCTCTTGCTTGGTAAAGCCGTTATGGTAGCCCGTCTGAACAGCCTGATGCAGGCTTATTCCGGCATTCATATCTCGCTGGTTGAATTGCTGAAGGATATGATCAACAAAAATATTATTCCCTGCATTTACGAACATGGCGGTGTGGGTGCAAGTGGTGATCTGATTCAGCTTGCACACCTCGGTCTGGCGCTTATTGGCGAAGGGAAAGTATGGGTCCAGGGAGAACTTCGTAATGCCACAGAAGCTTTTAAAGAGGCAGGGCTTAAGCCGCTCACGATTCATATCAGAGAAGGACTGGCTATCCTTAATGGCACTTCAGCTATGACAGGAATTGGCCTGCTGAATATTATCCAAGCAAAAAAATTATTACACTGGTCGGTGCTTCTCTCCGCAATGACCAATGAAATTGTGGAAGCTTATGACGATCATTTCTCGAAAGAGTTAAACATGGTGAAACATCACCAGGGCCAGAACAGGATCGCTGCATTGATGAGAAATATTCTCAAGGATAGTAAAATGATTCATAGCCGCTCCGAACATTTATACAATCCGGAAAATATCAAACATGATGTTTTTGAAGACAAGGTCCAGGAATATTATTCTCTGCGTTGTGTAACCCAGGTATTGGGTCCGATCTATGATACGATCATTCATGCTGAAAAAATAGTCGTTGATGAATTGAATTCAGTAAATGATAATCCGGTTGTGGATCATGAAAATCATAATATTTTTCACGGTGGCAATTTTCATGGCGACTATGTATCGCTCGAAATGGATAAACTCAAAATGTCTGTCACAAAACTATCCATGCTTGCAGAACGCCAGTTGAATTATCTTTTGAACGATAAGCTAAACCAGATACTGCCTCCATTCGTCAATCTCGGAGTACTGGGCTTTAATTTCGGCATGCAGGGTATGCAGTTTACAGCCACTTCAACAGTAGCAGAAAATCAGACCCTTTCATTCCCCATGTATATCCACAGCATTCCAAATAACAACGATAACCAGGATATTGTGAGCATGGGTTGTAATGCCGCATTGATCACCAAAAAAGTGATTGATAACAGTTTTGAAGTGCTGGTCATTCAGATGATGACTGTATTGCAGGCAATCGATTATCTGGAATGCTCGACACGATTATCACCCATCACGAAAAATTTTTATACGGAAATCAGGAAAATCTTTCCCAGGTTCGTCGATGACAAACCAAAATATGAAGAGCTACAGCGGGTAAAATCCTATTTTGAAAAAACTGATCCGGCAACCAGCTTTAGTCCTGTGATCACGCAGTCTGTAATGCATTAATCAATTCCTGGTGTATAAAACCAGGCAATCAAAAAATTATCAGGGTTTATCAAAGCAAAAGGGATATCTATAATGAAATGCGCATTGGTTACAGGTGGATCGCGGGGTATTGGAAGAGCTATTTGTTTGAAAATGGCGTCGATGGGTTATTTCGTGCTGATTAATTATAAAAAAAACCAGGAAGAGGCCGATAAGACTCTGTCAGCAATCCAGGAATCGGGAGGCGAGGGTGAATTACTTGCTTTCGATGTTTCCCGGAAAGAGGAAATACAACAAACGCTTGGCGGATGGATCGAAAAAAATCCAGAAAAGTTTATCGAAGTATTGGTAAACAATGCAGGGATTCGCGAGGATGTATTGATGATGTGGATGAAAGATGAACAGTGGGAGAATGTGCTTCATACCAACCTGGATAGTTTTTTTTATGTTACGAGACTGGTATTGAGTGGTATGTTAATGAAGAGATATGGAAGGATCATTAACATCGTCTCTCTCTCCGGTTTAAAGGGCTTGCCGGGACAAACCAATTATTCGGCGGCAAAAGGAGGAGTTATTGCAGCCACAAAAGCACTGGCGCAGGAAGTTGGCAGAAGAGGAGTTACAGTCAATGCAGTGGCTCCGGGATTTATTTCGACAGATATGACAACGGATTTGCCTGAAAAAGATTTAAAGGCGCTTATACCTGTCAATCGTTTTGGAAAGCCTGAAGAAGTAGCTTATGCGGTGGGTTTCCTTGCGTCTGAAGAAGCATCTTACATCACCGGAGAAGTGTTATCGATCAATGGGGGAATGTATTCATGAGTGGGCTTAAGTAACAAATCGGGTCGTCGACTTCGCTCATGAGGTGGTCGACTCTGTGATGAGGTGGTCGACTCTGCGACGAGGTGGTCGAGCCACCGGCAGAGCAGCTTACTCTAAAATTTACCAAAAAAGGGCTGTTGATTCCACGTATTGAATCAATCCTTCCAGCTACTAAATTTCTTCACCCCATTTTATTAAATTATTTATTTTACAGCAAAAAGGAGAAATCCTAGAAATTTGCAACTCTACAAATAGCAATGAACAGAGTAGTGATCACTGGACTTGGCATTTATTCCTGCATTGGAAAAAACCTTGATGAAGTCAGGGATTCCCTCTGCCAGGGTAAATCAGGTATTATTTTAGATCCGGCCAGGAAAGAATTCGGATACAGGTCCGGTCTTACAGGATTTCTAGAAAGGCCTAACCTGAAAGGAATGTTAGACCGTAGAGCAAGAATCATGCTTCCGGAACAGGGAGAATATGCTTACATAGCGACTGTTCAGGCCTTAGAACAGGCCGGCATTGATCCTGATTATATCAGCAGGAACGAAATTGGGATTTTATATGGCAACGACAGTTCGGCAAAGCCTGTTATTGAAGCGATCGATATCATGAGGCAAAAAAAAGACACCATGCTTGTGGGTTCTGGTTCTGTATTTCAAACCATGAATTCAACCGTCACCATGAACCTGGCGACGATCTTTAAACTTCGCGGCGTCAATTTTACGATCAGTGCCGCATGTGCGAGCGGCTCTCATTCGATTGGATTGGGTTATCACTTTATCAAAACCGGATTGCAGGACTGCGTCATCACAGGTGGCGCACAGGAAATCAATTTTCTATCAATGGGAAACTTCGATGCCCTGTCTGCATTTTCAGTCCGTGAATCTGCGCCTCAAAAAGCTTCCCGCCCATTTGACAGGGACAGGGATGGCCTGATTCCCAGCGGAGGTGCTGCCACTATAATCCTCGAAAACATGGATAGAGCTTTGGAAAGAGGTGCGGTTATTCTGGGCGAAGTGATAGGATATGGCTTCTCTTCGAATGGGGAACATATTTCCAATCCCACAGTCAACGGACCGGTGAGATCATTGGAGATGGCATTGAAGGGAGCAGGCATATCGGTAAAAGATGTGGATTATATCAATGCCCACGCTACCTCCACTCCTGCCGGTGATGCCAGTGAAGCCAGGGCCATTTGCGAGGTGTTCGGAGAAAAGACCACGCTCGTGAGCTCAACAAAATCAATGACTGGCCATGAATGCTGGATGGCCGGAGCGAGTGAAATTGTTTATTCTATGATCATGATGCAAAACAGCTTTATAGCGCCCAATATCAATTTCGAAAACCCCGATGAAGACTCTGAAAAATTGAATATTGTAAAAACTTCCATGGGAAAAAATATAAATGTATTTTTGTCCAACTCCTTTGGATTCGGAGGAACAAATTCAACGCTTATTGTGAGAAAATGGACTAAATAACTGCTATACTACTATGAAAAAGTATGAAGAAATCGTTGAGAAAATAAATGGGTTCTTAGCTGAAGAATTTGAAGTTGATGTGGAAAAAATGACGCCGGGAGCAAATATTAAGCAGGTTCTGGAACTGGACAGTCTTGATTATATCGATTTAGTTGTGGTTATCGAAAACAATTTTTCATTTAAAGTAAAGCCTGAAGATTTTGTAAATATCATCACCTTCCAGAATTTTTACGATTATATTATATCCCGCGTCAATTCAAAAGAACTCGTATAATGCCGTTATGGCAAGGCAAATCCAGGGGAAATAAACTTGGATACCGGATTTTCGTATCCATATTAAAAACATGGGGCGTTATACCGGCTTATTTCCTGCTCCGGTTTGTTACACTCTACTTTTTCCTGTTCTCCTATAAATCTTCAGCTATTATTTTCGACTATTTCCAACGCCGGATTGGATACGGCCGTATCAAATCTTTTTTTAAAATCTATTCCAATTACTACCAGTTAGGCCAATCGGTTATCGACAAAGTGGTGATTATGTCGGATATACCTAACCGCTTTAGTTTTGATTTTGATGGTGAAGACAACCTGCGTTCGATTGTTGACCTGCAACAAGGAGGATTATTATTGAGCGCTCATATCGGGAACTGGGAAATCGCAGGCCATTTGTTGGAAAGACTTCACACGCCTGTCAACATAGTAATGTTTGACGGAGAACATCAAAAACTCAAAGAATATTTTGACAGTATCATGGGAAAAAAAAATGCAAAAATTATCGTAATCAAAGACGATATTTCACATATTTATGAAATCAGTGAAGCCCTGAAAAATAAAGAACTGGTCTGTATCCATGCCGACAGATTTGTGGAAGGAAATAAAACTGTCGGAGTAAAATTTTTGGGTGAAAAAGCTTTATTTCCCGTGGGTCCCTTTATTTTGGCTACAACGTTTAAAGTTCCGGTTTCCTTTGTATTTGCCTTGAAAGAAAGCAGCCTGCATTATCATTTTTTTGCCAGTCCGATCAAGCAATACAATCAGGCTGATAAAAATGCAGGCTTAACAGAAGTGTTGAGTGATTTTTCTGCAGAAATGGAAAAAAAAGTCAGAGAATACCCTGAACAATGGTATAATTATTATAACTTTTGGCAACAGTAAATGAAAGATGATCATGTAGATATCCTGGCACTCATCCCGCAAAGACCACCCATGGTGATGGTGGATAAATTACTCTATTCCGATGAAAAAATCAGCCGTTCTGTACTTCAAATCAGGGAAGGAAATATATTTGTAGAAAATAGTGCGTTGAGTGAAGCCGGTCTGGTGGAAAATATTGCTCAGACAGCCGCAGCCAGAATAGGATACATTTCCATGCTGGAAAAAAAACCGGCTCCCTTAGGGTATATCGGGGCAGTGCAACATCTCGAAATAAAATCACTGCCGAAAATAAATGAAGAAATAAAAACCGAGATAACCATAAAAAACGAGATTTTCAATGTCACGGTCATATGCGGGGAGGTCAGTTGTAATGAAAAACCAATAGCTCAATGTGAAATGAAAATTTTTATTACTAATCAACAATAATTTTTATTTATGAAAAGAATGATTGACCGTAAAACCTTCCAACTATTATTTGTATTTCTGTTGGCATCTGGCTTATCAGGTTATGCCCAGACAGTGAAAGACGTGTTCAATAACAGCTCAACTACAATCCTGTTTTTAGGTATCGACTTCACAAAAAACAAAGTGATCAATGACCTGACAGTAAATGTCAACGACTTGCGAGACAGGGAATACGGAGGGATTAATGACCTCTTCCTTTCTGAACCGAAGAAGTATAATATTAAAAGTGCATACCAAAGAAGCAGCAGTGTAGACAACGATCTTAGTCTGACGCAAAAAAGAAATGAAAAAGTAAATGTAGACGATATCAGGTCCTCCAACTCTGCGGATTTTCACCGGCTAAAAGAAGATGATATCAAAGCATTGGTTTCCGGATTTGATTTCGGTGGTAAAAAAGGAGTCGGATTGATCTTTGTGATGGAAGCCATGAGCAAATCAGATAAGGCTGTAGCTATCTGGCCCACGCTGGTGGACATGGGCTCAAAAACCATGCTGATGACTGACCGGGTTGAAGGAAAACTGGGAATGGGTTTTGGCGTTCGGAATTATTATGCAACCGGAGTTCATAGTGTTATCGAAGATATTGAGAAGAAAAAATATAAAGAGTGGAAAGCGAAATACGGTGGCTAATCCCTGCTCATGAAGCATTCGTTTCCACCGCATTTAATCAAGTATCCCTTTTCCCATGCCAAACGAGCTGAGTGATCGAATTGAAATATTGGTCCGTTTTAATGAAGCCGATCCGCTGGGCATCGTTTGGCATGGGCATTATATTCGTTATTTCGAAGATGGAAGAGAGGCTTTCGGCAACAAATATGGGATTGGTTATCTCGATTTTTATAAAAATGGACTAATCATTCCCGTGGTAAGCGTGCAGTGCGATTATAAAAGATCTCTTCGTTATGGAGACCGTGTAATTGTCGAAACAAATTATTTACCCTGCGAGGCAGCCAAATTAAAATTCAGCTACCGCCTTTTTCATACAAACAGCGGACAATTAATAGCAAGCGGTTCATCAATGCAGGTTTTTCTCGATAAAGAGACCTCTGCCCTCCAATTATTAAACCCTCCGTTCTTCGAAGAATGGAAAAGAAAACAAGGGCTGATCTAATATATTACCATGATGAGAGAAGTTTTTGTTGTTTCAGATAATATTTTATCACCACTTGGTTCCACTTCCGCTGAAAATTTTGCACAGCTGACAAAGGGAATTTCAGGAATAAAACAACACAAAAATTCCGCTCTCGCCAACTACCCCTTCTATGCCGCTTTGTTCGATGAAGCTTCCCTCCCGCAAATCAATTCCAAATCCTTTACAAAATTTGAACGCATTGTTATTGCATCCATCGACAATGCAATCTATAATTCCGGATTGGATCCAAAAAATAAAGAAACAATTTTCATTCTTTCTTCAACAAAAGGGAATATAAGCCTGATCGAAACCGAAGCATTCACCCCGGATTTACAGGAAAAAATTTCATTGCATCATTCAGCTGAACTCATAGCAAAACATTTCGGCTTCTCCAACCGCCCTGTCGTTGTATCGCATGCCTGCATCTCCGGTTTACTGGCCCTTATTCTTGGTATGCGTCTCATTCAGTCGGGCCAATTCAAAAATGCAGTAATTGCGGGAGGAGATATCATTACAAAATTTATTCTGTCAGGTTTCCAGGCATTCCAGGCCATCAGCGCTGAGCCCTGTAAACCTTTTGATGCAAACAGAAATGGCATCTCGCTTGGCGAAGGTGCATCCACACTTATTCTTTCTTCTGATCGAAAATATTCTGGTTCATCAATAAAAATTATCAGCGGATCTGTCAGCAATGATGCCAATCATATTTCCGGGCCTTCACGCACTGGCGAAGAACTGTGGCTGGCCATTCGCAGGTCAATGAAAGACGCTGATCTTGTGATGTCGGATATCGATTTTATCTCTGCTCATGGAACTGCAACAATATATAATGACGACATGGAAGCAAAGGCCATTACACTGGCTGGTATGCAATCCACGCCAGTCAATAGTCTTAAGGGATATTATGGCCATACGTTAGGCGCCGCCGGCTTAATTGAATCAGTTATTTCCATTCATTCACTGAAAGAAAATATATTTTTGCCGACCCTCGGGTATAAGGAACCGGGGACTGTAGAACCCATCAATGTTTGCAAGACGCTGCAAACAGGTTTATTCAAAAACTGTCTAAAAACCGCCTCGGGCTTTGGAGGATGTAACGCGGCGATAGTGATGGCAAAGCAGGCCTGATCATCGTCATTTGAATTTATGAGATACAATCAAAACAAAAAACTGTGATGAATTTCTTCCACAAGGATAAAAAAACTGCTTTTGAAGCCAAGTCTGCCGCACAGTGGATTGCATTCGGACCCGTTATATTCCAGGTAACAAGAACACTCAGAAATTCAGGAATCCTGAAAGCTATCGAAGAAAGTGGAACAACCGGTCTGACAATGGAAGAAATTATTGAGATAGTGAAATTGCCCCACTACGGTGTTCGTGTGCTGCTGGAATCAGGATTGGGAATCGGACTGGTAATTATTAACGGTGACAAATATACGATTACGAAGACCGGAGTTTTTATTCTGAATGATCCACTCACCAGGGTCAATATGGATTTTATTCACGATGTAAATTATAAAGGCCTCTTTGCTCTGGATAAAAGTATCGAGACCGGCAAACCGGAAGGACTGAAAGTATTTGGCAAATGGAATACCATTTATGAAGGGATCTCTGAATTGCCAGAACAGGTTCAGAAAAGCTGGTTCAACTTTGATCATTATTTTTCTGATCTCGCTTTTCCTGACGTTTTAAAACACGTGTACAAAGATCATATCGGAAATATGTTGGACATCGGCGGCAATACGGGAAAATGGGCCATTGCCAGTACAGCGTATAATAAGGACATCCGGATAACCATTATGGATTTGCCCGGTCAGTTAAAAGTGGCAAAATCAAAAATGGAGGAACTGGGGCTAACCGATAAAGTATCTTTTTATCCAATCAATATTCTCGATGAAAAACAACCCTTTCCCAGTGGATATGATGCAATCTGGATGAGCCAGTTTCTCGATTGCTTTTCTGAAGATGATATCGTATCTATACTAAAAAGATGTTATGATGCATTGGATGATGACAAATACGTACTGATACTGGAAGCATTCTGGGATACACAGCGATTCGAAACTGCAGCATTCTGCCTGCAACAGACTTCTATCTATTTCACTGCGCTTGCCAATGGGAATAGCCAGATGTATCATTCGAAGGTTTTTATAGATTGTATCATCAAAGCAGGTTTTGAAATCGTAGAAAGAATTGATAATATCGGATTAAGCCATACACTATTAAAGTGTAAAAAAAATATTCAACACATCAACAATAAATAATGAAAACTGAAAAAGTAGATGTGCTGGTCATCGGCGCAGGTCCTGCCGGGACCGTAGCTGCTTCAATCGTTCACCAGGCAGGATTCAAAGTAAAAATCGTTGAGAAAGTGAAATTTCCCCGTTTTGTTATCGGGGAAAGCCTCCTGCCGCGATGCATGGAAGGACTGATCCAAGCCGGTTTCCTCGATGCAGTGAAAGAAAAAAATTTCCAGGAGAAGTTCGGGGCCAAGTTTGTAAAGAATGGAAAAATCTGCGATTATTTTTTCGCTGACCAGTTCACCGAAGGCTGGACATGGACCTGGCAGGTTCCCCGGGCTGAATTCGACAAAACACTGGCCGATACTGTAGAGAAAATGGGTGTGCCTGTCAGTTACGAAACCACGGTGACGGCTATCCGTTTTAACGGCTCAGATTCTCTAACCACTGTACAGGATAGCAAAGGTAATTTGTCGGAGATTGAAGCAAGATTTATTATTGACGGCAGTGGCTATGGCCGGGTCATCCCCCGCTTATTTAAGATGGATAAACCTTCCAATCTTCCGCCTCGCAAAGCTTTATTCACACATACGGTGGATGTCAATCGTTCGATGGCTGATGAACCGAACCGCATCACCATTGTCGTACATGAAAAGGGAGTCTGGATATGGATCATTCCTTTTTCGAATGGAATTACTTCTCTCGGATTTGTGGGCGATCCGGAATTTTTTGCGCGCTATGCCGGCAATACGGAGCAGCAATTAAGAGTGCTTATCGCCTCACAACCCTATTTAAGTGAAAGATTCAAAGAAGTCAAATTTATTTTTGAACCCCGGGTGCTGGAGTCATGGTCAACTACTACCGACAGGTTTTATGGCGAAGGTTTTGTGCTGACCGGAAATGTGACTGAATTCCTGGATCCTGTATTCTCTTCCGGGGTTACACTTGCCACCGTCTCCAGCCAGATGGCAGGAAAACTTGTTGTCGACAAACTTAACGGAAGAAATATTGACTGGGATAACGAGTACACACAACCGATGATGCAGGGAGTAGACACTTTCCGTTCCTATGTCATGGCCTGGTATGATGGCACACTGGACACCATCTTTTTTGCAGACGATCAGGATCCGCTCATCAAAAGCCAGATCTGTTCTGTACTGGCCGGATACGTATGGGATACCACGAATCCATACGTTAAAAATCATAAAATAGCCCTGCAGAAACTAGCTGGGAAAATTGAATATCGCGATAATCTTAGAAAAATAAAACCTGCTTAAACAATTATCCTGTCAACACTTGTCAATAGCAAAATATATCACAGCCACTTGTATTATCACTGATCAGATTATTTATAAAAACGGGAGATCCATATTTGAAAACAAAAATCTGTCCGCTACAGACTTCGTGGATGCCGCTTACAAACATTTTGATATCGGCTATCCAAAATTCTATAAGATGGATAACCTCAGCAAACTGGGATTGCTCGCTTCAGATATCCTGCTAAAAGAAAGTTTCAACAAAGCCAATTATCAGCCCGAAGAAGTTGGCATCGTACTCTCCAACTCGAATGCGAGTCTGGATACGGATATAAAATATTATAAAACAGTTAGCTCTTTTCCAAGCCCGGCTTTGTTTGTCTATACGCTGCCCAATATTGTAATCGGAGAAATATCCATAAAAAATACCTTTAAAGGCGAAAATGCATTTTTTGTTTTTAAAGAGTTCGATGCTACATTTATAGCGTCATATGTAAACGATTTATTCGAGAGGAAGATCATTGAAACCTGCATTTGTGGATGGGTTGAATGGATGGGTGAAAAATACAAGGCTGTATTGCTATTGGTAGAAAAGCAGGAATCCGGTCAGTCCGTTATTTTTAATGAAGGAAACATCAATAAAATTTACAGTTTAGACCATGGATAAATTAATGGCCGATCTGAAAAGACAGATCATCGCCCAATTAAATTTGAAGGATCTGAAGCCGGAAGATATCGGTGATGATCAACCGCTTTTTGTAGAAGGTCTTGGATTGGATTCAATAGATGCGCTGGAATTGATCGTATTACTGCAGCAGGAATACAAGATAAAGTTGTCCAATGCGGACGAGGGTCCTAAGGTATTTCAATCCGTAAGATCCATGGCTGAATATATTACTGCTCATCAAGCCCAGAAAAAATAAAATGAGTGCGCCTGTATTGGTTGCCGGAGTGGGTGTGATCTCGGCCATTGGCAATAATGTCGCCGAATCCCTGGATGCGCTCGAATCGGGCCGTGCAGGCATGGGCGATATGCACTGGCTGGATTCCATTCACCGCAACCGAATACCTGTTGCAGAAGTCAACCTCAGCAACGATCAACTTTCCTCACTCACTGGTCTCGATTCAACAATAACCCGCACTGCCCTACTCAGCATGGTGGCGGCCCGGGAAGCAATTGAAGATGCAGGGCTCGTAAATATTCCTCGTCTGCGGACAGGTTTTATTTCCGCAAACACGGTAGGCGGAATGGATAAAAGCGAAGATTTCTTTGGAGATTTTTTACCCGATCATGCAAAAGGAAAACTTCGTGACATCATCCATCATGAATGCGGCAGTCCGACCGAGCTGGTGGCTGATCAACTGGGCATTCGTGATTATATCACAACCATCAGCACGGCCTGCTCATCTTCTGCCAATGCAATTTTTTTTGGAGCCAGGCTGATCAGGCATAATATGCTTGATGCCGTAATCGCTGGGGGAGCAGATGCACTAACCCGTTTTACACTCAATGGTTTCAACACTCTCATGATTCTCGATAATGAATATTGCAAACCATTTGATGAGAACCGGAAGGGACTGAACCTGGGAGAAGGCGCAGGCTATGTTGTCCTTGTATCGGAGCAGGTGGCTGCAAGATTGAAAAAAAAAACCTATTGTACACTTAGTGGATTCTCTAATGCCAACGATGCATATCATCAGACGGCATCCTCTCCTGAAGGAACGGGTTCCTTTCTGGCGATGAAAGGAGCACTTGCGGAAAGTGGGTTACAACCGGCCGATATTGATTATATCAACCTGCACGGAACCGGGACCCAGAATAATGATATTTCCGAGGGAACTGCAATAAGAATTTTATTTGATCCTGATTATCCGAAAATGAGTTCAACAAAATCGTTTACCGGCCATACGCTTGGTGCAAGCGGAGGTATTGAAGCAGTGTTTTCAGTCCTTGCCCTGGAACATGGCATCATCTACCCCAATCTTCGGCTTCTTACCCCGATGAAAGAACTTCCTTTTGTACCCGAAACAAAATTTTTGAAAAACCTAAAGCTGAAACATGTTTTGTCCAATTCCTTCGGATTCGGAGGCAATTGCACATCACTGATATTTTCAAAATATTAATCTCTGGCTGGTTGATGCAACAGAAAATTTATATTCGGTCGTCTGAAAATATATCGCCGCAGAAAACATTCGGTGTCGAATCATTGCCCTCTGAAGTGGTGGAATATGTTGGCGACAGGCTGAAATGCATCGAACCCGATTATAATAAACTCATTGATCCGAAACTGATCAGGAGGATGAGCAGGATCATCAAAATGGGCGTTGCTGCCGCTACAGTCTGTCTTCAGAAAGCGGGGATCGATACGCCAGGTGCCATTATCACGGGAACGGCTTACGGCTGTCTTGAAGATACTGAAGTGTTCCTGAAAAAAATGATTGAGAACAGGGAAGAAATGCTCACGCCGACAGCTTTCATTCAATCTACTCATAATACCGTCGGGGCACAAATTGCGCTCATGCTTAAATGCCACCAGTATAACAATACTTTCGTTCACAAAGGTTTTTCTTTTGAAAGCGCGTTGTTGGACGCCATCCTCTTGCTGGAAGAAAATAAAATGACAAATGTATTGGCTGGTGGTGTTGATGAGATCACAGATACCAGTCATGCTATTTTAACACGACTTGGTTTGTATAAACAAGAACGGATTTCGAACCGTCATCTTTTATCATCCGGTTCCAAGGGAACAACGGCGGGAGAAGGCGCTATTTTTTTTACCCTGACAAACCAGGTTTCAGAGAATAATGAAGCACAACTAAACAGTATTCAAACTTTCTACAAACCGGGAAATGTCTCTGAAATCGAAAAGCAGATTCAGTCTTTCTTAAAGGAAAATGCAGTTGATATGAGCAGGATTGATCTGATCATTACCGGCATGAACGGAGACATAAAGGGCGATGAAATATACAATCAGCTGAATAATTCCCTGCTTAAAAACAAAAGCCAGATTCAATATAAGCATTTGTGCGGCGAATATCCTACGGCAGCTGCATTTGCGCTTTGGCTGGCAGGAAGAATAATAAAACATCAAACCATCCCCGAATGGTTTGAAAAAAACAACGCTCACCAACAGCCGATAAACCGGGTTTTAATTTATAACCATTACAAAGGCACGCATCATTCCTTATTTTTGCTATCTGCATGCTAAATTTCAGGAATACGAGTATTCTTTTTGCAATATTGCTGGCCGGGCTCATTGCCTATCATATTTTGCATGGTGTTCCGATCTTTTATTATGTGATCTTGTTATTTGTCTACCTGCTGATTCTTGCCTACGGAAGTTATTTTATTCAGGCTGGTTTCTATATCGAATCAATTTGTTCTGCTAAAACAGATAAGAAAGAAATTGCATTGAGTTTTGATGACGGCCCTGCAAATCAATATACGCCTGCTATTCTTGAATTACTGAGTCAATACAATATCCAGGCAGCTTTCTTTTGTATCGGGAGCAGAATCCCGAACAATGAAGCATTATTCAGGAAACTTCATGAAAATGGTCATATCATTGGCAA
>DATJWE010000076.1:0-4867 GCA_035501475.1 Puia sp. | reverse complement strand
CCATGAGGTAAAAACCAGTATTGACGGCAAATTTTTAACAAAATCTGCATTAGCCTTTTTTAGCATTATCGTAACTTCGCACACCTTTAAAATGCTTATAAAAAGTGAATAATTACTTCATCTGTTTCGGGATATTTTAGTTATCTTAAATGGTTTGAAGATTTGACAGACTTCATTGAGCGAAGGAAAAATTTTGAGCATGCCACCAACAACTACATCCAAGAAACCCGCAACCCAAAAAACAGGGAATGGCAAAGAAAAGCAGGTAAATGTAAAAGCCTCGGGTCAGCTTCTGACGCAACTACAGGAACATTTCGGTTTTGATGGATTCAAAGACAACCAGGACGCCATTATTCAAAACCTGTTGTCAGGCAAAGACACTTTTGTGATCATGCCGACCGGCGGGGGAAAAAGCTTGTGCTATCAGCTTCCTGCGATCATCAGTGAAGGGGTTGCGATTATCATCAGCCCGCTTATTGCCCTGATGAAAAACCAGGTTGACTTAGTCAGAAGTTACAGCAGCAAGGACAATGTAGCCCATTTCCTGAACTCCACACTTAATAAAAAACAGATCCGCGAAGTGCATGATGACCTACTGGACGGTCATACAAAAATGTTATATGTCGCCCCGGAAACCCTGACCAAACAGGAAAACCTGGAGTTCTTCAGCGATCTGAAAATATCTTTTTTTGCGGTCGATGAGGCGCACTGTATTTCCGAGTGGGGCCATGACTTCCGCCCTGAGTACAGAAGGCTGAGGGAAATCATGGACCAGATCAATCCTGATATTCCCGTCATCGCACTGACAGCAACGGCTACCCCGAAAGTGCAGAGTGATATCATCAAGAATCTCGGTTTACGGAATCCTACGATCTTCATCTCCTCCTTCAATCGCCCTAATCTCTATTACGAGATCCAGCCAAAGATCAAAAAAGAAGAAACGATAATAAGCATTGTAAAATTCATCGTTCAGAATAAAGGCAAGAGCGGGATTATTTATACATTAAACCGCAAAACAACCGAAGAGCTTGCCGATATGCTTGTGGCCAACGGGATAAAAGCCGTGGCTTATCACGCCGGGCTTGACAGCAAACTGCGCGCTGAACGGCAGGATCTTTTTCTGAATGAAGAAGTGCAGGTAATCGTGGCTACCATTGCTTTCGGAATGGGCATTGACAAGCCGGATATCCGTTTTGTTATCCATTTCAACATCCCGAAATCTATCGAAAATTATTATCAGGAAACCGGTCGTGCAGGCCGCGATGGCATGGAAGGAAAGTGCATACTGTATTATTCGCATAAGGATGTCAGTAAGCTGGAACATTTCATGAAAGATAAGCCCCTGAGTGAACGCGAAGTTGGCGCCCAGCTGATCAACGAAACCGTAGGCTACGCCGAAAGCGGAGTATGTCGTCGCAAAGTGCTCATGAGTTACTTTGGGGAAGAATATAAAACGGAGTATTGCGGAAATTGTGATAACTGTCTTCACCCGAAGGAAAAAGTAGAAGCTAAAGACAATGCGGTGAAAGTGCTGAAAGTGATGAAAGCTTTGGATGAGCGATTTGCTACCGATTATTCTGTAAATATTCTTGTAGGAAAACTAACGCCGCAGGTCCAGATGTTCAGGCATGAAAATATTGCGGAATTCGGTATCGGGAAAAATGAAACGGAATATTACTGGGGTTCGCTGATTCGCCAAATGTTACTTGAAGACCTCATCCAGAAAGACATCGAAGAATATGGCGTACTGAAATTCACAAAAAAGGGAACTGATTTCCTGAAGAAGCCCAAATCGTTCAAAATGGTGCTGAATAATTTATTTGAAGATGCGAACGAAGATGATGATGAGAGCGCAGAATTAAATGGTACTGCCGCAGCTGATGAAAGATTATTTGAGCTGCTGAAAGACCTCAGGCAAAAAGAGGCAAAGAAAAAAGGACTTCCACCATTTGTGATCTTCCTGGAAAATTCACTGCAGGATATGGCGACCCTATATCCAACAACCATTGAAGAGCTGGAAAAATGCCAGGGTGTGAGTAAAGGGAAGGCATTGCGGTATGGGAAACCTTTTATAGAAATCATTGCACAATATGTTGAAGAAAATGATATTGAGAAGCCGGAAGATTTTGTGATGAAGAGCGTAGTGAATAAGAGCGTGAACAAAGTATATATCATTCAACAGGTAGATAAAAAAATTCCGCTGGAAACCATCGCGAAGAATAAGGATATGCGTCTGGATGCTTTACTGGAAGATATGGAAACCATTGCTGCCAGCGGCACAAAGCTTCATCTCAATTACGCAATCGATCAGATGCTTGATGAAGACGAACAGGATGAAATCATCGATTATTTCAAGGGTTGCGAGACCAGCAGCCTGCAGGTAGCCCAACAGGAATTAGCCGATGGCAATTTTACCTGGGAACAGTTGAAGCTGATGCGGATCAAGTTCCTGAATGAGTATGGAATGTAAAAGTTGATGCGGGAATTTGAGATACAGAATGAATGAAATATAGTCTGCTTGACTATTTTATTCGGGCGTTTGATTCCTTTTACGAGCATATCTGAATTGGTAAATTATTTGTTTCCCCCTATTTTTGCAGCCCCGTAAGGGGATAGGAAGGTGCGGTATCCGCCGATGGCGGAAAAGGACTGAAAAAATAATTTAACCAACGGTGCGGTAGCTCAGTCGGTAGAGCAAAGGACTGAAAATCCTTGTGTCGGCGGTTCGATTCCGCCCCACACCACAGGACCCGGATTACTCCGGGTCTCTTTATTTTTCTTCAGCCGGCTATTATAACCAAAATTCTCCCTCAACCTATTGTATCCGGTATGTAAATACTTAAAAATGAAAAAACTTCTGCCAATCTTATTTATTTATGGAAGCGTAGCCCATCAACAATCCTCACCTACACACCCAACCCCGATAATCAAATATGATATGGCTGCTAAGGTTGAAACAGTTAAAGAAATTATTTTGCGAGATACTCTTCCCATCACTCTGTCCATTGATTCATCATCAAACGCCATTCACCTTTCTCCGGTAAAAGGAGATAATTATATGCAACTTCAGGCAGCGATTAATTACCAAATAAGCACCCCGGGAATTGAGATTTTTCTTTCGCCGGGAACTTATAACTATGGTCATCCATTAATTTTTGCATCCAAAAACCAGCATGGATACTCAAACATTATCCCGAGGCTAAGAGGAAATGTCAACGCCAAGAATGCTGCAATGGGCATATCGATCCTTCATCCGACTTATAATGATGCCCCCGCGATCGCTATCCAGCAAGGCAAGGGTGGATATATCAAAGATCTTCAAATCATAGGTAATTATACATTCTCAAAAAACTTCGGCATTCTCCAAATAGATACCACTTCAAATTGGAATGATGGAAGCTGTAGGTTCAATCAAAGCTCTCCGTATGCCGGAATTGCTATTGATCCATTCTCCGACCCAGTTTACTACAAGGGAGCATATCAGATGTACCCCGGTCTCACTTCGTATTACATTTCAGGAATGAGCCATTCCGGGAGTACAGCAATTACTTTTAGTGGCCTCTCGATCCAATGTTTTGTGGTTGGCTTTGTCATTACTCCATCGTATCAGCAGAACGGAGAGATCATTCATCTTTATCATTCGCAGATTCAAAACTGTTACACAGCTTATGCTATTTGCCAAGCGCAATCCAAACAGTGTGAAGTGAAAGATTTCGAGTGCTGGGGTGGAACGCATACTGTCTTTGACAATCTTAATTGGGGAATAAGAAAAGGAGACCAGGGTGGAAGTCCAATGATTGATGGAGTAAATATAGCCGGATATGTACATCAGATATTTGATATATGTAATCTTGCTTTTCACGGGTCATTCAGAAATATCTTCGCTGAAACGGTTTTCGAACTTGGGCGTATAGGAGGCAATGCCGGTGCATCTCTTGAAGATTGCGAAATAGATTTCAATGCAGATAAAATTACGCCATCTCCTGAATGCCACATTTTTGCCACCAACACTATTTTCATCAATGACATTCTCAGGATGTACGGTTCAACCAATTCAAGAATTGCTTTACAGGGGTATAATAATATTTTTATCGGCGGTCAGCAAAATGCTCCTCCTTGTTGGCAGGGGATAATCTTTAATCCCATCTATACTAAACCAACTTTTCAGGGGGTTTTCTTTTATGACATAAATGGAGCATTATATGATAATAATTATGATAGTCTTGCGTGGTCGGTAAATACAATATTGCATATTAACAGAAATAATTTTTCAGGATGGTTTATAACGACAAATAAAGCGACAGTTGGAGATTTAATCATTACTCAAAAGCAAAGTCAGAAAAACAAATTTTATAACTGGACTTTTTATAATTATCCTGTTGGTTATGTTTCCAGAATTTCGAGAGATACAATTTTTTTGCAGAACACCGGGGTCTTTATCCGGGATGGAGAAAAAATGACAGTCTATGAAGCACAGTTTAAAAAGTTTATTAAATAAACCGGTTAATTAACTTCAAAAGGCCAGGAAAAATTCCCCTGCTCCTGCTGGTGTTATTATTCGCCTAATATTGGTACAGAATCTGGGTAATGAAGGAATCGCATCTTTATTTCCACCTGCTCTTCCTGATATTCGAAACTTCCTGCACGGAATTGATCATTATCCTCCATACAGGAACGATCAGTGTCCGGATGATTCCGAGGCAATCGACATACACAATGGTATAAAATTCGTCATGCTGGCAACCCTGATTGGAAATTTTTCTGTATAATTCTCTGAAGGAGGAAAATCCCGCCGCGGCGATAACGGCCAGTGTGGGATAATAACTTGTCATAGCAATCGGTTGAGCTGATGAATGTACATCAATTA
>DATJWE010000075.1:0-10278 GCA_035501475.1 Puia sp. | reverse complement strand
TGTTGCAGGAGGATGGGTCACAGGATTGAAATTATTTGCTATTGCTATTCCAGCCGCATGGTTCACTGAGGAAACTTTCGGGAAGAACCTGAATTTCATTGAAGAATAAATCAATCCCTACCGCAAAGAAACAGGCATAATACTTGCTCCACTAAATTATGCCGAATGATTATCCACAATTATTCGAACTCATCCGGTTTCACAGTGGCATCAGCAGATCAGAACTTTTTAATTTAAGTGGATTTGCAGACAAGGATCTTTTCCAAACTCAGATTCGCAATCTGCTTGACTTGGGTTTGATTGCAGAATTCAAAGAAAAATTGTATCCCAATATCCGCTTTATCGGCGTCTACACAAGGAATTCGGACGATATGTTTGAAGAAATACGCTTATATGATATTATAGCTTTAGACCTTCAAAATATCATTTCCCCTCACGACAATGATCCATTGTATTTTGATGGATATGTCATCGATGATTCCAATAAAAATTTTTTCGAAACAAAATATAATATCCGATTTGAGTTTGACCGATACGATTATTATCTGCTCTGCGCAGTTGGTGATGCAGAGCATGTCCACCATGATCATCACTAACAGATGCTTAAATTTATTTGGCTATCCTGTAACAATAACGGAATAATTTTCCCTGGAAATCGAAAGGGGTCGTCGCTTTTGTAATATCCCTGATGGATTTCGATTGAATTTTTTCTGCATCGAGTTGAAATTTCCTATAATTCGTGCTGAAATACAGCTCCCCTCCTGCTGACATGATTCGCAGAGTCTTATTGATTAATGACACATGATCCCGTTGTATATCCAGGAAATCCTTCATACGCTTACTGTTGCTGAATGTTGGGGGATCCATAATCACCAGATCAAAAGAAGCCGGCTTTAGCTGATCCAGATATTGCGTAACATCGGCATGAATGAATTGATGTTTTTTGGGATCTGCCAATCCATTCAATTCCATATTTTCACCGGCCCACTGAAGATAGGTTTTAGAAAGATCAACCGACACAACACCTGATGCCTGCCCCGCTGCAGCATAAACTGAGAAAGAGCCTGTGTAGCAAAAGAGATTAAGCACCTTTTTGTTCTTCGATTCAGCTCTGACCATGTCACGGGTGATACGATGATCTAGAAATAATCCGGTGTCGAGATAATCAGTAAGATTGATTTTGAATTTCAACCCCCCTTCCTCCACCACAAAGAATTTTTGATCATCATTGAGTTTTTCATATTGCCCCTGTCTTCCGGCTTTTCTTTGACGCTGCCGGCTGTAAATCCTGTCGACAGGAATTTCAAGCACTTCAGTAATCGTTGCCAGGCATTGACCAAGCCAGTCATCATGTTCTTCCTCGCTCAAGTGATGACGTCGTTTATATTCTGCCAGATAAACCTGGTCGCCATATAATTCTATACAAAATGGGAACTCGGGCAGGTCGTGATCGTAAATCCGGTAACAGGAAATATGCTGCCGTTTCGCCTGCCTGCCTAGATGACGAAACACTTTCTGCAGGCGGTTATGGAACATCTCGAACTTTGATGACACGCCCTGTAAATTTAATAGCTGAAAAAAAATTATTCCTGCATCATATTTTTGAAACCTGGCCTGGTTGCATTTCTTCATCCACACGTTCAACTGATCGAATGCTTTTTTCTGAACTGTGAGGGGTTTTCACCCGCAATCTTCTTGAATGTTTTGTTGAAATAGGATAGGTTTTCAAAGCCGCTTCCATAGCAGGCCTCAGTTACATTCTTATCATGCAGTAACATTTTCTTGGCCTGGTTGATTCGGTACTGATTCAGAAAATCCGTAAAAGTCATATGGGTGGTTTTCTTAAAATACCTGCAAAAAGCAGCTGTCGTGAGATGAATCATTCCGGCAATTGTGCCGATATCAATACGCCGCTGGTAATGCTCCTCAATATACCTGTATATTGAGTTCATTCGCGATTGTTCTTTGCCGATGAAGTGGCCGGGCACCGGGCGGCTATCCAGCGCCGTTAGCTCGACTGAATGAGCAAGAATATGCAGTATGGAAAGCAATTCGATCAATTGTTCGAAATGATCCAGTGTGGAAAGGCGCTTTAGTTTTTGTCCTACTATGATCTTGGTTTGCCCATAAAACGATACACCGCTCCTCGCCTTCTCAAAAAGCCGCCTGACTGCCGACAATTCCGGAATGGAAAAAAAATCTTTGCCGAGAAAATCTTCTTTCATTTGCACCACCACCTGCTCGCATTCGGTCTTCACTCCATAATCGAAGTTCAGGTGTGGAATATTTGGGCCAATGAAAACAAGATCGCTGTTCTCATATCTTGAAATATGATCCCCTACATGCCTTACTCCATGGTCTGCTTCGACATAAACAATTTCGTATTCGGGATGAAAATGCCAGTAAAAAAGATCATTAAGATTAGGAGTAAGCAATATCTTGAACGAACTGCCCAAGTCGGGCTTAAGTTTTTCCAATACCAGTTTCATTGCTCAGATATTTGTCTATAAATATACTTTTTCAAATGATTTTGGGCAAAATTGTCAATACAGAACAAAAAAAGGCGATTACAGGTGTAGAAAAACAGTTTATCGGAATACTAATTTTGGTTATTCAATCAATCAAAATCAGGCCATATGCAACAAGAGCAAGCCACCATGGCGCCGACTATGACGCCCACCATGGCACCAAATAACGCACATAAGGATATCCCCGGCAATCCTTCGACTGCAAAAAGCAGCTCTATAAAATTGAATGACCGTTCCAATGGAAAGCCACTTAAAGTATTGTCGGAAGAGGATTGGGCTTTTTGGATAAAAAATGGGTATATCGTCATCAAAAATGCAGTGCCGAAAGAAATGGTTAAAAGACTCGCAAAATTCCTTTGGGAATTTGAAGAAAAAGATCCGAACGATCCCGAGTCCTGGTATGCTCCGCCAAGAGCTGAAATGAAAATGAAAGAGCTCACCAACACCGGTATGGTGGAAGTGTATAATCACCAGTATTTATGGGACAACAGGCAGTGGCCGAAAGTACATGATGCATTTACCGACATCTGGGGCACGGAAAAATTATGGGTCACTATCGACAGGGCTAATCTCAATCTTCCCATCAGGCCCGGTTATGAATACAAGGGATTTATTCATTGGGACTATGATCCCGAAACAAAACCCCAGAATGTGCAGGGAGTGCTTGCCCTGGCTGATCAGACTGATGAAAACATGGGGGGTTTTCAATGTGTACCTGAATTATTCCGTACTTATGATACATGGAAATTAACCCAACCGGCTGACCGTGATCATTTCAAACCTGATGTCTCAGGTTTTGAAATAGTGAAAGTAAAAATGGAAGCAGGCGATCTTCTTATATTCAATAGCCTTCAACCTCATGGCATCAGACCAAACATGAGTGGCAACAAAGTGCGACTGGCTCAGTACATCTCAATGATGCCTGCCGAAGAAGATAATGACGCCCTAAGGGAATGGAGGATCAGTTCATGGAAAGAAAGGCGCGCTCCGGAAGGTTATGCTTTCCCCGGCGATCCCCGCAGATGGGAACAGACCCAATATGGTGTGGCCGAACTCTCCGATCTGGGAAAAAAATTACTCGGCCTGGAAAAATGGTAGGCATGACCGTTAGTCAACCGAAAACAGTTCTTAACAATGGCATAGAAATGCCTTTACTGGGACTTGGCGCGTATGATATGTATGGCAGAGAGGCAGAGGAAGCTGTATTGAAAGCGCTCGAAATCGGGTATCGCCTGATCGATACAGCCAGCATGTACCAGAATGAAACGGAGGTAGGAAGAGCCATCCGGGACAGCGGTATTACACGCGGAGATATTTTTGTTACGACCAAAGTGAATAATCTTGAACAGGGATTTTCATCAACCCTAAAAGCATTTGATGCCAGTCTTGCCAAACTTCATCTTGACTATATTGACCTTTATTTAATTCATTGGCCGATGCGAGGCAAAAGAAAAGAAACCTGGAAGGCGCTTGAAAAAATATATACAGACGGGAAAGTCCGGGCAATCGGGGTCGCCAACTATCTCCTTCCCTTTCTTGAAGAGCTAAAAAATTTTGCCACTATCACTCCGGCACTGAACCAGGTGGAATTCAGTCCTTATTTATTTCTGGAAGATTTGCTCGAATACTGCCGTAGCCACAAAATACAGCTGCAGGCATATTCTCCATTGATCAGAGGCAGGAAATTTAAGGACCCCAAACTGGTTCAACTGGCAAAAAAATATACTAAAACCCCGGCGCAGATTATCCTGAGATGGAATATTCAGCTCGGAGTTTCTGCTATACCTAAATCCTCTAATCCGCAACGATTGAAAGAAAATTTTGACATCTTCGATTTTGAGTTATCAACCCCGGACATGAATTTTATTGGCTCTTTCAATGAAAATTTCAGGGTTGTAGATGATCCGATGGGGTTTTATTAATACCAAAGTTACCTGGTAATAAAGTTTGTCACCCTATATGTTCCTATGTTTCTATTGTGTCTTTCCCGCAATTCGGGACAGGTTGTGGTAAACTCTTAACCACCTGGGATCATATGCACATAAGAACACATAGGGTGTCCAAAATTGGTTGTTCTCTTAATCTTATCCAATAGTTCGATTATCTTAGTAACCCAAAACATTTATCATGAAGGCCCTCTTTCCAGCCTTGCTGCTTGCAGCAACTAACTGTTATGCTCAACCGACACAAGAGCTCATAATGGACATGATTCCTAAAAAAATTTCATGGGTCAACAAACCGGATCAGTGGATTTACGACCAAAAGCAACTTACGATCACAGCCGGAGAAAAGACGGATCTTTTTGTTGATCCGCAGCACGAATACGCTGTGCTTAATTCTCCGAAAGCGGTTTTTACTCCCGACCAGAATTTCCTGCTTTCGGCGAAAACGGAAGTAAATTTCAGGACTGACTATGACGCTGCTGTATTGGTTGTCTGGGCTGGAGATGATGCCTGGGCCAAGCTTTGTTTTGAATATTCACCCCAGAAAAGACCCTTTGTCGTTTCGGTAGTCAACAATGGTTTGTCCGACGATTGCAACCACGTTCCCATTAACGGGAATAAAGTGTACCTGAGAATTGCCGGACTGGGGAATAATATTTTCGCTTTTCACTATTCACTGGATGGTAGATACTGGAATATGGTTAGATATTTCCATATCGAAACAAAGAAAGAAATCAAAATCGGGTTTTCTTCCCAGTCACCTACCGGAACTTCATGTAAATCAATATTTTCAGAAATAAATTATAACACCAAAAAATTAAAGGACATCAGAAATGGTGAATGATGCCCATTTTTGAAATCTCATCAGTTAGTCGTATGAAAATACTTTTTGTTATTCTTAGTCTCACAGTAACTTATAACGCCTGCCTGTATGCGCAGTCGGGGAAATTCATCAGCGTAAAAGGAAAGGAATTGATCGGCCCTGACGGAAAAAATTTCCTGATCAGGGGAACCAATCTGGGCAACTGGCTGGTGCCTGAAGGCTATATGTTCAAATTCAATAAAACCACTTCGCCACGATTGATCAACCAGGCATTCAGAGAACTCATCGGCCCTGATGAAGCCGATCAGTTCTGGAGAAAATATCTCGACAGCTATGTTACCGGAGCCGATATACATTACCTGAAAAGCCTCGGCATGAATTCCATTCGCGTACCTTTCAATTACAGGTTATTTACAAATGAGCCCTACCTTGGCGGGCATGGAGAAGCCAGGGCTTTTACCCTGCTGGACAAACTGGTTGGCTGGTGCAAAAAAGAAAATCTTTACATCATACTCGATATGCATTGCGCACCGGGGGGACAAACCGGCGACAATATCGATGACAGTTATGGATATCCATTTTTATTTGACAGTAAAGAAAGCCAGCAACTCGTCGTGAGTATCTGGCGGGATATTGCGAATCATTATAAAAACGAAACCATCATAATCGGATATGATCTCCTCAATGAACCGATCGCAACTTATTTCGATGCCGGTCATTTCAATCCTCTTCTTGAACCGCTTTATAAAAGAATTGTAAGCGCTATCCGGCAGGTTGATCCGAATCATATTGTATTCCTCGGTGGTGCACAATGGGATTCGAATTTTAAAATATTCGGGAGACCATTTGACAACAAAGCCGTTTATACTTTTCATAAATACTGGACTGCCACTACACAGGATGTAATCCAGGAGTACATTGATTTCCGGGATAAATACAATGTACCAATTTACTGCGGGGAAACCGGCGAGAATGAAGATGACTGGGTAATGAATTTCCGCATCCTGCTGGAAAAAAATAATATCGGCTGGCATTACTGGCCCTATAAAAAAATGACAAATACAAAGGGAATTGTCACTTTTAACAAGCCTGAGGGCTATGATGAGATCATAGCTTTTGCTGACTCGACGAAATCAGGATTTGAAGACATCAGGAAGATGCGCCCAAAAAATACCGATCAGGTAAAAAAAGCATTGGAAAGATTTTTGGAAAATTGCCAGTTTAAGAACTGCACCCCAAACAGCAGTTATATTAGCGCCCTGGAATTAGGAAAGTAAAGATCTGGTCTATTGAAACTGATGACTGAAATTACTATGTGTACTTATGTGCCTGTGATTCTATGGGGTAAGGAAAAGATTTACAACATAGGCCCAATAGAGTCATAGATGCACATAGAAAAATAAGAAGGCCCGAACTTCTGCTGATCTTTCAGATTCGGTTCAGGCCATTTTTTATTTACCTTATTTTACATTCACCGTAATGGTAGATGATAGTTGTGAACCATATGAGCGATGGATACCATCTGCATATTGTAAAGTCAGTTTATGCTTGCCTGTGGGAAGGGTGAGTTCGGTTCCTGTCTGAGCTTTTCCAAAATGCATATGCTGAGCATCTTTGATCACCACGGTGCCGGAAGGAATTGAATCCTCAGCATCGATTAACAGGTGATGATGTCCGGAACCGGCCACAATGGGACCTGCAGTATCCAGTTTTATACCTTCAACCCCAAATTCCACTTTAAAGGGAGATTTCACAGATTGACCATTCTTCAGGTTCTTAAAAAAAACTTTGGCACCTGCAGGGACGGCAGGCAGAGGAGTAATGGCCGCAGCAGCAGTATCGTGATGCATGTGCATGGTATCAGCGGTTGTGGCCGTTGTGTCGGTCGTTGCTGTCTTTTCGCCGGAATTATTACAGGCGAACAATCCAAGTAAAATTAAAGCGGGAATTAAATTCTTAATGATCATAGCTGCTTTTTTAATTTGAATAAATCAAGACTGTTGATGATGGAAAGTTAGTTCAATTCCAAGGTTGAACCAAAGCTTTTATTCTCTAACCCAAACCGTTTTGTCCCGGACAGGTTTTCTGGAACTCCTGACAGAAGGTGTGGCAATATATCCCAAATAAAAAAATCCCATTAACTTATCATTATCCTGCAACCCAAAAAAAGACCAGGCTTCTTTATCATAAGTCACTCCGCCGGTACTCCAATATCCTCCGAGCCCGTACGCAACCGTAGAGAGCCAGATATTCTCGACGGCACAGGCCACTGCAGCCATTTCTTCCATTTCAGGAACCACTTCATTCCGTTTCATGCCGATTGCAATGACATGTGAGCAAAGCGGCGCTGTGCGTAATAACTTCTCATATTTTTCCTGCCTGAATTTTTCTGCCGCATTTTTGAGGTAACGATCGGCTTGAAAAAATGCCAGTCTTTTTAAACCCTCGTCAGTGAATACAGTAAATCTCCAGGGCTCAGTATTCTTATGTGTCGGTGCCCAATTGGCATTTTCAAGCAGCTGCAAAACAATTTCATCCGGAATTTTTTTTCCGGGCACGAACTGATCAGGATAAACACTTCTTCTCATTCGTATCAATCGATTGAGTTGTTCAGCGACAATTATTTCTGTTTCCATTTTCATTTGTTGATGAAATATTTTAAAATTGAAAAAGTCAGTATTTAAAGTCCCTTTTTGTTGAGTCGACCACTTGTTTTTTGAGGTGGTCGACTTACCTTTTCGAGTCGACGACCTGTATCGAAGTGATCGGCCTGAACGTGCCCGGTGGTCAATTCCATCGGTTGAGTCGACCACTTGTTTTTTGAGGTGGTTGACTTACCATTTTAAGTCAACGACCTGTACCCTGAATGGTCGATGTGAATGAAGATCTAGTAATTAAAATCCCTGACAATCCACTTGTGTAATGTTGCGGGACTCCAGGCTCCCGGTACGATGATCCGGCGTATCGTGTAGAGAGGATCCTGTTCATCCCTTTTTTCATTGAGCTGGAAAGCTGCAATAAAGCTGCGCTTTTTTAATTCGGGAATTGCCTGTTTGTTCCATAGCCCAAAGGGATAAGCAAAATAACGGATAGGCTTACCCGTAATCGAAAAGAGTTGTTTTGTAGGATTATCAATTTGTTTTATCCAGTCATCTTCTTTATATGCTCTCACATCGTGATGATCCCAGGTATGTGAACCGATAACATTACCATCATCAAATAAACTTTTCACCTGTTCCTTACTCATATAATGGGTCTTCCCCAGCGAAACGGTCATTATAAAAAATACTCCCCTGAATCCATGTTTCTTCATTTCCGGATAGGCAATAGTGTACTGATCCAGGTCGGTATCATCAAATGTCAACATGATTGGTTTTGAAGGCAGGGAATCGCCCCTCACGAGATAGGCATAAAGCTGATCAGGCAATATCGTATGATAACCGCTATCAGCGAGCATCCTGATATGCTCAAGAAAAACATTGATGGGAACAATATAATTTTTTGCAGTTTTAGAGTCAGTTGGTCTCCAGTCGCGAATCTGGTGATAACAAAGAATGGGTACTTCCTTGCGATGCAATATCGTTGCAGCATCGGGCACAGGAAGGGAAGCCACATTTTCCGGGTAACCTGTTTTTACGGTTACAGATTTTGTGTTACTATCAGTTTTGGATGGGTTCTTATCATTAGAAGCCGAATGACAAGCTGCAAATAAAAAGAAGGCGATCCATCCGCTTATGCTCAACAATTTAATCACAATTTTTTTGCCGAAGATAAAAGAAAGTTGAGACACAATGTATGTGGCAGAATTACGGTAGATTGTGAATTTAAGGTTTGTCCAGGTTAAGATTTAATGATCATTAAAATTCGATAATACAAAATTTTTGGTCGCGCCGAATTACAGCTCATCATGAATTCACAACTAAATTATGTATCTTGCAGTCCATTTTATACCAATACAATTCATAATGAGCACAAAAACAACAGGTACCGTAAAATTTTTTAACATTGACAAAGGGTTCGGATTTATCAAACACGATGATTCCGGAAAAGAAACTTTTGTTCATGCCAGCGGACTGATCGACAAGATTAAAGAAAATGACCGCGTGGAATTTGACGTACAGGAAGGCAAAAAAGGCCCGAATGCAGTAAATGTTAAACTGATCCGATAAATCTGATCTTTTTACAACATTGATTAAAGGTTGGCTGATGCCAGCCTTTATTTTTTATTTCAGGGAGACCACTGATCCTTCCATTCTATAACGGGCTTATCATTGATAAAACGAAGCGGCAGCCATATATAGCGTGAATCCTCAAGATCCGTCTTTTTCCATCTGTCTGCTATAAAAATATACCGTTCATTCTTTCCTTCAATGGGAAGCACAAAAGTGCTTTGCCCATGGTAGGTATTCTCAGCATCGTGGCCTGCACAGGGATTGCCAAACAATGTCCATTCTCCTAGGGGGTGATCTGCTGTCGCATATAAAGCAGCATTGGGATCCCATCCTGTACACAATGAAGTGATGAGATAATATTTATTATTGTGTTTAAACAAGGCAGGCGCCTCGCGATTAGCCCCGATCAATATTCGCTTATACGTTGACGTTGGTTTCAGGTAATCATCGGAAAGAAGGCAGACCTGCATCGTTTTATTATCTTCCGAAGAATAAATTAAATAGGCCTTCCCGTCAACGTCCTGGAAAACCGTCATATCGCGCGACATTTGCCCGTTGGGCCGGACACTTCCTATATACCGGTATGGGCCCTGTGGTTTGTCGCTCACAGCTACTCCCGCCCGGGCATATCCGTAATCGGGTTTGTCAATATGCATCCACATCACGAATTGGCGGGTATGGCTGTTGTAAATCACCTTGGGTCTCTCGATCACGCGGCTGTAGTGGGTGTCTTTGCTGCTGTCTTTCATTTCCGGTGACAAGGCAATCCCTTCATATTTCCAGTTGAGAAGATCTGTGGAAGAGTAGCAGGA
>DATJWE010000074.1:0-11549 GCA_035501475.1 Puia sp. | reverse complement strand
TTATGTCGCATCTTGGCCGCCCCAAAGACGGACCAACGGAAAAATATTCGTTGAAACATCTGGTCAAACACCTGAGCGAATTGCTCGGAGGCATTCCTGTTCTGTTTGCGAATGACTGTATTGGAGAACAGGCATATAATCTGGCATCCGGCCTGAAACCCGGGCAGGTATTGTTATTGGAGAACCTGCGTTTTTATAAGGAAGAAGAAAAGGGGGATGAAGCATTTGCTCAAAAATTGGCCAGCCTGGGAGATGTATATGTAAATGATGCTTTTGGAACTGCACATCGGGCACATGCTTCGACAGCTGTGATTGCAAAGTATTTTCCACCCGGGAAAAAAATGTTTGGGTTGCTCATGGAGTCAGAAGTGAAAAGTGCAGAGAAGGTATTACACGATACTAAAAAGCCTTTTGCAGCCATTATCGGTGGAGCTAAAGTGTCGGATAAAATATTGATCATTGAAAATTTGCTCGAGAAAGCTACTGATATTATTATCGGCGGTGGAATGGCTTATACTTTTATGAAGGCAGAGGGCGGAAATATTGGTAAATCATTATGTGAGGAAGACAGAGTGCAGACTGCCCTTGAACTTCTTGAAAAAGCTAATGCAAAGGGTGTCTGCATTCATTTGCCATCAGATTCCGTGATTGCGGATAAGTTCGATGCAGCTGCAAATACATCCACTTCACCAAGTAATAATATTCCGGAAGGATGGCTTGGGCTCGATATCGGCCCGAATGCCTGTGACCAGTTTTCAAACGTCATAAAAAAATCAAAAACCATTTTATGGAATGGCCCCATGGGCGTTTTTGAAATGCAGAAATTTCAGCATGGAACAAAAGCAATTGCCACAGCAGTAGCTGCTGCCACACAAAATGGAGCTTTTTCATTGGTTGGTGGAGGTGATTCTGTAGCTGCAGTTAATCAGTTCGGATTTGCTGAAAAGGTGAGCTATGTGTCAACGGGAGGCGGAGCTATGCTCGAATATTTTGAGGGAAAGACATTACCCGGCATTGCTGCAATCAGTGGATAATGCATCATTACCTCCTCTGTCAAACTGCATGATTACATTAGATGATAAATACTCCTTCTGTAAATAGTCGTCAAAAAACTTATCAGATCATTTTTTCCGGATTGGTAATTCTTCTTTGCGGGATTTATTTTTTGGATTTTTTTACTCCCCTTCGATTGACACACGACACCATCCGCTATTTTCGTACTGAGGAATGGATGGAAAAGGGATTTCCGTCCGGCGATAATGCCGCAAAAGATTTTCTCCCGTATGGTTATAGCAGTCTTTTATGGCTTTTATCCAGGCTGCATTGGTTACATCCTTTTATGCTTGCTTTCATCAATGCAATGTATCTTTTTGGAGCACTCTGGTTTGTAACGAATATTTTTTCAGGCGCTATCGGATTCCATCAATTGGCATTCTTCATGATGCTTAGTTGGCTCGCTCTGAAATTCGTGATTACTCCTTTATCCGAAATGCAATTCATTTTTTTCTCTGCTGGGGCTTTATATTTTTATCATATTTATCGGTTATACTACTGCGTTAGATATATACTTTTTGGATTGATTTTTTTTATTGCAGCCATACTAACCCGTACAGTGGGCATAGTCATTCTTCTTGCCGTTGTTTTCAACTTATTGCTGGAAAGCAGGAAACAAATAAATGTTCAAATCCGAAAAAATTGGAAATGGGTAATCGGAGTGATTGCCGGTTTCACCATTCTGATTTATTTCCCGGAAGAATTAAGGATTATTGATTACCTGAAATATTTTTTTAAACTGATTAAACATTATGGCATTGGTGTATTCATCCGTGGCATACCTCTTCATATTAGAGACTGGTCGGAATTATTTATCAATACCCCTTCTTCCAAAATTAAATTCCTTCCTCAATCAGTCAGAGATGGCATCTTTATTTTAGCGGGTATTTTCTTTTTCTCAATTCTGTTTTATTTCATTTTCAATAAGAAAATCAAGACCCCTTCCATCGTAAAATATTATTTGCTTGTTTATATTATCGTAATATTGAATTGGCCATTTTTTGACAGCCGTTTCTGGCTTCCCATATTGCCATTTGTACTAGCGATCCTTTTGCAGGAAAAAGGATCAACCGTAATATCAAAAATGTTTGTGATTATTTCTAGGGCGACTTATATCGGGATGGGGATTTTTGCATTGGCTTATTATACATACACTTCGTTTAACAGGGAAGCGCTGGCCAGAAAGCAGGATGCCGGGTTATGGAGAAATGAATATGAGATTCATTTTTTTGGACGAATCCTTAATGATACGGCTACGCAAAAGAAAACTGAGGTAATTCAGCTTCTGAATAAAATTGACAAACCGCTTATCCATTTTTAAATGAGGAAGAGTGAATCATCGAATTTTCTTAGATTATTTTCAGCACCAGTTTACCAAACTGTTTTCCAAGATCCATTCTTTTCATTGCATTTTCGCCTTCGGTGAATGGAAAAACCTGATCGATTACCGGATACAACTGGTATTTGTTTACGAAATCAATCATTGATTGGAAATCAGAAGGACTTCCCATGGTTGATCCCATTATATTGAGTTGCTTCCAGAATATGCGGCGTACTTCCACAGTAGACGGGTTCCCTTTCGTCGCTCCATAAAAAACGATTCTTCCTCCCGGCGCGGCGAGATTTAATAAATGTCCGATGCCATCACCTCCTGCTCCATCAAAGATGAGATCAAAAGCCCCCGCCTTTTCCTGCAGTTCTTCGACCCAATGTTCATCTTTATAATTCACGCCGCCTGATGCTCCTAATTTTACAGCTCTGGCAATTTTTTCGGGATCGCCGGAACTAACATAGACATTGACGTTAGCAGCAACGGCGAATTGCAGGGCGAATAAAGCGACGCCTCCGCCAATACCTGTGATCAGCAGTTTTTCGTAAGAATGCAACAGACCTCTTGTAAATAATCCACGGTAAGCCGTCAAACCTGCCAATGGAAGAGCTGCCGCTTCCTCAAATGAAAGATGTGTTGGCTTTGCTGCAAGGTTTGTAACAGGAATTTTTACATATTCTGCAAAAGTTCCGTTATCTGGTAATCCAAGTATTTTAAAATCTTTCGGATGCTGATGCGATAATTCGCTACCCCAGTACAAAGACGGATTGATAATGACTTCCTTCCCGATCCAATGTGCATGCTCGTTATTACCAGTTGCTGCAACAATCCCCGATCCGTCGGAACCGGGTATCAACGGAAATTTCAAACCGGCATATTGGCCCTTTTGTATCCATAGATCACGATGATTGAGAGCAGCGGCATGAATTTTGACAATGGCATCTCCCTTTCCGGGTTCCGGCCTTGGTTCATTTTTAATGACCAGTGGCTCGTTTTTGTTGCTGAGTACTAAGGCGTTCATGCAGAAAAAAATTGATGATGGAATAAAACTGTGCAAATATCAGGTTAGGTTGTCAGTAACATTGATGTGTCAGGACGACCTTATTCAACAAAATCAACTTTCCTTTGTTCATTTGGATTACAGTCAGCCAGGTTTAAAAAAATTTATTTGGCAAAATGCAAAAGTGTTAATTTTAGCATCCTAATTTAAATCTTTTAATATGAATACCCGCAATCTAACCTTGATCATCATCCTCGCAGTGATATTAATATTCGGAGGTTGTGCGTGCAGTGGATATAACGGTCTGGTCAACCAGGATGAAAATGTAAAAAAATCCTGGAATAATGTTCAAAGCGCCTACCAGCAGAGAGCCGACCTGGTTCCGAATTTAGTTAATACAGTAAAGGGAGCAGCAAATTTTGAGCAGCAAACACTCACGAACGTCATAGAAGCACGCGCCAAAGCCACGCAGATAAAAATTGACGCGGCTGACCTTACACCAGAAAAACTTGCCCAGTTTCAACAAGCGCAATCACAGTTAGGCGGTGCACTTAGCAGATTAATGGCTGTTTCAGAAAATTATCCCACACTTACCGCTACTCAAAATTTTAAAGACTTGCAGCATTCTTTGGAAGGGATAGAAAACGGAATCAAAAACAACCGAAATGATTTTAATGCGGCTGTAAATGATTACAATGTAAAGGTGAGGTCATTTCCGATGAATATTTTGTCAGGCATGTTTGGGTTCAAACCAAAGACCGGCTTTACAGCAGAACCAGGGTCCGAGAAAGCTCCTGAAGTTAAGTTTTAACCCTATGGCAGTTTCTTCCCAACGCTACAAATTTTGGCCAGTGGTTTTGGTATTATTGGCCATCATCCTGATTTATATTGGCTTTACCTATAACCGACTGGTAAAAAAAGAGGAAGATGTGAAATTGAAATGGGGTGATCTGCAAAATACTTACCAGCGAAGGGCAGATTTAACACCGGGCCTTGTGGCTGTGGTCAAAGGTTCATCAGATTACGAAAAGCAAACGCTGGAGCAGGTAGCCACTGCAAGGGCCAATGCATTGCAGACAGCAACCAACACAGCAGAAGTAAACGCGGATAACTATAACAGGCAGGAACAAGCGCAATCTGAAATGGTAAACAGTGTGAACCGTCTCATCGGGATCATTGAAAAATATCCCGACTTAAAAACGACAAAAAGTTTTTTATATCTGCAAAGTCAATTGGAAGGTACCGAGCGAAGGATAAAAGTGGCGAGAGCTGATTTCAATCAGTCAGTTGCAGAATATAATAAACTGGTAAGAGGTTCTCCATCCAACACGGTGGCTTCAATATTTGGTTTTAAACCAAAAGAAGGCTTTGCCAGCGATGCCGGAACTAACAATGCACCCGAAGTAAAATTTTAATCAAATCGTCAAACCAGATCTATTGAGAGTTCCTTTTTTTTCAAAGAAAGATTTTTTTACTGCCGATGAAAAAAGCCGGATGGTGGAAGCTATTCGCCGTGCGGAAATGAAAACCAGCGGTGAAATAAGAGTATATGTGGAAAGCCGGTGCCGCTTTGTTGATCCGCTTGACAGAGCAACGGAAGTATTTTGGGGTCTGAAAATGAATGAAACGGCACAGCGTAATGCTGTGTTGATATACCTGGCAATAAAGGACAGGCAACTTGCATTATACGGAGACAAAGGAATTCACGAAAAAGTGGGAAATACATATTGGAATGAAAAAATACATAAAATGATTTCACATGTAAGAAAGGAAAATTATGCAGAAAGCATAATCAGAATTGTCGGTGAAATTGGAGAGGCTCTGCGTTTTCATTTTCCTTACGACAAGGATACAGATAAAAATGAACTACCGGATGATATTGTATTTGGAAGGTAAAACAGGCGATTATTGAATGAAGAAGATTTTACTATTACCCTTATTTTTTTTCTTTCTTGTTTCGCAAGGGCAAAATATCCCTCCTGCGCCGAATCCGCCGCGACTGGTAAATGATTTAGCACATGTACTGACGGCCGACCAGGTCAATTCACTGGAACAGAAACTGGTGGCATACGACGACAGCACATCTGTTCAGATAGCTATTGTTACTGTGAACTCAACGGGCGATTACTCCATCGACGATTATGCATTAAAAATATTGAGGGATTGGGGAGTTGGAAATAAAAAAACGAATAACGGGATCGTTATCCTGGCAGCTATTCAGGATCACAAGGTATTTATTGCAACCGGCTATGGCATGGAAGCGTCAGTTCCGGATATCACGGCCAAAGAAATTATCGAGAATGAAATTGTTCCTAATTTCAGGGAGGGCGGTTTTTATCACGGGTTCGATCTTGCGGTGGATGATATCATAAAGGCAGTGCGCGGCCAATACAAAGCTCCTGAAGGATATAATCAGAGAAGAGGCCATGGAATTTCAGGAGGTGGCATTTTAGGTATCATCATTTTCATCATTATCATTTTAATTTTAATAAGCAGGGGTGGTGGTGGAAGAGGCGGAATGGTAAACAGGACGGGTTTTCTTCCCTGGATAATTGCTTCAATGATGACTAACAGAGGCGGAGGAGGTTTTGGAGGCGGTGGCTTTGGAGGATTTGGCGGAGGAGGTGGTGGTGGAGGTTTCGGAGGATTTGGTGGTGGCGGCGGAGGTGGTGGCGGAGCCGGTGGAAGCTGGTAGAAATTTCTTTGAAAATTATATAAACCTTCCGGGATTCCTGAGAACCCCGGAAGGTTTAATTTATTGCGGAAGTTTTGTTTTAATATAATCTGCCTGCTCCTTTAATCCCTGGGTCCTCTTATTATCAGCTATTGGTTTCAAAATTTTTTCATTGATCAGTTTGCCTAATTCTTCTTTTTGTTCGGAGGGAATGGATTCCCGAAGTTTTACGATCGCATCTATTCCTTTTTTGAATTGATCTGTATTTTGAATTCTGAACACCATTCCCGCAAAATAGGGCAGGTCATCAATTTTACTTTGTGACATAGGCAGATTGTCAAATTCCTCGGCCAGCAAATCGAAATTGCTCAGATCACCTGACCTGATGGACAGTTCAATGATGGCTGACAATAATTTTCCTTTGGCTGGTTGTTTAGCAAATTTCTGCGCCAGCGTGACTGCCTGCTCCGGATCGATTTCAGCCAGTGCTGTTAATGCACTGCCTGAAACAGAATAGGAAGAGTCGTTCACCGCCTGCAGAAAAAGCGATTTGTAACCATCCTTATGGTATTTGCCAAGTAGCTCTATAGCTTTTGCTCTTGTTGTACGGGCTGCATCATGTTTAGCCAGGTCTGCGAGAATCGGTTCAAAAGCATCTTTTACATTTTGCTTCTCAAGATCCAGGGAGTTCATGGTGAATTCTCTCAGCTCATAATAAGGGTCTTTCATGGCTGTTTTCAACAAATCCACCGCTTTGGGATTATCCTGCTGGGAAGCACAATACTCTATGGCCTCCCGGCGATCCAGGTAGAGACCGGCATATTTATATTGATGAATGAAATTATCCAGGGTCTTGTGATCTGCTTTTTCACAGAGAGTGATTTTGTCACCGTCCACATTAACCAGGTCGGGCCGGCTGGTGTAAGCAAAACTGAAAGTATCTGTTTTATCATTCACCCAGATTTTATGCCTTTCTTTATTTGCTCCGTGATAAATGTCGATAGCTAACGGCAGGCGAAATACATTTTTTGTATCGGTTGAAGAATCATCCACCTGTGTTTGATTGATAATGACATTTACTTTTTTGGCCGCTTCATCATAAACATAATCAATAGTCAGTTTCGGATGCCCGTTACCGTAATACCATTGATTCCAATACCAGTTGAGATCCTGGCCAGTCACATCTTCAAAAGCCAGGCGAAGATTCTGTGCTTCTGCTGATTTGAATTTGTTCGTGGTCAGATAAAGATTCAATGATTTGAAGAAAGCGCTGTCGCCGACATAATTTCTCAGCATATTCAGGATGCGTCCGCCTTTGGAATAGGTAACCGCATCAAACATATCTTCCCTGTCAGCATAATAAAACCTCACAAGGTCTTTGGAAGCGTTATTTTCATCTTCGAGGTATTTTTTGGTATCATCAAAATTTGTAGCGCCGGCGGCATCTTTTCCATATTTGTATTCGTTCCACAGCGTTTCACTGAAATTGGCGAAGGACTCATTTACGGTTAGGTTGCTCCAACTTTCGGTTGTGACCAGGTCGCCGAACCATTGGTGAAACAGTTCGTGTGCAATATAATTTTCATAGGCGTTCCCATCTGCCAGCTGACGGGCATCCTGTTGCAGGATGTCCGAATGAAGAGTGGCTGTTGTATTTTCCATCGCTCCGCTCACATAATCGCGGGCAGTCATCTGCGCATATTTATTCCAGGGGAAATCAATCCCGAGAACGCGGGAATAAAAAGCAATCATTTCCGGAGTATGACCGAAAATTCTCCTGGCGACAGGAGCATATTCTTTTTCTACATAATAACTGACTTCTTTTCCTTTATAAGAATCTTTAATAACAGCGTAGTCACCTATTCCCATAAAAAATAAATAAGGAGCATTGGGTAAGTCCATTTTCCAGGTATCAGTACGTGTGCCATCTGCATTTTTCTTTTGGGAAATCAGCTTGCCATTGGATAAGGTCACATATTTCGCGGGCACGGTCATAGCAATCTGTTCGGTCGATTTCTGATTGGGCTTATCAATAGTGGGGCACCATACCGAATTAGATTCAGTTTCTCCCTGGGTCCAGATCTCAACGGGTTTATTTTTTTCCTCACCGAGTGGGTTAATAAAATATAAGCCTTTGGCATCCGTAATCGCCGCACTTCCATGCTCTTTCAGTTCATTGGGTTTGGAAGTATAATCAATATAAACAGTGTATTTATCCTTGTTTTGATAAATCTTGTCGAGACGGATTCTAAGTATCATTCCATCATAGTCATATTTGAGCGGAATAGTACTCTTTCCTTTAACAAGAGCCAGTTTATGAATATCCATGCCCTTCGCATCGAGCGAAAGAGAATCGGTGGGATAAAAATGGGGTTTCAGTGTGATCCATGCTTTCCCATACATATATGTTTTCTCGTAATCAAATTTTACCTCCAGTCTAGTATCAACGAGGTCATTGATCTTTGTGGCTGCTGCTCTGTAAATCTTTTTCCAGGATTCATCTTTATTGAAGGGTGCGTCCTGCGCTTGTAATACTGTGTACGGAAAGGCTAATGCCAGTAAATACATTATTCTCTTCATGCTTTGATTTGTTTATGGGTTGCAAAGGTAAAGTTTGGACCGTGCAAGAATCTTAAAATTTATATAAAAGGGGTATTCTGAAGATTATCCGGCAAGCGTCAATCATATATAGCATGTTTTCGCGTTTCTAATCTATTAAAACCCATTTGATACATTGCCAATTTTACGATTTCGTGTAGGTTTGTTGGAAGATCGTGACCTATCAAAAATGACAAAAATCTTTTTTGCATTTATTTTCTTACTTCTTACAATCAAAACCTATGCACAGCAACAAGGCTACATTGTTTTGATAGATGCCGATAATGATCAGCCATTTCATCTGCGAATTGGCGATACAATCTATAATTCTTCCGGTATCGGACATTTATCCATTCCTCATCTGAAGGATAGTACCTACACGATGATGATCAATTTCCCCCAAAATGCATCTCGCGATTATAAGTTTATTATCCGGATCAATAAAAGAGACCAGGGTTTCCAGTTGAAATATATGGGTGAAAAGGGCTGGGCATTGTATAACTGGCAAACGAAGGAATTGAAAATACCGCAAATGGATAACGGAGCTGTTCAGTCGATTGCAGAAAGGGGAACAAAGCGAAATGATGCTTTTTCCCTGTTGATGTCTTCTGTTGTAAATGATACGTCAGTCATGTATAATGCTTTCGTTGAAGATATGCCTTCGGCAGATTCGGTAAAAAAAGATTCGCTGCAGAAAATTGATCAGCCACTGATCGTGGAGATTAAAAATAAAAATGTTCCTGATTCTGCTGGGGTTAAGGCAACCGCATTAGCGCAAACCCTGAAAGTCACAAAACCCAAAGTCAGTTACCCGTTTACGAAGAAGATAAATCAGAAGGCTTTTAAGAATTCTCTCCGGATCACTTATGTAGATGCAGTTCAGGAAGGATCGGAAGATACGGTGACTATATTTATTCCATTTGCAAAAGATTCGACGAAAACCGCGTCCAAAATCGATACGTCAAAGATCGCAGCGCAACAGACAAAAATTGCAGTGGATTCAGCAGTTGGAAAAAGTATTTCCGGTGATAAAAAGAAAAAAAATGCTGTAGCATTTTCTGAATGTAAAAACCAGGCTTCGGATTATGATGTGGATGTTTTGCGAGTGAACATATTAGTTGACAGTACAGAAAAAACCCGGATTGCTGCAGCAAAGAAATTTCTTAAGACAAAATGCCTGTCGGTTAAACAAATTAAGATGCTGAGTGAATTATTTCCGGGAGATAGAAATAAATATGAATTTTTTGAAACTGCCTATCCCTTCGTTTCAGACAGAGATAATTTCGGGCAGCTGGCAGGACTTCTTACTCAAGATGAGTATACCAGGCGATTCATGGAAAACTTCTTATAGCCATCGTTATTTGGGATAATTTCGGCATATTGTCTGCTATATTTGCTTATGCCAAGATATTTCCTCGAAGTGGCTTACAAAGGCACGCGGTACAGCGGATTTCAGATTCAGGATAATGCCAATTCTGTTCAGGAAGAAGTAGAAAAAGCGTTTGCTGTATATTTTCGGCAGCGGGTTGACATGACGGGCTCATCGAGAACAGATACGGGGGTCCATGCACTGCAGAATTTTTTTCATTTTGATTTTCTTGGTCCCATCGATCCTGCAGCTTTATATCATATCAATGCCATTCTTCCGGAAGACATTGTGGTCAGGCGGTTTTATCATGTTGATTCGGATTATCATTGCCGCTTCGATGCCATCGGCAGGGAGTATCAGTATTATATTTATCGGACAAAGGATCCATTTTTGCGCGAGCGGGCTTATTATTTTCCGTATACACTGGATATGGACGCGCTTCAATCAGCTGCAGCGTTAGTCGAAGAATATTCAGATTTCACCACCTTCTCTAAACGTAATACGCAAACGAAAACTTTTTTATGTACGATTACTAAAAGTGTCTGGACTCGGTCAGAAGATTGCAATGTATATGAGGTAAAAGCAAACCGGTTTCTTCGGGGTATGGTCAGGGGACTGGTGGGAACGATGTTGCAGGTTGGACGGGGGAAAATAAATTTGGATGAATTTCGATCTATTATTGAGAGCAGGGATTGTATGCAAGCTGATTTTTCTGTTCCTGCGCATGGCTTATTTCTGAGTGCCGTAAATTATCCGGAAGGGGCACTTGTTCCGATAAATAGCTAACACCGCCTTCAAAAGTTTTTAGGAAAGGCCTGAATGGTTATGCACGACATTTAACAAATCCATTTTCCACAGGCTGGTGAAATAATTTGGAAAGCAATTTTGCGGGATTATATTTGCGCCCGCAAAAAAGCTCTTTATTTAGATAGATGGATGTGAGGCAGATGTGAATAAAAACAAATTAAAAAGTTTGATAAACGATAATATCGTTGTATCTTTGCCGTCCGCCTGAAAAAAATGAATTGTGCTAAAAAGCAGGCAGAGGTCAAAAAAACTTCGGTTAATTTCAGAAATAAATTTGTTGAATAATTTAAGGCACTTACCTTTGCACTCCCAAAATAAATTGGGCGGCCAATAGTGCCGGAAGATCTTTGAAAGTTTGGAAGCAACAGCATTCTTAATTCCGATTTTATATCGGGACAGGAAATAAGGTTATGTTAGCGAAATACATTCGATAAAGACGTTAATTTCCAAAAGAGATTAAAGTCAGTATCAAAACTCATTTACAATGGAGAGTTTGATCCTGGCTCAGGATGAACGCTAGCGGCAGGCTTAATACATGCAAGTCGTGGGGCAGCAGGGTTGTAGCAATACAATCGCTGGCGACCGGCAAACGGGTGCGGAACACGTACGCAACCTTCCTTTAAGTGGAGGATAGCTCCCGGAAACGGGAATTAATACTCCGTAACATTATGAAGTGGCATCACTTTATAATTATAGCTCCGGCGCTTAAAGATGGGCG
>DATJWE010000073.1:0-3855 GCA_035501475.1 Puia sp. | reverse complement strand
AGATTCCTTTTACTGAACTATCGGTTTTAGCATACCTGATAAGTCGGATAAGATCATATATCCCGGGTATATCATATTGATCATCTACAAAACCGTTCAATGGATTTTCCTGTACACGTTCATTATATGATTGATTCAGGTCAAGCACCACAATTGCCTTGCTGCCTGTAACCACCTGCGTTGATCCGATACCGCCAAGCCATCCGGCAAGAAAAAATATGACGATAAGAACAAACACAACCAGTGCCAGTAACGAGGCAAGAAAAAATTTTAGAAAACTGGGCATGAGCTTATTGTTTAACTGATTTTAAAAATAAAGATATTTGGACCGCTGAAAATAATGAATCCATGAATAATGCTTATTTGCTGACCGGCGGTAACGAGGGAAACAGGCTTTTCAATATTAAGCAAGCTCTTGCAAATATAGAATTATTTTGTGGCGAAATTATTCAGCAATCTTCCATATACGAAACAGCTCCGTGGGGAAAAAAAGATCAGCCGGCCTTTCTGAACCAGGCGCTGCAAGTTCAAACTTCTGTTGATGCAGTTACGCTGATGTCTTCTTTGTTGGAGATTGAAAGGAAAATGGGAAGGATAAGGAAGGAAAAATACGGACCCAGGATTATTGATATCGATATGTTGTTCTTTAATGATGAGATATTGGATTTGCCGGGATTGGCCATCCCCCATCCTGAAATTCAGTACAGGAGGTTTGTACTGGAACCCCTGAATGAAATTGCACCGTTATTGATGCATCCTGTTCTCCATAAAAACATTCACGAATTATTAAAAGAATGTCCAGACACACTGGAAGTAAAAAAAATAACCGGATAATTTTTGCTTTGCTGTTTCTTTGGCATAATATTGATGAGCCCGGCCGCTACATCGAAAGGCCGGGTCAACAAATTTTTTTCTGTAATTATCTTGCTGATAAATCTAATGATTGAAATTGTCAGATGAACCTGAAGATAGCTTCATGGATAAACATCAGGAGAGCATTCTTTGTTGATTCTGTTCTCTGTTACTTGAAATATGAATTATCATTTCATCACCATTGAAGGAAACATCGGAGCTGGCAAAACAACATTGGCACATCTGTTAGCTAAACGGTATAATGCAAGACTGATCCTCGAAGAGTTTGCGGATAATCCTTTTCTTCCTAAATTTTATGAAAACCCCCAGCAATATGCGTTCCCCCTGGAATTATTTTTCATGGCTGAACGATATAAGCAATTAAAGGAACTCATTCACACTAAAGACCTGTTTCAGCATATCACGGTTTCAGATTACTTGTTTACCAAATGTCTTCTATTTGCTAAAGTAAATCTGCCAGAGGAAGAATTTCGCCTCTATCAGAAATTATTTGACATCATTCAACAACAGTTGATTCAGCCAGACCTGTTGATTTACCTGCATGCGCCTGTAAACAAACTTCAGCAGAATATAAAAAAAAGAAACAGACATTACGAACAGGCCATTCCGGATCAATACCTGTTTAATATCCAGGAAACCTATACAAATTATATCCGCCAGCACAATATCAAAACACTTTTTATCGATGCAGGAAATGCTGATTTTCTGGGTAACGAAAACCAACTCCGCGTGATCCTGGAAGCCCTGGAAAAAGATTATGAAGCCGGACAACATTATATTGCGTTACCCTAGGCGGACTTTGATTTATAACAAGGAAGATATATTGGATAGAATGGATGGTTATAGTGAGAGGAAAATGGGTCGGACGTTTTAGCCTAAGGGAGAAATTAAACAACCGCGAAATGTAAATGGAAGATGAACAAATCAAGAATGATCCGTATGCGGCTCTTCGCGTGTCGGAGTTCAGGAGCTTAATGACCGGGCGTTTTCTTTTTATCATGGGATTGAGGATGATGAGTACACTCGTGGGCTGGTGGATCTATAATTTAACCAATGCTCCTTTTGCCATCGGCGTTGTTGGCTTATCAGAATTTATTCCCGCAGTATCGTTGGCATTATATGCCGGTCATGTGATTGATCTCAGTGAAAAAAGAAAATTGTTATTACGCGGAGTCTCTCTATATCTTGCGGCTTCGGTTACTTTGCTTTTTCTTTCCACTGCATTTACAGCAAAACATCTCAATAACCATATCATTGCGATATGTATTTACACGGTCATATTTGGAACTGGTGTAATAAGAGCTTTCACAGGTCCCGTATTCAACGTATTGCTTGCCCATATTGTGCCTAAAAAAGGATTGCAGAATGCAACGACATGGAACCAGGGAGCCTGGTTATCCGCGTCGGTCAGCGGACATGCCACAGGTGGGTTTTTAATTGCTCTCTTTGGCAACACAGGAACTTTGACAGTTATAGCTGGGTTGATTTTGGCTGCCCTGCTGATTTTGTTCCGGATCAAACCAAAACCTCCTTTAAATGAACGGGGAGAAAAAAAGACCTGGGAAAGTGTTCGCGAAGGAATTCATTTTGTGTACAAGACCAAAGAATTACTCGGCGCGATTTCACTTGACTTATTTGCAGTGTTGTTTGGGGGTGCAGTGGCCATGGTTCCCGTCTATGCCAGGGATATTCTGAAAGTAGGCCCGCAGGGATTTGGATTCCTGAATGGCGCTTCAGATATTGGATCCATTTGTATTGTAATCTCACTAACCTTCTTCCCTATACGCAGAAAACAAGGGAAAAAACTTTTGTTTGCGGTGGCAGGTTTTGGAACCTGCATTATTATTTTCGGGCTGTCCAAATTATACCTGCTCTCCTTTGCTGCATTGATGGTAAGCGGCATGCTGGATGGAATCAGCGTGGTTACGAGGGGAACTATCATGCAATTGAAAACACCTGACCATATGCGTGGCAGGGTAATGAGCGTAAATTCCATGTTTATCAATTCCAGTAACGAGCTCGGGCAGTTCGAAAGCGGCCTGGCAGCGAAACTTATGGGAGTGATCCCTTCGGTGGTTTTCGGCGGATGCATGACCTGGCTGGTCGTTATTTTTACCTGGTTCAAAGCGCCATCACTCAGGAAGATGGAATATTAACGTTTGGATTGATCTTACTGCATGCGGTAAAAATATTCATTCGATAATCTCAGGAACAGTTGCAGACAATCAGAATGTCTTAATTTTAAGAAACAAATTTAGTTATGCAACGCAGAACCTTTCTTCGCAACAGTTCTTTAACGCTTGGCGCAATATCACTTTTCAATCAAAAAACACTGGCTTTTTTTCATCAGGATAATCCATGGAAAATGAAAATGCTGCGGAATGATATCGGCATCTTTACTGAAAAAGGGGGCACTATCGCCTATTTGCTGTCAAAAAAGGGCATTGTTGTGGTCGACGCAGAATTTCCTGAGCAATCACAACACCTGATCACTGAATTGAAAAAGCAGAGCGATAAACCTTTCGAACTTCTCATCAACACTCATCATCATGGTGATCATACGGCAGGAAATATCTCATTCAAAGGAATTGTCAAAGATGTGGCAGCACACACTAATTCATTAGCGAACCAGAAGAATGTAGCTGTTGCTCAAAAAACAGAGGATAAGCAATTATATCCAAATATCACTTATGGCGATTCCTGGACCTATAAAATCGGCAAAGAACATATCCGGACTTACTATTTCGGTCCCGCACATACGAACGGCGACAGCATTATCCATTTCGAACACGCCAATATTGCTCATATGGGGGACCTGATATTTAACCGCCGCTGGGCATTCATTGACCGGAGTGCAGGCGCTTCAACCAAAAACTGGATTACCGTTCTGGATAAGGCGATTAACACTTTCTCAAACGACACGCTTTTTGTTTTCGGCCATGCATTCGATCCGGAAAAAGTTACGGGCAATAAGGATGACCT
>DATJWE010000072.1:0-18340 GCA_035501475.1 Puia sp. | reverse complement strand
TAATCCTGGTTGACATTGCAGACTAACGATATGCCTGTTCCAGAATAATTTTGAACTAATTTGAATTGCTGATCCTGTGAAGCCACATTAATGTCTATAATATTGGAGTAAATGACTGTTCCGTCGGCTGCTACGGATTTGATGCGATAATAATTATTACCGTATACAGGATGGTTATCTGTAAATGAGAAATTGTTTGCCGTGTGTCCATAATCAGGTCATTTCTTTTATTCATCTATTTAATTTGTTGTTTATCTATTTCTGCTTTAGAGATTTCCATTCCTAATCCAATTTTATGTTTTGATGATGAGTATTTGAATTTTATCCTTTCAACAAAAAAAACTTTACCATGAAACAGATTCAATCAATCGCTTCCGTTTTGATCTCCCCCCGCGTCATCACCAAATGGTTTACACTAATCTCCACAATGGCTTTCGTTGCAGCCTGCACAAAATCAGGAACACCCAGCGGCAGCTCCTCATCAGGCAGTACAAACAACAACGGAGGTGGAGCCGCATTGCTAACAAAAGAAGTGATCGTTGGCTGGAACCACATGAATGTGGAAGACGACAGTATTGTTTTTACTTATCAATACGATGCAAATGATAACCTGATAGAAACCCAGCAATCCACTACGTCTGTGGATTCCAATATTACTTTTACCAGTAATCTCACTTACAACTTTACTTATTCAGGAAATCTGATTTCCACAGTTACCGGAACTTTTACACAAAGTGCAGTTGGTAATGGGCTGAATTATGACGCAACCACTCAAATCAATACTACATTTACTTCTAGCGGCGGAAAAGTTACCGGATATGTTCAGACAACAAATACTACCGGCAAGCCAATTCTTCCTGTTACTACCATAACGGGCAATGACAGTGCAGTTTTTACCTACGATGCCAGTGGCAACCTCGCTACTTATGTCATCTATCAGAAGGAGCAGGGCGCTTCAGGATATACGCTTCTTTCAAACGAAAACTTTACGTTTAACAATGGCAGTCTCACTCAAACAGTAAACGTGCTGTATGTTGCCGGCATTGCAGAGGAAACAGTGACCACGGCGTATCAGTACAATACTAAATTGAGCGCCTCACCACTTTTTGTTGCGCTGGGAGTACCTATAGGTGTCAAAAATGATATTACACAGGTGACAGAAACCCATTCGGGCATACCCAATCAAACAGATGTCAGCAATTACGCTACTATGTATAATTCGGCGAATCAGCCGGCCAGTTCAACTGTAACTGTTACAGAAACACCGGCATATTCAGGTGACTTAGGGACTGAGAAAATTACATATACTTATCAGTAGATCAGGAATTCGATATGAGCATACTCATACCGAGCGTTGGTCTCAGCAAAATTGCGATCCAGATTCTTCAATGAAGCAAGCCTTGTGGCAAATAAAAGGCTTGCTTCATTTATAATCAATCTCTAAAATTGTAACTATGCCGTGGGGGCTGCAGGCTTTGGAACCAATTTCTGCAATAAGGCAGGAAGAGATGCTGCAATTGCACCGGTCGCGGCAGAGCCCAGGCCGAATTTGCTGGCCAGGCTGCCCACTAAACCGCCTCCGATGGCATTTACTATCGGATTATTTGAGGAAATTTCACTTTCCAATTTCCCCAATATGCTGCTTATGCCTCCTGAAGACGAGGCCGGCTCAGCTCCCTGCGCAGGCATATTGTTTGCAATATGGGTAGCAATTTCATTGTGCACAGCATCGTGTTGGTCAGCGGGGATAGCAGCGGCTATCTGGGGATTATCTGCAAAATGCTCCTTTACCGCTTTTAAAATGTCATCAAACATATTTATAAATTTATGTTTTTGGATAAAGTAAATTTATCGAAAGTTTTTCACAACAAGATGCAATTCATAATATCATAATCTCATTAAAGATTTCTATCTCAACCAAACTAATTAATTTTATCCGGCAATGCAATCATCAAAACCATTGTTGCCCAATTAGTGGCGGTTGCGGAAATGAATTGGTTTTCGTCATAAGGCGGAAAATCGCTATTGATAAATGGCTGTATCGGATAGGACCTTGTTGACAATATCCAGGCACCGCTTGGATCCTGTGTTTTTAATAAATAATTAAGTCCTTTTTGATATATCTCATCTTCCGGTTTAATCATCCTGCTTTCATATAAGGCATACAATGTTTGTCCGGTGGCATAGGCATCGCTTTTCAAAGATGGTAACTGCGACCAGCCTCCGTCAGCATTTTGGATGGCTTCTAGTTTTTCGGCAGTTTTCCTTTTCACTTCATCGCTGCTTCCACACCATTGCATACCCAGCAATTGAAAAACAATTTCCTGGTGAAGTTCAGGATTGGCATGTTCTAAAAATTGCCGGGTTCTGGTGACCAACTCATCGACATGCTTCTTCTTTGCCTGTGAAGCGTATAGCTGAATAGCCCGAATAGCCATTGCCGTTAGATGTATACTGCCGGTTTCCAGGGGTACTCTGCCGGATTCTGCAAGGAAGCTGCCATCAGGCTTTTGCTGGCTGATCATGTAATCGACAGAAATATCTGTATATATATTAGGCAGATATTTTTCCGAAGCCAATCCCAGCAATGTGTAGGGTAATATGAAATTTGCACTGAGGAATTGGTCAACAAGGTTGGGATTTTCTTTGCTTATTACCAATTCCATTGCTTTTACTCTCCGCACCGTAAATGAATCTATCACCGAAATGCCTTTTTGTCTGGCAATTTCAGCAACCATTGAGGTTAATGTGTTGTGATGGCAGGAGGCGCATCCTATTTTACTCCTTAGTATGAATAAATCCCCGCTTTTTTGCAGGATTGAAAACGCTTTGGTTGAAGAACGCTCTATTTCTGTATTGCTGATGGCTGGATATTTCTTCATCCATCCTGTGAAAGCGCTTAATAATAAAACGCAACCTGAAAGAACGATGGTTACAAATAGAATTTTATTTTTCATACAAGATTTATTAGAGAAATAATTATTTATTGTCGGCTTTTTTTAGTAGTTCTACTGACCGGGTATCTCCTTTTCTCTGCGCATAAAACATTGCATCAGTGCCATCCTGAGCTTTATCAGAAACTTTTGCCCCATGTTTTAATAAGGCAAGTGTCATTTCCGGATCATCGGTTTCTGATTCCTGCAATAACATCAGAGCTGTATATCCCATCTCGCTTTTCAGATTCGAATCAGCTCCATGTTTCAACAGATAATCAAAAGACGGCTTGTCATTATTCAATGCCGCATACATAAGCGGGCTTAAACCATTAAAGGCTTTTAAAAAAAACGATTTAGGCTGCACATTAACGTTAGCCCCATGATCGACAAGCATTTTAAGAGCATCAAAGCTTTTATACCCCAGTGTTGCATCAATTGGATAATCTCCAAAAAATGTGGTATCATTTACATTGAAACCTTTGCTGAGCAGGAAGCTGATTAAGGATGTGTCGCCGGATGCCGCTGCGCTGTAAAACAAAAAATTATCTGCAGACTGTTTTTTCAGGTCAGCCCCTTTTTCAATGAATAAATGAAAAAATCTCGTTGTTCCAGGAATGCCTGCAAGTTTTGTAAGAATTCCAAAACCATCGATGGTGTGGTTGACATCAGCGCCATGATCAAGGAGTAGATTAGTCTTATCCCAATCCGGAACAGCGAGCCAGAGGGCAGTAATGCCCTGGCTGGTCGCATAGTTTACATTTGCGCCATGATCAATCAATATTTTCATCTGCTCAACCGTGCCATTCAGAATAGCAGCCATTAATGGAGAATAGCTATTCAAAGAATCATTTGGATCTGCGCCACTGGCGAGCTGCTTCTGTAACTCATTTGTGCTTCCCGATCTGATTGCTTCAAAAAGCGCCAAGGTTTTTTCATTTACAGAAGTAGCAGGCTTCTGTGCAAAAAGGTTTTGTGAGAATAGACAAAGAAATGCAAGTATTGAAAAAAAAATATTTTTCGGAGCATATTGAATCGGTTTTGCTGGTATGATTTTCATATGTGATGCTTATAAATTATTTTTTAAAATAAATGCGTTACTATCTTATCTGCAATCCATTGCCATAATACGGAATTGCCGATCGTAAATAATAAAGTATGTTCGATGATGAACAAGATAAATATCAGTAAATACGGGCTACGCAGGATACCCCTGTGGAGTCTCTTCTTCTCCACAATCATCAAAGTAATCAGGGTCAGATACATAGCGCCTAACGTAATGATCACTGTCGCCCAAAATGATCTGAATAAATGAGCAATCAGTCTCCCCAAACCGGGCCCGAGAAGAACCAATGAGGCCGCGATAATGAAGCTCAGGTGCCAGGACAGTCTTTTCATATTGATGATAGCAACGACATAATATGAAACAAAAAAACTTAAATCGAGGTAGGCCTGCAATAAACCTGTGAGGGCTTCTTTTCTTGTATCGGTTTTTATACTTTGATAATATTGATACCGCGTCATCCCGATCGTTGTGATTATGATCAACAGGATCAGAAAATAAGACAGCCTCCCCAGCATTCTGTGGGTTTTCAATTTCTTTTTCCTGATTAATATGGGTTGAACAATGAGCAGGGCAAACCATGACAGAAAAGCAGTTGCATGAAAATGGGCCATCGTAGGAAGTCCACGAAATGCAGGGAAAAGGCCAAAATAGGTTTTATAAAAACCAAAAAAAATCAATACCAATATGCCTACAAACAAATAGCTGATATTTCTGTAAAGCTTAAGCATAGAATTGTAACCGTATTATTAGCTCTTCAGTCTTTCCATTTATGTTTATGATCTAAGTCTATTACTATGCCTATCCCGCAAATGGGATAGGCACAGTAAATCATGAGAACCATAGGGCTTAAGAATCAGTTCCCGTTTTGTATAAATGCTTTATTGCTTTACTCTGACAATAGTCGCTTTGTCGACAGCAGACTTTCTGTACATGCAGGAATCTTCGATGACTACTGAATAAATTGAATCATTTCCCATGAAAGTCGTTTTGTATGTTCCCCAGTAATCCAAACCACAGGTGCCGTCATTAAAAGAAAGTACATTATTCTTCAGTGTGAATTTCCCCTCAACAGTAAAAGTTTCATCAGGGATTATTACCTTAAAAGTTCCGTTTGTCCTGAAATCGTAATTAATCTTTTTACCATTTCCGTAATAGGAAACCCATTGTCCGGTCAGGCTGCGTTTGGGCGGAGTAAAAGCAAGTACGATAAACAACAATGCATATAATATCCAAATGGTTAGCTTAAAATTCTTTTTCATGATCTTTTTATTTAAGTGATTTGAGACTTGAACTGATTGGCTTACTCTGCAACCACCTGGTATATCTCATCAGAATGATGTTCCGGAGAAATCAGCGAGAACCACATCATGCCTCCTTTTTGCATTTGCGGCATTTTGTCAAGCTCATTGATAATCTCAGTCCTTTTTGCATCTGCCTTTTCAATATCTCCCCAGCTTTTCAATTCGCTTATCATTAACACTTCCCTGCTGTCGTGTCCATACCAGTGCTTCACGATTTTGGTATTGAGATAATATGGGTTTTTATCAAAAATGTATTGCTTGTAAATTTTTAAAATGGAATCAACGTTTACATTCATATTTTCCGGTGTCAAGCTCAGGTAAATAGTATGAATCAGTAGAAGATTCTGTTTTGGCATGTTCTGTGCTTTAACAACTAATGATAACAAAGTGACTGCAATAGAAAGAATGATTAACTTTTTCATATCAGTGAGATTTAAGTTTAGGATGATAGGAATATTTTGCCGGAAAGAAAACTCAAAATGAATTCATTTCCTGAAATATTTCCTACTCAAATCTCAGTATTCGCAGATTGATTTGCACTACCTGGGTATGTAGTTTTTAGAAAAGAAGAAGGATTTATTTCTTGTGCTTGTTCAGCAATTCAAACCTGGAATGAACCTGAAGAATTTCGTAGATATTTTTTATATGATATCTCACTGTGTCAATGGAGATAAAAAGTTTGTCAGCAATCATTTTATAACTCATTCCGTTCACCACGCATTCGAGGATTTCTTTTTGCCGTTCGTTGAGCCTGGCTTCTGATTTATCCGGAAGTGGTTTCAACCCTAAGCGGAAAAGCGCCAACGTTTTGGCTGCAATACTTGGCGTCATGGGAGCTCCTCCGTTAAAGACTTCAACTACTGCTTCCAGTATTTTTGCAGGAGGGGTCTTTTTTAGAATATACCCATTAGCCCCTGCCTGGATGGCCTGAAATATTTTATCATCATCTTCAAATACCGTTTGCATAATGATAAGAATTTCGGGAAAATTTTCCTTGATCATCAGCACCGCTTCGATTCCATTGATTCCGGGCATATCAATATCCATCAATACCACCTGGGGCCGGGAATGTTTGATTTTAAAAACCAGGTCGGCTGCATTATCAAACGCACCAACGCAGGTAAACCCCGGTGTACCATTGATCAGCTGGTAATAACTATCGCGTAATAAATAATTGTCTTCAAAAATCGCAACGCTGATATTTTTTTCCATACCCAAAAATCATCATAATATTTTAGAAGCGCCTACATCGATATGTAGTCATATTCAAACCGGCATTTGAAGATTGACCTCAGTCCCTTTGTTCAGACTGCTTGAGACTGTAATATGCGCCCCTATTTCATTTGCACGAACCTTCATATTATTGAGCCCGTTTCCATCACTTTGTATTCGGGTATCAAATCCTGAACCATCATCGGCAATGACCATTGTCATACGGTTTGCGTTTGATGAAATACGAACAGCAACTGTTTTGGCATTGGAGTATTTAAACGCATTATTGATTGCTTCTTTGAAAATAAGATAGAAGTTTTTTCTCCTGGCCATCGACAATTTTATGTTTCTCACTTTTTCATCAGCGCTGAAATGAAGTAAAATATTTTTGCCTGACAATAATTCGCCGGCAAAATATTGCATGCGGTGAAGGATATTTTCGAACTGGTCATTCTTGGGGTTGATTGCCCAGACTATATCATTCATGTTATCAATCATATTTCGTGAAGCAACCCCCATCTTATTCAAAATATCTTTAGCATTCTCCATATTGCTTTGCAACTGTCGGCCTGCAATTTCGCTGTACACGGAAATACTGTTCAGGGTTGACCCGATGTCATCATGCAAATCTCCGGCGATCTTCTGCCTGACTTTTGCCAGTTCCCTGCGATTACGCTTGCGATAATCGTATACGGCAAATACCAGTCCGGCAGCAATGATGATCCATAATGTATAAGCCCACCATGTTTTCCACCAGGGAGGGCTAATAACAATATTTAATGAGGTGATATGATCAGACTCAACTCCATCGCGGTTTTTGGATTTCACCTTAAAGGTGTAATGACCCGAAGCCAGGTTAGCATACGTCACGGAACGTTGCTTGCCGGCAGAAATCCAGTTGTGATCGGCTCCTTCCAATTCATAATAATATTCATTGCTCTTCCTGCCTGCAAATGAAAGAGAGGCAAATTCAATATTAATCAGGTTTTGATTATGTTCGAGGTGAATGGTGTTGTATTGAAGCAATGAATCTACAGAAACATCTTTCTGTTCAATACGCATGGCCGTGATAACTACATCGGGTGGCGGGGGAATAGTTTTGATGCTATCAGGGTTAAAATAGATAATACCTGAATTCGCAGCAACCATTATGGTACCATTCTTTAATTCATACATGGCAGATTCAAAAACATGATCTGTCACTCCATCATCAACGCCATATTTTGAAACCTTTCCATTGGCTGGATTTAATCTTTCAATAGCGTTGTTGGTAAGAATCCAGATATCGTTCGGATTATGTACCAAGGCGCCAAAGACATTATTCGACGACAAACCGTTTCCTATATTAAAAAACCTCGTCGATTTTGTGTAGACATTGTAAAAGAACAAACCCTTACCCAACGATCCGCCGATAACCACCGAATCATTTAACATGGTCAATTGCCTGACGTGATTCTGCGTAAGTACCGTTTCAAACAATGCATTCCCTTTCTGCCCGAAGCAATCAAGTACATCATTACCTGCAGCAACCCAGATATTATTGTTTTTGTCAGCACATAATCCATCAATTGCATGAATATTCTTTTCGTTACCTGTGTATAAATTTTTATATACAAATATTTTTCCGGAAGCCGCATCCCATTTTCCCAATAACCCGCTATGTAAAGCAAACCAGAAATTATTTTCTCTGTCCTTGACAATATGAACAATTGTTCTTTTTTCAAACTCGGGAATATTTCTGTTTACAAATTTCCCGGTGGCTAAGTCCAGAACGGAAAGCATTCCGTACTGGCATCCGACCCAAATTCTACCCGAGCTATCTTCCCCAAACGTCCATGTTCTGCTCAATGGTTCTCCCAATGAAAAGGGATCATTTTTAATATGGATATAATTTCTGAGCAGATTTAAGTTGCTGTCGTACCTGAAGATCCCGGCGCCCCAGGTGCTTACCCAGATTTCATTCCGGCTGCTTTCAAAAAAGGAAGTCACAGCCGTACTGAATTGGGCGATTGAAGGATCTACTTTTGTCTTAAGATATTTGAACTGCTGTAAATTGGGATTGAAGATATTCATTCCCATGTCTGTATTCACCCATATATTTCCTTCCCCATCACGGAAGAGGGAATACCCCTCACTTTGATAGTGCAATCCGTATTCGTTTCCATTTTCATTTTGAATGATAGAAAAGGACGCGCTTTTTTTGTCGTATCGAACAAGTCCTTCAAAATTATCTGCAATAAACCAGATGGCATCCCCGTCATCAAAGCAATCGCGGAATGCAGCATTCGGCAAATTGACCTTCCCTATTTTCCTGTCATGCAATATTGAATAGTGAATTACTTCCTCCGAAACCGGATTGTATTTACACAAATCGCCGAGATAATCGGAAATCCAGATATTATTGTTTGTATCCATTTTGAATATGGAGATCGGATTATCGTGACCAAACAACAGGACGACATTATATTTTAACGGCGGGCTGAATAGCCTGGCAGAGCAATCAAAATAAATTATTTCGTGAGGAAATTTTTCAAGAATTATCCAGAACCCGTTTTTATTTTTATCATAAATCACATGCCTGTAATCTTCCCCGGGTGTTTCCTGAATAAGGGGCTGATGAGATGAGTAATCATACCTGAAAATATTTCTGTTTGTAATGACCCACATTTGTCCGCCCCGGTCCTTTACGACATTACAGATATTACTGACATTGCTGTCAGGCGCATCACTCATGTACAATCTGGACAATACACGTTGACGACGATCATAAATAAATATTCCTTCGCCCGTTCTGACCCAGATATTTTTCTGACTGTCTTCAATGGGGCTGCCAATCCAGTCTTCTTCCAGCCCTCTTGTTCCCCGATAAGGGAATTTATAAGTAACAAAATCTTTTCCATCGAACCTTTGAAGGCCATTGACTGAACTAAACCAATAATATCCTTCAGCATCCTGAAAAACATTCATCCTTGGATTCGAAAGCAATCCATCTTCAACAGTAAGGTGCTGAAAAATATATTGCTGCTGTGATAATGCACAGGAAGGAAGCAAAAGGAAAATGAAAAGGTGTTTTACGAAAAACATAAAAACAGTTCTTCCGGGTGAATGAAAGCATGCGCCTCCGAAAAAAAGTCTTATTGTATGGTTTCGGTTCTAATGAATGGATACTTCTCTATCATACAAAGCCTGGACGTGGCGGGCATTATTGCCTTGCATTTTTTCTATGGCCATGACCTGATCGGGAGAGGCTTCCAATATTTGCTTCAGTACTATCCAATCCACTGCTTCAGTAAAAGGAGGAGTCGTTAAAGATCCCTTGTATTGATAAAATGCATTTTTTGAATTTTTCAGGATCTGAACGGAAAAGTCATCAAAATTTACAGCCCCGGGGGGTATCGAGTCTTTTTTGTGCTCCTCGTTGGGTACCGCATTGAAAAATGATCTGATGAATTTGTTTTCTTTCCCCATTTTGAAAAGAACTCCAATAACAAGATAAGATGGCTTCGTCTTCGTATTTGAATCTTGTAATATACTAACGATATGCATCTCAAGTGGAAAGGTCATGCCGTCAATCAGGTGTTCAGAGGGCGTATGAAAATGAAATTGTTTAGCCTGATAAATCTTTCCATTCATTGAGCAGGTGCTTCCGTCTTTAAAATCTAACTGTATAGTATGACCGAGATTCTCTGCAGCAATCACTGCAGTTTGAAATTTGATAGTAACCGCATGACCGCGATCATTTTTTACATCAGATGTCAATATATCAATTGGAGACTGGAACTTCCCATTGTCGTGCTTTGGCGAGCCATACCCCTGATCCGTTTTGGTTTTGGCGTCAGGAGCTTCGGATCTCACTTCATTATCGGCATTTTTCCCGATGGCAGCAGTATCCGAAGGCTCTTTTAATGTACTGTCTTTCTGTTGTATTTCCTTATCAGGGGCGTTGCAGGAAAGAATAAATAAAAGGACAACTCCCAGGAAATGACTGAAATTTTTCATAAAAAGGGGTTGATCTAATAAATATAAACCAAATCCTTTTCATTTTGCCGGGTCGCTGGCCTTTTCACAATAATTCTGTTCATTTCCTGAATTTTCAGATCCGGGAATCTATATGTGACGGATGTTGAAAACCCATATAACTTTGCAGATAGAAAAGCGGGCATGGATGGGGGTTGTTAATCTATTTAGGAATTCACCAGACAATCACTAAAAACATTCGGGTATCCTCTTCTCATTCAATAGCGCCTGCCAGGTTGAAGTTTAATCAGTTTGGGTAAGGTTTAGATTTAGTATTGATACAGATAAACTTTGACAGACAGATGGCACTAAAAAAACAATATGTTTTTGCCATAGGCATTGCGGGTCTCCTGTTATTTAATTTATTACAGGCCGGATATACTGAATTACTGGATGATGAATCCTACTACTGGATGTATTCCCAACATTTGGATTGGGGATATTATGATCACCCGCCGATGGTAGCGTGGATGATACATGCGGGGTATAGTTTGTTCCCTAATCCATTAGGAGTAAGACTTTTTGCGGTACTGGCAATTACCGTCTGCGCATATATAATGTACACATTGCAAAAACCGTACAACCCAATAAGGTTAGTTATCATCATACTTTCCCTGGGTCTGATTCATTTCGGAGGCATGCTGGCAGTACCCGATATTCCACTCGTGCTTTTTTCCGCCATCTATTTATGGGTTTACCAACGCTATCTGAAAGAAGAAACCTGGCTCAATACCATATTACTTGGCGTTTGTATGGCAGCGTTATTATATAGCAAATACCAGGGCTTGTTATTTATTATTTTATGTGTGTTAGCTAATATAAAGCTGTTGACCGATAAAAAATTTTGGATTGCTTCTTTACTGTGTGCAATTTTGTTACCTCCGCACATCTATTGGCAGGTTGAGCACGGCTATCCATCATTGCAATTTTATATTGGAGAACGGTTTTCAACAACAACCTATCATTTCTCTAATACTACTGATTATATTTTAGGGCAATTATTTCTCTTTGGTCCATTGATCGGCTGGATGTTCTTTTTTGCAGTGTTCAGACAAAAAGCAAACGGCGATATATGGATACGCACATTAAAAACCATCGTAATCGGCGTATTAGGGTTTTTCTTCCTTGCCACACTCAAGGGCCGAATGGAAGTAAATTGGACCGCGATTGCTATTATTCCTGCAATATTATTGTTGCAGCATTATCTCGAAACTGCGCCCGGGATGGAAAGAGTATTGTATCGGCTATTTCCTTTTTCACTGATCATTATTTTTTCGATCCGAACTGCGATGATATGGAATCTTGTCGGCAATAAAGTGGCCATCAATAAAGAATTGCATAATAATCCGGTTTGGACCAGTCTTATCAGGGAAAAAGCAAGGGGTTATCCGGTTTATTTTATCAACTCATACCAGGAAGCTTCAAAATATATTTATTATCAGCACGGGGAAGCTACCTCCTATAACGGAGTGGGTTATCGTAATAATCAATATGACTTTTGGAAACCCGAAACCAAATGGTTCCAGGATTCGATTCTGGTGGTCAGTGTTGAAAGAGCGCATGTTTCATCCGACTCCATCGTTTCAACACAGGGGAAATTATATTGCAAGATGTTTGTCAACCCGAATATTTTTTCTGACTATAGTTTTTATCAGCAAATGCCCCGGCGCAAAGAACTGGTTCATTTTTTTAAGAAACAACGCTGAATTAAAAAGACAACAGACAGTTGCTAATTTTTCTTATGAAAGTTAACAGGTTATGTCTCGCTCATTTCCTTACACAAGTCTGCTCAGGATACAGAAAGTCATTAACTTTATTTTTAATAAACCGACGATAACCCTCAGCAATATGCATTCTGCCGTTGTTTCCATTCCTGTCATCGAGGGCATCGCTCCATATATCGAAGTGTTCGACATGCCAACTTCTTTGCATTTTTACCGGGACCTATTGGGATTTAAGTTGATGATGAGTTCCGGAACAGGAGACGATGTGGACTGGGTGCTTTTGGAACAGAACGATCATCAGTTCATGATGAATACTGCCTACGAAAGAGAGAATCGTCCCCCTCAACCTGATGCGAGCCGAACAAAATGGCATAAGGATACTGCATTTTATTTTGGTTGCTCTGACCCGGATGCATTATACCGGTACCTTATCTCAAAGGGTATAACTGTGAAAGAACCGTATATCACAGGATATGGATGGAAGGCCGTAAGCCTGAAAGATCCCGACGGATACGGGCTTACTTTTCACCGACCCATGGAGAAATAAAACTCATTTCGATTATTCATCACCGTTAATTTTGGTATAAGGGACACTGAGCCATATCAGGATTTGCGCTATCCTCAGAATACGGAAGGATCATTTTTTGAGAAAAGACAAAAAATGAAGTAAATTCAGTAACAATTTCAGCAGATGGCACAATTGCGTGCAATTTGTAGAACTGCAGCCAGCCATGTTGGATTGCTGCTTCTCCTGCTCCTGCCCCGGTTAAAAGAAATGGCCCAGCCGGTGAGAGGTCTATTTTATCATTTGACTACGAAGAACGGATTGTCATCAAATCGCGTTACGGGAGTAATCCAGGATCGGAAAGGCTATTACTGGATCGGTACCCAGGATGGCTTGAATCGGTTTGACGGATCTTCCTGCAGGATCTTCCGTGCCAACCGGAATGATTCAACTTCCCTGTCAAATGATGATTGTACCGGTGGTCTCCTGGAAGACGATTTAGGTAATATCTGGATCGGATCTCATCTGGGAGTAAATGTTTACGATCCCAGGAAAGCGAAATTTGATCGCTATTTCCTGAGCAATTCTTCTACTACATGGGAAAAAGCCAATTGGATCAGAGGGATAGCAAAAGACAACAAAGGCAACATTTATATTTCCTCATACGGTCTTTGGATCTACAATATTTATACAAAAAAATGGCAACAATATTTGCATGATGACAGGGACAGCGATTCACCACCCAGGGTGTTTATGTTCGATCCTATTTACGATTCTATAAAAAAAGTTTTGTGGCTTAAGGGAGCGACAGGAATCATTTTATTTGATCAGCAAAACGGCAAGTTCTACTACCGCGACCACAATCCTCAAAATTTAAGAGTGCTTCGTGATACCGTCGACGATACCGATATGGCCATGAGCAGCGACCACAAGATCTGGAACTATGATCCGGTCCATCATTCACTGATCGGCTATTCAATCGCTGAAAATTCAGAACAGTCTTTTGCGCGAGGGAAGCTGCAAGATGTTAATCGACTCTCGGTTGACAATAATGACAGGATATGGGTTAGTCATTACCTTTCGCCGACAATGATCGTTTCGATCCCTGATAACCGGATCGATACCAGTTTTCTCAATAAATACCATAGTCAGTCGGCCTTGAGCAATCTTTCTAATTTGCTGTTCATCGACAGGAGTGGCAATTACTGGTTGGGGTCCCAGCTTGGTATCAGCATTTATGATTCAAGGTCCACATCTATCTGCTATTATCTGCTCAATCCACAAACTAAACGGGAAGAAAATCCTTCCCCGGAAATTATTTGCTTTGCAGAAGGTAGTGGTAGAAAATTGTGGATAGGAACCAATGTTGGACTATACCATTTCAGCCCTCAATCAATGCACTTGATCAAAGTACGGGATGTTTTCAAACATGATAATTTTATCCGCTCCCTTTATTTGCAGGGAGACAGCGTACTGTGGATTGGAGGCCAGGATGATTTGGTGAGATACGATGTAAACAAAGAAAGGGTGATTAATCAAATTCAGATTGGCTCGGCCATTCAATCCCTGCATGAACAGGACCATCATATCTGGGTCGGTACATGGGATAAGGGATTGCTACAATTTTCGATGTCAGGACAGTTGGAGCGACGTCTGGAAAAGGGGTCGGATCCCAGGCAAAGCATTTTCAGTAACAGTCTGCTTTGCGTTTCCGGATTGCCAGATAAATCTTATTTCTGGATTGGTTACAATGGGGGAAACGGTTATTCTAAAGTGTCAGACCATGCGAGGACGTTCGAGCACTTTAAAATCGGATCGCAGGGCGCCGGAAATATACAGAACATTATCAACTGCATTTACGAAGACAGGAATGGTGATCTGTGGATAGGGACTTATGGCAGCGGATTGGTAAAATTCCTGAAACAAAACGGCTCTTATGTTAACTACACACAAAATGAAGGGTTAAGTGGAAACTATATCAATGCAATTACTGAAGATGACAGCTCGAGGATTTGGATTAGCACCAATAACGGGCTGGATATTCTGGATACCAGGACCCAAACCTTTATCAATACAGATCTGGATATTGAACAACCAGACAATGATTTACACGCTAATTGTCTCATCAGAAAAAACGGCAGCTTTCTTTTTTTCGCCAGAAACCGGCTTGTCGAAATAACTCCTGATTCCTTTCCCCTGCTGTCCTATCCTTCTGTTTTATTATTGAACTCATTCAGAATTTTCGATAAAGAAATTTTGCTTTCCGATACTGTAAATAAGAACCCTATCAGGCTATCCCACGATCAAAACTTTTTTTCTTTTGACTATTCACTGCTTAAACCCAATCCTGAGGGGCATGTTCAATATGCATATATGTTAACAGGATTTGAACCTGACTGGAACTACAACAATGACCAGGGTTCGGCCAAGTATACCAATGTCCCGCCCGGTAATTATACTTTCCGTGTCAAAGCCAGGGACCAAAGCGGACGCTGGGCTTATTTTTTGAATCCTGTTTTGATTAACATTTCGCCGCCCTTTTGGAAAACCTGGTGGTTTATCACTGCTATAATCGCATTACTGGTGTTATCGATTTATAGCCTCTTTCGCTACCGGATCAACCAGGTACGAAGGCTCTACCTCTTGCGTTCAAATATTTCAAAGGACCTGCATGATCAGATCGGCGCCACACTGACAAGTATTTCATTCCTGAGTGAAGTGGCGAAAAACAGAGAGAACAGCGCAGAACTTACATCAAGCACTTTGGACCGGATCGGTCAATATTCCCGGGATATGATTGCAGAAATGAATGATATTGTCTGGATCATCAATCCACTCAACGATTCATTCGAAAAGATAGTAGATCGCGTGCAGAATTTTGCCAGCGCCCTGACAGCTTCCCGAAATATCGGATTCATTTTCGAAATTGATCCCGGAATAAAGGATATTTCTTTGAGTATGAGACAACGAAAAAATATCTACCTGATTTTAAAAGAAGCCATCAATAATGCCGCCAAGCACAGCAACTGCTCGCTGCTGAAAATAACTTTGCACAATGCTAACGCTAAAATATATGCGAAAATAAAGGACAATGGCCAGGGCATTTCTTCATCATCAATAAAAATGGCCGGAAACGGATTGCAGAATATGCGACAACGGGCTGAAGAAATGGGCGGAATACTGGAGATTTACAGTGAACCGGGGCATGGCACCACGGTGGATTTGGTTATGCCCATCACCCAAAATGCCTATTGAATCTTGTGGTGAATATTTCTTACTTTTCAATATTTAGAAAAATTGGCAGTCAGGGTCGCCATATTCGAAGACAGCAAAGCTGTTCGTGAAGCCATCTCCCTTCTCGTAGGAGGAACACATGGCCTGGAACTGGCCGGAGCTTATCCGGATTGTAACAACCTCATTGATGATATTCAATCCTCGGCTCCGGATATTGTTTTAATGGATATCGGTATTCCCGGCATCAACGGAGTGGAAGCAGTTAAAATAATAAGACAACATTTTCCGGGGCTGAAAGTGATCATGCAAACCGTATTTGAGGATGATGATAAAATTTTTGCAGCGATATGTGCAGGCGCTTCCGGATACCTGTTGAAAGACACACCGCCCTCGCGTTTGATGGAAAGCATTATTGAAGCCCAAAAGGGCGGAGCGCCTATGTCACCCTCCATTGCAAGAAAAGCATTGAACCTGTTCCAAAAATTTCTCTCGCCCATTGCCCAAACAAATCCTTCCGATTATCATCTGACTGCCCGCGAAAAAGATATTCTGCAATACATGAGCAAAGGCCTGAGCTATAAAATGATTGCCGATACCTGCAATATCAGTTTCGATACTGTTCGCGCGCATATCCGCCATATTTACGAGAAGCTGCATGTAGCTTCCATGAGTGAAGCAGTTGCAAAGGCACTCCGTGAAAGACTCGTCTAAATATATTGTTTTCGCTTCCTCAAATCATTTGGCCTTCCATTACATATCACCATAATTGCCGATTGACAACGGGGTGAGTCCGGCACTATCTTTATTTAAGATGATTTGATGATCGTCTGACATCCCGGACCGTTAGTGATTCAAAATAATTCCTTCAAACTTTAATTTATTCGTATGAAACTTTTTCCAATTTATTTGTATCTGATGTTTTGCATTTTTATGAGTTCATGTGGCTCTAAATCTAATATGGAGGGGACTAAAGAAGTTACTGTCACAATACAGCCCTATTCCGTTCCAGATAGCGGAGCGGTAAGTTATGCCATTGGCGGTTTGGGAACAAATGATAAGGTGAAACAGGTTACTTATACGCTTAAAGGTGGAGCCGACACATCAATTTACAACCCGAAAAGTCCTTATTTTTGGGAGAGCCCGCTCACATCCAACCAGACTGTTTCATTTTATGCAGATCTTTTATTAGGATCAGATCTCAACGGACAAGATGCAACGATTATGGTATATAATCACAAAGGTGCATTGGTCTATACCAAAACCATGCAATTTCAATAAGATAATAACTCGATAACGTTAAATTATATTTCAAATTTAATTCAGTCCGCATCTCATCATTGATGATATTGAGTTAATCCGGTTTACGGTCAATCTGAAAATTTTCACCACAACTTGCCTAGGATGTTCCAGGATAAGCTGTGGTTTTTTATGAAATTCAGGCAGTCCCGAATTTGTTGTAATTTGATTATATCTAATCTCTTTTTGCTTGGATTTTTTCAAACTCAGTAAGAGGATTGCCACATGAAAATATCTGCACTGCCACTGTTATTATTCGTTTTTCTTTCCTGCAAAGAAATTTTAGCACAACCTGCAGCAGAAAAAGCGCAGACTTTTTTTGAAACGCTCATCTTCCCCCTGCAGCCTCAACATGCACATGCGAGCAGCATCGTGAGTCTTCCCAATGGGGATATTCTGGCAGCCTGGTACCAGGGAAGCGGTGAAAGAGAAGCTGATGATGTAAAAATTATGGGAGCGCGGTTGAAAAAAGGATCGAATGAATGGTCCCATCCTTTCCTGATGGCTGATAGTTATGGATTGCCCGACTGCAACCCGGTTCTTTTCCTCAATAATCAGAAGAAATTATTCCTCGTCTGGATTGCAGTGCAGGGGCACAAATGGGAATATTCGTTACTGAGGTACCGAACTTCTGTGAATTATAATGATGATGGAGCGCCGGCCTGGAATTGGCAGGACAATATCCTGCTTACCCCAAATGATAGTTTTGCCATTGAAACCGCTGTTAAATTTAATCAGCTTGTTGAAAACAGAAGCGGCCCCGCAGCCTTTGCACCAAAGTATGATGAAATGATTATTGAAGCGAGTAAGGATCCTGCGAAACGAAGCATTGGTTGGATGACAAGAATAAAACCGCTGATATTGAACAATGGCAGGATATTGCTGCCTCTGTATTCCGATGGTTTCAGCATGTCCTTGATCGCGATTTCGGATGATGATGGCAGTGAGTGGTATCCCAGCTTGCCGATCGTGGGAAGAGGTAATGTGCAGCCGGCGCTCGTGCAAAAGAAGAATGGAAATATCATGGCCTATATGCGTGACAATGGGGATGA
>DATJWE010000071.1:0-11516 GCA_035501475.1 Puia sp. | reverse complement strand
ATCACGCCAGCTTTCTGGCTGTTTTGGCTTTCGCGAAGCTCTTATGGAGGTAGGCATTTTGGTCATGCATAATGGCACCGGAAGGAAGCCATTGCCACCATATGCCCAGGTCTTTTTGAATGATGCGTGCATAAAACGCTGGTAACTGCCTGCTCTCCCCTTCGAAAAAACTCCTGAAAGTTTTATCAAGCTTCAGGTTCTTTCGGACGGCGTGATAAAATCGCAATCTGCCATAACCTTCTGACGAGATGGCCCGCATAAAATTCAACCATTTGGATGTAAAATGAGGGGTCGCCATAAAGCGGCGATAGATTGCTTTTTTGGAAAATGTATAAGCAGTTAGATCAATGACCTTATCATAAAATTCAATCCAGCCATAATTTTTTGGTTTCATATTCATGGCAAGGTGGTTGTTGAGAAAATGAAAAGGAAAAGGAAGCACCCGATTTTCCCGCTGGTATTCCAGGTTGAGTGGAGCTGCTTCACCGAATGAAGTGAGCAGGGAATAACCGGGGAAAGCAGCGGGGGATTTGTCCACAAAACGCTTGCTTAGTTCGAAAGGCTCGTCGGTTGCGTCACTGTCGAGACCCAGTACAAAATTCGTTTGTACATAGGGGATATATCTGAACATCATATTCACATGTTCGGAGATCCGTTCCAGTTTTTCCCGCCCCATAATATGAGAAGTCTTGGATTTGTTTCCCAGCTCATACCAAGATTCGATACCGGGCAACATGGCATTGAAGCCGTTTTTGTTCATGACCTTCAAATGATTTTCCGTAAGAATGGTCAGGCTGCTTTCCGCAATGAACCGGAAACTCTTCAGGGGAGCTGCTGCTTCAATCACTTTCATCATGTCTTCAAAGCGGACACCGAAATTCGGATCATGCCAGGCAATCAGGGGTTGCCTGAATTTGGTGAGCAGGAATTGCAGGTCCAATTTCATCGTTTCAAAATCAAGGGGCTGGTAATTGACAGTTGAATCAATGCAGAAGGAACAAGTGTATGGACAACCCATGCTTCCTATCATGGGGACTATCTTCAAAAAAGGCGCCTTTCTAAGCGTCTCCTCAATAAATTTCCATCTTTCTCTTACGCCCGGCAGGTTAATGGGTTGGCGGTCGGCACTTAAAAAAACACCTTCAGGTTTTTGGGGTGCGCAATTTTCGAGGATTTCACAGAACAGGGATTTGTTCGTGAAACCAAATACATAGTCAAAATATTTAATCGCATCATCAGGATAACATCGGGCATGCGGGCCGCCTAATGCAGTAACAATACCTTTGCTCCTGAAATAATTGCTTATTGCATAAGCCAGCAATGCAGCCTGCGAGAATGAACTGATGAATACCAGGTCGACCTTTTTCGGGAGTTCTTTATTCAGGTCTTCCAGACCGGTATAACAAATCATTGTGACCTCATGCCCCTCCTCTTCACACCAGGTGGCTGCTACCTGGGGCATAATACTGGCCATATTGGCGTGCATGACTCTAGCCCACAAACTATGAGTCGGACCCTTACTGACAAGGTCGATGATCCCGATCTTGAGTTTACGCATATTCGAGAGAGATTCTTAATAAAAAGTGATCAAATAAAATTGCAAACAATGGATGCAGCACATTAAATGATGAAAAAAAAGACCGCAGAGACTGCTAAAGGTGCCGATTTTTCTTTATATAATTATTACATTATCCCAGCAAGAAGTTATATAATTCACACTTTTGAATCGAAATCAGCCGACATTCAGCTTGATTCGGATTTGGGGGGAAGGTCGACAATGCCATATCATGACCTGATCTCAACCCCGTCCGGGGAAACCGGGAAATTAGTAAGTTTGTTAAAACAGCAACAGATTTCAGCAGTTAAATGAAGATTTATTTAAAAAATATGGTTTCACTGCGGTGTAAATTGTTGGTGAAGGAAAAACTGAAACAGCTCGGGCTTACATATCTGTCCGTCGATCTGGGTGAAGTAGAAATAATGGATGATATTAGCGACCACCAAAAAGAACAATTAAAGGCCAGCCTGCTGGAATCAGGTCTTGAATTAATGGATGACAAGAAACAAATCCTGATTGAAAAGATCAAGGCTGTGATTGTGGAAATGGTTCATTATTCAGATGAATTGCCGAAGACCAATTTTTCAGATTATATCAGTGAAAAATTGCACTACGATTATACCTACCTTGCCAATCTTTTTTCGGAAGTAAAAGGTACTACCATTGAACGATTCATTATTGACCACAAGATAGAACGCGTAAAAGAGCTGCTGATTTATGACGAATTGAGCCTGACTGAAATTTCGTATAAGTTGAATTACAGTAGTGTGGCCCACCTCTCGAACCAGTTCAAGAAAGTAACCGGGTTGACTCCTTCATTCTTCAAGAAATTAAAAAACAAGCGCAGAAGGCCTTTGGAGGATATATAATTTCCCGCGATTTAACTATTCCAAAGGGCATTCACTTCGGTCACTCCCGCAGCTTCGGCCTATGACTCTTTGAAAAGGAACTTTTTCCGGGCATCGCCCGGTAATTCTGATTGAACTGAAAAATCTGGTTAATGATATATGTTTGGAAAAGGAGTTTGTAAAAACCAACAGGTCCTGATGACTAGCTTCCCCTTTTTTTTGAATGTGTGAATAATGTAACTTTTTGCTAAAGTTATATAACAATATCGAGGTAAAGACAATCACCTTTGCAGGGCGATCATATCTGTTTATTTATTTCAACAGATGGCTAAAACTGAATATACATGTCAACAGATGAAGGTGAAAAATCGAGAGTGATCAGGCTTGCAGCATTTACAGAATACAATTCCGGCTCCATCCTCACCAGAACAATACTAAAAAAAATCACAGGTCATATTGATGTGGTATCTGTTGACAGTACAGAGAAAGCACCGGACACATTTTCTCCATTCGACAGTTTTATTCATATCATCGAGGGAAAGGCTGATATCCGGTTCAATAAGAACTCGCACCTCGTCGGCCAGGGTGATGCCATCATCATTCCCGCAAATACAGTTTATACCATGCAGGCCAAAAATCGGTTTAAGATGGTTTTGACGATTATCAAAAGCGGATATGAATGAAGATTCCGGATCTTTTCGGGGACCAATCAATTATATTCTTCTCCCTTCATAAATGCGTCAAAAGCGAGTCTGATTTCATCCAGAATGTTTTCCGGCAAATCTTCAAGTTTCAATTTTTCAAATGTAATATTATGCGGTGAAAGGTTATCCAAATAGGCGTGGTGGTTTCTCAGATAGTCATGTTCTTCCTGTGGCCACCTGGGTTTACCCTGCTTAAAAAAAACAATGAACTTTTCTTCCACCCGCTTTAAATTGTTCTTCAATACTGCTATGCCCTGGACTTTGATCATAATATGCAATTTTGCTGATTGGGTAAAGGTAGTCTAAATAAATGCCCGGCCAGATTAATTTAAAGAGGCTTCCCGGTAAAGAATGGACACTATCATTTTCAAGGATTGCTAGCGAAGTAATTTTACATTTACAGCGCTTAACCCTTTGGGTGTTTTTTCAAGTTCAAAACTCACTTTGTTCTTCACTTTTACCGGTTCAGTTAACGCTTTAACATGAAAAAAAATATCCATTTGCGTTGCTCTGTCTCTAATGAATCCGAATCCTTTTGATTCATTATAGGAATCAACCGTGCCCTTGTGCAAATTTGTGTCCTTTGCCCGGTCCTCCATTTTTCGAGGGCTGATTTCTATATCTTCTAATTTTATTTTTTCTTTTTTAAGGGGATCCGGCGGTGTGTTGGAAAGATTTCCATTTTCATCTAAGTAGGCAAGCATACTATCCAGGCTTTTTGATTCTTTTGATTTTTCCTTACGCTCCAGCCTACGCGCTTCTTTTTGCATTTTGATTTGCTGTTTTTTCTTTTCCCTTTCCCTTTTATTCCAGGTTTCCGCCATAGCTAATGTTTTTGGGTTAGAATTTAAGTTAACTGTTTTCTGTTAGCCTGGTAAAAGATAAGCCGTTGAATAAGCGCGTCAGGTTCATATCTTTTGTTTCAGCCCATTCGACCGCAGCGTCTGCTTTCACAACACGCCAGAAGTTCTTTGACTTCAATTCTTTGTAATCCTGGCCTTTCACAAAAATTCCCTCAATGCTTGCCCTTTCTTTGAAATGAATAAGGACCGGTTTATCTTCTCCCTCATTTTTATTAATGAATTTTTCGATTAGTTCTGAAGTCATTTCTGATACTATTTTTTAATGTTAAGAATTACCAGCGTTTAAAAGATGAGCGTTTGTTGTTTTGATCTTCCTTAGGACGTGCTTCATTTACTTTAATGGACTTGCCTTCAACCATTGCGCCGTTGAGTCCATCAATGGCAGCTTTTGCAGCGTTGTTATCACTCATCTCGACAAAACCAAAGCCACGGCTTTGATTGGTAAATTTGTCAAGGATCACTTTAGCGGACTTTACAGCGCCATAGCCGGCAAATAATTTATTTAATTCAGCATCATTAATACCGAACCCGAGATTGGAAACATAAATATTCATATTGAATAAGTAATTAGGTGAAAAATTGTTGAGTGAATGAAGGTGTAAAAGAAAAATAGAGCGGTTATGGGAGAATTATTATTCGATTACAATACTAAATGACTCAAACTGTCCTTTCAAAGATACGTTTATTTTAGTTATGCTTTGATTTTATTTTACTTTGCACTGAGATATGAAAAATAAATCAGCCAGTTCCGGGAATAAAGGTTATCTTTGCGCATCTTAATGTTATTACTCTCTCTGTTTGCGTAGTCTATTTCTCCTCAAATACTGTGATGTGCTAACGTAAGGCAAATAATATATCGGATTATTCCCGATAATCTTATCAAAATTTAATTAAAAAGCTTCAACGTGTCATTTAACAATTTACAGCTCTCCGAGCCCATATTGGCCGCACTGAGCAAAGAAGGTTACACAAACCCCACCCTCATTCAACAACAGTCAATCCCATTTATTTTGCAAGGTAGAGACCTCTTAGGATGTGCTCAAACAGGTACCGGTAAGACAGCAGCTTTCACCATTCCCATCCTTCAATTAATGAGTCATCAAGTGAAAGAGCGTTCTCCTCAGCATCGAATCCAAACATTAATTTTAACTCCTACCAGAGAGTTAGCAATTCAAATCGGCGAAAGTATAAAAGCCTATGGGCGATTTCTTCCTTTCAAACAGTTGGTCATATTCGGTGGAGTACCCCAATTTCACCAGGTCGGGGAAATCCGCCGCGGCGTAGATATATTGGTAGCGACACCTGGCCGTTTACTCGATTTATTAAAGCAAAATATTCTTCAATTAAACGATATCAGCTATTTCGTTTTGGATGAAGCTGACCGAATGCTTGATATGGGATTTGTGCATGATGTAAAACGCATCATCGCCAAACTGCCTTCGAAAAAACAAACCTTGTTTTTTTCCGCGACTATGCCCGCAGAAATAAAAAAATTAGCAGGTATTTTATTAAACAATCCTGCAAAAGTGGAAGTAACGCCTGTATCTTCCACATCAGAAGTTATTCATCAGGAATTGTATTATGTGGATAAGCCGAAGAAGTTTGACCTTCTTGTTCATCTGTTAAAAAATGAAAATATAAAAACCATGCTCGTGTTTATCCAAATGAAACACCAGGCAGATAAACTGGCAAAACAATTAAGCATTGCCGGTATCTCCACTGAGGCGATTCATGGTAATAAAATGCAAAGCGCAAGGCAAAGGGCACTGGATAATTTTAAGTCCCGCAAAACCCGTGTACTTGTTGCAACAGATATAGCTGCCCGCGGTATCGATATAGATGAGCTTTCCCATGTTCTTAATTATAACTTGCCCAATGTTCCGGAAACTTATGTTCACCGCATAGGACGCACGGGAAGGGCTGGAACCAAAGGCATTGCCATTTCGTTTTGTGACTGGAGTGAGAAAAGTTTCCTGAACGATATTCAGAAATTAATCAAAAAAACAGTACCAGTTATAAAGGGGCATCCCTTCGACAACAACCTAATGCATGCTGAACCGGTTAAAGCGGTACAATCAACTTATCCCGGTTATCTACGCAAAGCTGGAAAAAGAAACCGGGCTTTTATGCAGGGATAATTTTAGTCATGACAACATCAGCTTAAAGCTGCTCCCAAATTTTTTCCTTCTGTCAATTTTTAAAAATACCTTCCTGTCATACTCGATTGTGATGTCATACTTCTTGTGCACAAGCGGAATGCTTGAAGCATTATTCGTATCTTTAGTCAAACCAGGATACAATGGTAACAAGTGAAGAAGTATTTGAAAGAATAAGGGAAATGAGCGTAAGAACACTCAATCCATATCATCGTATTATGGTGAAAGATATCATAGCAGAGTTTTCGATGCCTCAGGACTCGCTGCTTGTTTTGCTTATTGAACTCGAAAACAGGGGCCTTATAAAAATCCATCACACTATGATAGCTTCCGTCAGCCTTACCTCTTATGGAGCAACGCATCATAATCCGCCCGGTGGAATCAGCAGTGATGAAAGATGATTTTCTGTACAGTTCATTGAGTTGTGTGCCGAATTTCGTGTGATGCGCCAACAATCATTTTGTTTTTTTCTCTTATATTGGTGGGAAAATACAATTCGTTACCGATCCCTCTCATAAAACTTCGCAGAAGGATTATATATACCCTCCGACAATGCACAATTCTGTCTTGTATGGATTCCGCGAGATATACTCAAGCTTTTAAGGAAGGTTGCCTTTGAGAAAAGGCCAATACTTTAACTCTTACTTTTCCTAAGCTGCTGCAACTTTTCAATCACTTCCGTGTCATCACGACGACTTTGATAATACCATAAGGATCGGGACAAACCAGTTACTCTGCAAGCCCTGTTAATGGATACCGGCTGCTCTTTTTTGAGGCTTTAGGCAATCAGTTTTTTTTCTGACAGGGCTTTACAACTTTTTTTCGATAATCTCTTTCGCTGGTTTATAATCAAGGCTAAGCTCAGCATACATATGTTTTAACCGCCTATTCTCTTCCTGCAGCTCCTTCAGCTGCCTGACCTGTCCTCCGTCCATGCCAGCATATTTTTTCTTCCAATTATACACTGTTGCTTTTGAGATGCGTTTTCCCGGCAAAGATCATCTATAGAACGACTGCCTTCATACTGTTTGATGATCGAAAGGATTTTGCTTTCCATGAAGTTTTTTCTTTTCATAATTGAACAGTTTAAATTTACAAAGTTGTATAAAACTTAATTGTCCGATTTTTCGGGAAGGCTTCAGGGGAACTTACATTTTCATCAATAATAATTGGAAAATGAAACTATTATTCTACATATTAAAATCAACATGGCTTTTTACTCAGTTGCCTGTTATTGGCCGGATTTGGTGGAAGTTGTATGGCCGGATATCGAAATGCGCTGACCCTGTAAGAATAAAGATTCATGGGTATCATTGCATAATGCCAATGAACTATACCTATTGGATAACAGCAAGACTTTATAAAAATTACAATAACCCTTTAGTAGAAGCAGTATATCAGGCATACAAATTAAAAGGAGGTAAAGTTAATGTAGTGGATATAGGAGCGGCAATAGGGGATACTGCGTTGTTGTTAATGGCTAACTGCAGAGAGATGATTAATTGGATTCGGTGCGTTGAAGGGGATAAGGAATTTTATCGTTATTTAACTGAAAATACAGGGCATATAAAAGAAATTCGCAGAGACTTACAGGAGTTATCTTCTTCACGCGAATTAATAAAATCATTAGTTAAAATTCACGGTGGTACGGCAAGTAGTCAGGGAGAAAGCAAGACATCTGCACTTCCATTTGATGATTTATTTATAGAAAATATTGACATTATAAAAATAGACTGCGATGGCTATGATGGTAAAATACTTGTAGGTGCAATAGAAACCATTAAAAAATACAAACCCATTATAGTGTTTGAATGGTATCCTGAATTATACAAAAAAGTAGCCCACGATGATCGTATGCCTGATAGAATAGTAAAGGATTTTGGATATAATATATTTATTCCGTTCAATAAATATGGTAACTATGGTGAGGATACTGAATATCTTGATATAGTTGCAATACCAGACAAATCAAATGCCATTATCAATGATATTACAGCATGCAATTTCGCTAAACAAAGACGAAGCAAATATTAAAGCCATTAAAAGAATAATTTACGGAGTGTGCGTTTCAGAAACTCAGCGGAAAAAAAATATAAAGGCCATCAGAATTTTCGGATGGCCTTTATTCACTTAATTATTTTTTTGAAAATTATCTTTGATATAAATTCTTCAAAAAAATCAGCAGGATTACCACCTCTTATTATTCGATCTGGCAGGTTTTTCCTTGGCTACGGTTACAGACATCGGTCTGCCTTCAATCTCCTTATTGTGAAGGCTTTCCATCGCTTCTTTGGCTTCCTTTTGCGATTCCATTTCTACAAAACCAAACCCGCGGCTGCGGCCGGTTTCCCTGTCAGTAATGATCTTGGCTGTAGAAACAGCACCAAATTGTTCGAATAATTTTTTTAAGTCTTCATCAACTGTGTGAAAACTTAAGTTCGAAACGTACATGTTCATAAAACAAAAATTTAAATAAAATAAATAAAATACCTGTGACAAAGAGTTGGCAGCAAAGAACAGAAGGAAAGATTAACTATTACAAGAGTAAAAAAGTAAGAATTGATCCTAAGCCGGACTGGATGTTGAGAGAACTTTTAATCACGCCGTAAAGGTACGATAATAATCCGATATGGCTCAGTTTTATTATGATCGCCTGCAATGCTGTGCAGCATGGACTTGCCGGGAAAGAAGACGATGATAAGTTTATCCCTTCACTCGTTTGTGTAGCTTGGCGGTTTCAAAGTTCAGGATCTACGAGGACCTGTTGTGACTTGATTTCTCTACTCACTTGTATCTGAAAATGGAAGCATCTCATAATACATGTACTGATATCCAAAACAATATAAAACCAACCAACAAGCTGGTGAGTAATTAGGTGAGTAAAAATCCAAAAAAATTTACTCACAGGATTCCCTCGCGCCGGAGATTGAACCCCATTTCAGAAAAGATTGGATTGGCCAGATTCTGCCCTCGTAATAAATTAACACAATCCGTTTAATCACGGGTCGAATACACCCGTGAAAACACGGATTTTTTTTCAGATTGATGAATTCCTACCTATTCGTCTCTACCTTGCATCCGGATTTAGAAACCGGCAGCGGCATTATTACATGCGTCTCTTACAAAATACCTGATCTTCGATTCCATCCGCAATTTATTTTTCTTCCTTGATTTTCCCCTGATTAGTATTTAATCCCGCCCAGGCCAGAACAGCCTGCTTATTTTTTATTTCTATCCAAAACAAAGGAGGAATTTATGAGCACTCACAAACACATGGTACCGATTCCGGGATCACAGCGCAAAGCGGTCCCCAACGCAAAATTGTTGAAGGCCTCGGACCCGGCCGAAAACATCAGGGTCAGCCTTTATCTGAGAAGTAATCCCAAGCCACCTGCAGGCCTGCTTGCCAGGATTAGCAAGCTCTCTACCGAATTGCCCGGTGCAAGAAATTATTTGACGCCTGACGAATTCAATCAGGTGTATGGGGCCAGTAAAGAAGACCTGGCTAAAGTGGAATCCTGGGCCAAAGAGCACAAACTAAAAGTAACGGACACAAACAGTGTAAAAAAACGTGTTGAAGTTGAAGGAACAATTGCTGATATCAGCAGGGCTTTTGATGTAAAACTTCACGACTATGAACATACGAAGTTAGGCAGATTCCGTGGGCGTGAAGGCAATATCAGTGTGTCGGACGATGTAGCAGGAATCATTGATGGAGTTTTTGGTCTGGACACAAGACCGGTTGGCCATCCCAGGTTGAGAAGAGGATTTACGAATATGGAGAGCTGGTCCAAACTGAAACCTGTTGCCAAAAGCAAGGCGGGAGATGGAAAAGCTACTCTTGCAAATCCTTCGACCCAATGGCCGGGGACTTTCTTCCCACCGCAGGTTGCTTCATTATATGACTATCCACAGGGAACGGATGGAGCCGGGCAGAACATTGCCATCTTTGCTTTCAATGGACCACCAAGTCCTGATCAGCATGGCGGATACAGTCTGGATGCACTGAAGAATTATTTTGAAAATGTACTCGGCCAGCAGACGCCGCAAATTACCGATGTGGTGATTTCAGGAAGTGGAAATAATCCCGGTCCTGATACTCAGGCTTCCGAACAGCAGGGCGACAGTACAGGTGAAGTGATGCTCGATATGTGCGTGGTGGGTTCTGTTGCACCCAGGGCAAATATATTTATGTTTTTCACAGAATTTAACAGCAAGGGTTGGGTAGATGCTATTTCTGAAGCCGTTACAGGAAACAACAATATTTCGGTTATGTCTATCAGTTATGGCAATCCTGAAAAAGATCCCAATAGCCTTTGGACACAGATGGAAGTGCGTACCGTAAATAATTCATTTCAGGCTGCTGCGGCAAAAGGAATAACGATCTGTGTTGCCGCAGGAGATGATGGATCGGATGAAGGAAGTACAGATCTTGCTGAAGTGGATTTCCCTGCATCAAGTCCTTATGTGCTCGCAGTAGGTGGCACTAAGCTGGTGGCTTCAGATAGCGCTGTTCCTTCCATCACATCAGAAACAGTATGGAACGAAATGTTCCAGCAAGCTGGTGCAACAGGAGGTGGGGTCAGCGCTGTTTTCACCAAACCTTCTTACCAGGATGGTACAAATATTCCTCCTTCAGTCAACCCGCCACATAAGATCGGGCGTGGACTTCCTGATGTGGCAGCAGTCGGAGACCCGCTTACGGGAGTAGTGGTCATGCATATTGATGGGGAAAACCTGGAGCCAATTGGCGGTACCAGTGCTTCTGCTCCGTTATGGGCTGCACTCATCGCGAGGCTGAACCAGGGTCTCAATGCGAAGTGCGGTTTTTTGAATCCCCTGCTTTATGCCAAATTAAATAGTGGAGTGTTGAATGATATCACCAGTGGTAACAATGGAAAATATAGCGCACAAGCGGGATGGGACGCCTGTACCGGATTCGGAACCCCCAACGGAGATAACCTGCTGTCGGCTTTATCAGGGGGAAAAGACCAGGCAAAACAAAAAAAGGTTCTTGCTCAAGAGGCATAGGGGGTAGAGGGTTATGCATACAGGGGCCGCGTTGAGCGGCCCTTTTTTATGCCGGCTGAAATTTTAATAGCTATTTAGTATATCCGAAATAGAAATTAACTTTTATAACATCACCCGATCTGGTTTTGCTTCCACTTGCAATAGCTTCTTCCTGACTAAAAAATTTTTATTTTCAAAAAAATAATTCTCCCTAACTTTCTTCCTCGTCTTCGTCAGGGATAACAGGATAATTGATAAATAAAATAGACTATGAGCATCCCGGAAAATCCAAACAATATCTTTCTAAAAGGCGAAAAAGCTTCGGCTGATTATTTCGTCCAGAATAAGAGTTCAAAAAGAGTTTCTTCCAATGTGAT
>DATJWE010000070.1:0-12598 GCA_035501475.1 Puia sp. | reverse complement strand
AAGTCACAGGAATATTGATCAGGGTCACATTGCTGTAATTTTTAACCTGGACGCTGATTGTTTCGGCATTCGTGAGGCTGCAAATGTTTGTCAGCACAGGTTGAACCAGGGCCAGCACGCCGGCGTCATTCGCCGATTTGGTGATCGTGATATCATCGAAGGAATAGCCGTCATCGAGATCACCATCAGGTATAACCGAATTTGAAGAAGTGAATCCCTGTTCGCCGAATTTCACCTGAAAGCTGCTGCTGATAGTTTGTGCAGGAGAAGCATTGGCGAGACTGCCTGTCACATCAATACTTTTAGAAGGCTTATAAATTCCAATATCGTTGGCATTGGAGGATAGTGTATCCACTGGTATCCATGCAGCCTGGTCATTTCCCCTGATCCAGACCTGGTTTCCAGGCAACACGAAATCAATGCCCTGATTTTTATAAAAGAAGTCTAACCAGATCTGATCAGTGTCTGAATAATTTGAGAGATTAAAAGTGGCAACAAGGCTGTCGGCCGTGGATGCAGCGCTGTTTACTACCTGATCCAATGTGGCACACCGGTTTCCGTTTCTGGCAAAGCCGGTATTGACAAATGTTCTGATCCGTCCATTGGAATTGCTGTTGTTAAAATCAAAACGATCGAGGCTGTCGAAGCCAATTGTTTTGGAAACATGAGTTTGTACCGTTGCTGTTTCAAACCCTTCAGTAAAAGATGGACTCAATGTCAAAGGATCATTTCGTAATTGCCTGATAGTTGTAACCAATGTATCATTGCCGGGTTGCGGGTCGCCAGGATAATCAATCCAGATTTTTATTGTGTAGATTCCGGGCCCGGAAAAATCATAATTGTCTGCAGGGGAGAAACTGTATGTTACTGCGGTTCCGCCTCCAATCACCATTGGACTCGTTTCGGTTATTATCACTCCGTTATTAACCTGGTAGGAAATGTTGAAAGGGTTCGCTGATGCAATACTTCCCAGGTTTCTTAATTCAACCTGTAGAGGACTGACTCCCAATTGTGAAGTTGTAAACAGGCGGCCACTGACAGGAATGAACAATGAATCAACGGTGAAATCATTATTAAAAGCAGGTAAGGAACAGGAGCCGCTGTTGGGCAGGATGTTCATAGCAACGGCCCTTCTACCGGGCACCGCGCCATTGTCTGGCCTTATAGTCAGCCAATAACTGCTGTCCCGGTTCAGGCCGCCGAGCAAATAAGTCGTATCTATCGAAGGGATGGTTGCAATCGTCTGCATACTATCACCTTTCAACATCATGATTTCATATTGGGAAGCAGAGGGGATGGAATTCCACAACAATTGCGCATACCCACGGCAGGGATTAGTTACAGTAAGGACGGGCGCTCCGAGAATCGTAAAATTATAATCGCTTACATCGGTGTATCCCACAAGATTTCTCGTTACACGGATCAATGCATTGTTAGTTGCAACAGGAGGTACCGTCCAGGGATATATGCGAGTCGTAGAAGCGACATTGCTATCAATCGTATTCCACGTGGCGCCATTGTCGGGTGAATATGCAATGGTAAAGCTATTGGGATCTCCGCCATAAGCGCTCCAACGTATTTTTTCAGTTTCCCCGGGAACCCAGGTTTCATTTCCAAACGGGTATTCTACTGTTACGGAAGGATGAATGATTTCGTAAACGATCACATAATTCTGTGGTCCGGCAGGGACATTTGTTCCGATAACTTTGATGGTGAAATTCCCCGCCGGCGGATTATTGATTACAACCTGTTCAATATTATTCAAGCTGTCTATTCCTTCAACAGCATTATTGTTTACACCGGAGGGAGAGGGATCGAGTATCATGGGATGATGAAGAGTTCCGTCAGGCGCAGTAACGGTCAGATCAAGATTGTTTACAAGCGCTGCAGGGGCGAAAGGAGGAGCAGCAGCATCTGGCCAGTATAACATCACTTTTAACTGTTGTACGCCGGAAGGAATACCGGAAATCGTATTCGTTTGAGCATTGCCGTCAGATATTGAATTGCTGAAATATTGATTGTTTTCGATCGTTTCGACCGCAGTTCTTGCATTCAGCATGCCAAAGCCATAAGTATAATCAGGACCGGGGTTGCCAAGATCGTCGGCGCTGTTGCAGGCAACAGCTTTTATCAGGGCTCCGGAAGGATCCGCTCCTCCGTGCAACTGCCTGTATCTTTCGTACAATAATCCGAGTGTACCCGTAACTGTGGGAGAAGCCATACTTGTTCCCGACATGTTTCCATACCCGTTGTAAGGAAGGGTAGAAGTAATATTTACTCCACCTGCCATGATCTCCGGCTTGATTCTGCCATCTGCAACAGGCCCCCGGCTGGAATTTCCATACAGACCATACGTTGAATTATCAAGTCCTCCAATTGATAAAATATTTTTGCCGCATTGAAATCCGGATTTGACAGTAGCAAAATGTGTCGGGTAGGGGCTGCAGGTTAGGGCTCCGTCATTGCCTGCAGCGAAAACGTGCAGGAGGGAAGGATACGCATTCAACTGGGCATCTGCATAATTGGCGAGTACGTCATATTCTCCTTCACCCGGGCAGCCATTCGCCCCTGAAAAATAGGAATTACTAGTTAGCACCATATTGTAATCGTTGATATAAGTAGGTGCATTGACAAGGACATCGCTGAAGTACTGGCTGACAACGGTTGCCTTTGATGCCATCCCCCTGTATTTTGGATTTTCAATTCCTCCACCAGCCATTGTGCCGGTTGTGTGTGTGCCATGAGAAGCGACAGTTGTTGGATTACGTTGAATCAATCTGCCCGCAAAATCAATATGCGTAGAGGGATCAGCATTGTCTCCGATGCCCAGGGTCACATTTTTACCCTGCAGATTTCGGCCAGATGTCGCATTTAATGCATCCAGCGCATGAGCAGCCCTGTTATTATAGTTTAAGGCAATATCTTTCAGGTATTGACTGCTTATATAAGCTATAAAAGGAAGGGCGGCGATTTTGTTGATTGTTGTCAGGGAAGCTTTGATAAAGATGACATGGTCTGGCTGGATCTTGGTAGAGACGATCCGTGCCCCCGATCGTATAAGTTCCTGTCCGATCACGGATTTATCTGTTGTTCCAAAAAAACATACAGCGATAATTGAATTCTCATTTTCATTTGAAACACGGTAAATTTTTTCGGAGATTTTTAGTTGGGTAGGCAATCCGTATATACCAGTCAACGGATAATTTTTTATAAACTCTAAAGCCGTGCTATCAGCTATTTCGGCCAGGTAAGCATTACCGGGAAGATAATCTCCCAAGCGGATTCCTCTTTCGTTCAATTCTTTTTTTTCAACTTCATCCGGTAACTTATCAAATTGAAGCAACATGTAATATTTTTTCCCGAACCGGACATCAATAAATTCTCTGGACGTGATCTTTTTATGCAAGAGATTTTTTTCTGTGCCAATCCAACCATTCTTAAAGTGAATAGGTTTAGGCGCATGTTGTGCCTTTGCTATGTTCAAAAGAAAGCAGCAGCAGGTTAGGGCTATAACGTAAACATGCTTCATTAAGACTAATTTACGGGCATACTCCGTTAAGGGTTACTTTGGGCCTTTGCCAGGCGGTTCATTTTTTTAGGATTTCTTATAAATAGGGCAATCAGCAGCAAATTCCACGATATCCGAAAAATTTATAAAACGTATTTTTATAGTTATTATTTTAGGGGATAAAAATTTGATAATTAATTAGGTGCGATATTTAACAATAAATATTTTAGCAATCACACAAATTAAATTTTATTTACAAAAAAATGAACCGGGACGATTTGTGGTTATATTATCAGCCTGCATCCTGCCGGCATTATTCTATTGCCTTCCTGTCGTAAAAACATCGAGATCATACCCGAATTTTCCAGTCAATCAGAAGCAGGAATGATATTATTAGTACCAGGATGCAGCGTTTGGTATAGTTTGTTGTGACCATAGCATTATGAGATCTATATAATTTGAAAGCAAATCACCATATTATTCTTCGTTTTTTTCCGGTTGCATTCATTTACGTAGTTCTTTTTGTCTTCTCTCCGAAGGCCTACTCCAATTTTCATGAATATCACGCTGTTTTTTTTGATACTGATACGGTACCCCAAAAGGAGAAACATCAAGGCAAGATTGCGAAGTATTTCAACATTATAACCGATAAACAACAAAGAGATTCCCTGCTTTCAAAATTATCGAGAAAAGATATTGGAGCTCCGACACCAGACAGCGTGATCTTTCAAAGAAGACAGGAAACTTTTTCCCCTTATAAAGGAAATGTTATCCGATACATTTATTTTAACAGGTTAAAAGTATTTGGAACATTGATAGAAGATACTTCTTACAACCCTTCCAAGTTGGTGCGTTTTGCGAATAAACTTCATTTTGATTCAAGGGAATGGATGCTCAAACAAGCATTGTTTTTTAAGGAGAACGACACTGTGAATGCATATAAACTGGTCGAAAATGAACGATACCTGCGTAACCTCCCTTTTATTCAGGATGCCAGAATTTATATCATCAATGGTTTTCAGAATTCTGATTCTGTCGACATTGTGGTGGTCACTAAAGATGTGTTTGAATATGGTGGAACTATTTCCGATTTCAGCCCGGGTTCTGCTGCAGCTACAGTGTATAATAATAACCTGCTGGGTGCAGGCCAGGGTGTTACACTGGGGTTCAAGTGGGATCAGGCGTATAGTCCGCAGTGGCGGGGCGGAATTGGATACAATAAATATAATGTAGAGGGCTCATTTACGGATATTGCTGTGGGTTATAGTGTGCTCAACGATCGGGCTGATGTGGATACAGGGGTGTATGAGCGATCGTATTATCTGACTCTAAACCGTCCTTTGTATAGCACATGGGCGAAATTCACCGGTGGCCTCACACTGGCTTACAATAGCTCAGTTAATATTTTTATGCTGAATGATACAGTGTATAGGGACTACAAATATGATATTGTTGATGTTTGGGCGGGATACAATTTCAGGAACCAATTCAAAAACACAGGAACGAAAAGTGTGAAACCGAACCTGGCGCTTGAGTTTAGGAATTATAACCTGAATTTTACCCAGCAACCTTATCAGGAAAAATATCAGAATGATCCCAATTATAATGATCATCACTATTTTTTAACCAAGTTCGTTTTGTTTCACCAGGACTTTTTCAAGACAAATTATTTTTTTGGTTTTGGGCGAACCGAAGATATTCCTTTAGGTTATAATGCAGGGACAACTGTTGGTCTGGATGAATGGGTTGGAAGAAAGAGAAGTTATACCGCTGTCGAAGCTCAGAAATATTGGCTTCTGGGAAAAAACCTGATCAGTACTTATGCCGGTGTCGGAAGTTTCTGGTATAATCGTGGTTCTGAAGATGCTGTTATACATGTCACGGGAGATTATTACAGCAATCTATTCAGGCTGAGTGGCCCTAAATTCAGGCAGTTTGTTCATGCTGATTATATTGTTTGTCCTAATCCCGTTTTGTACAAGCCGGTAAACATCAATCGTGAAAACGGAATTTTAGGTTACAGGAATGTTTTGATTAATGGATATCAAAGACTCAACCTCAGCACGCAAACAAATTTTTATAGTAACATCAAAATTTACGGGTTCAAATTTAATTTTTATGCCTTGTTCCAGGCTTCGTTACTGAGTCAACAGAATCAGAACCTTTTTCAAAGTCCGTTATTTTCGGGTATTGGGGTCGGGTGTTCGATAAGAAACGAAAATTTATCATTCAATACCCTCCAGATTTCTGTCAATTACCAACCTCCTGTCCCCAACGGCCCAAAGTCATTTTTTGTTCAGATCACTTCTGTATCGGCTCTTGGATTTAATATTTTCGCGCTCCAGGCACCCAGCCTGATTTTGTTCAGATAAAAAAGAAGTTTGTGGAAAATTTCATCAGATTTTCTGAATAAAAACAGGGCTGTCAATTAAACTGAAAATAAATCAAAGCAATTGCCGCAACAGACATAAGGATCAACGTTACCACACCCAGAATATTTGACCACTTCCCGTTGGTCTCGGCCCCCATGACTTTTTTGTTGTTGCAGATATGCAGTATCACTGCTATCATGACGGGTGCAGTCAAACCATAAAGAACCGCTGTATAAATCAAAGCCTGAATAGGAGTGATGCCAAGAAGATCCAGCAGAAGTCCGGCTATAAGCGAAACCACAATAATGAAATAGAACCGGGGAGCCTGCGTAAATTTTTTTTCAAAGCCCTGTTTCCATCCGAATGTTTCTGTGACAATATAGGAAAGTGAACCCGCCAGTATGGGAATGGCAAGAAAGCCGGTACCAATAATGCCGATGGCGAAAAAAATATACGTCACGTTTCCCGTCAGTGGCCGTAATGCTGCAGCGGCCTGCTCTACCGTGTCAATCTTCGTAACATGAGCATTATAAAGAACAACTCCTGTGGTCAGTATAATAAAAAACATCACGAAGTTGGAAAAGAACATCCCCGTATAAATATCGGTTTTCATCCTGCTGATAAAATGCTTGTCGATGACAATGCTTATTTTTTTATCAGCTATATCTTCTGCCTCCATTGTTGCCTGCCAGAAAAAAAGATAGGGAGAAATGGTGGTTCCGAGAATCGCGACAAGAATCTCTAAAAAATCCTTGTTGAACTGGATCGTGGGAATGAAAGTGTTCCTGATGACAGATGACCAGTTCACTTTAACCATGAATGGGATCAATACATACAATAATAAAACCAGGCATAGCCATTTCATAATAGAAGCGATTCGATGGTAGTTATACTGAATTACCCCTGCGAGAATAAGTACTGAAAAAACAATTTCAAAATAGAAAGCCGGAATCCGTTTAATTAGCAAATGCATCACCGCTCCCATGCCTTCAATATCTGCGCCGAGGTTCAAAATGATTGCCGGGAAACTGAACAGAAGCATTGTATACATAATACTCTTCGGATAGTAATTCCTGAGTACGCCTGCCAGCCCAGATGTGGTAACTGCTCCAATCCTTGCGCACATTTCCTGGATCGATGCCATCAGAGGGAAAGTGACCAGGGCAGTCCACAATGTCGATAAACCGAATCCCGCACCAGCCTGCGAATAGGTTGCAATACCCGAGGGATCGTCATCACTCGCGCCGGTGATTAATCCGGGGCCGAGTGAATCCCAGAGTTTTTTAATTTTCGGTAAGAAAGCCCCGGTTTTCTGTCTTGATTTTTTGATGAGCAAATATTTTGGTTTTTATTCCGGAAAAGAAAAAATGCTCTGGAAAATATAGGCAGCTTGCTTCTAAAACAAGATACGAATTTTAATTCAGGCGAACCGAACTTCACTCCATGCAATAGACGAAGATTAGTTAATTTTACAAGGAAGGTTTTTGACTTATATTTTTAGCCATTACAGAATAGAAATTCTTATAATAAAGGATCTGTCTTCCCTGAAATCTGATACAGTGCCTGATATGAATAAAATCAGTCAACTATGGACTGCCTTTGTAATATGAAAATGGGTTGGCTCAGTGTTTAACTGATTATAGCATGAACATTTATGATAAAGGCCTCCTCTTTGAAAAAATTTATACGACGGGTCCTTCGTGTTGTTCTGCTGACAGTACTCGGTATTTTAGTGCTGATAGCGGCTGTCCTTTTACTTTTTCCTACACCTGCAGTTCAGAACTTTACCCGAAAAAAAATTGCTTCTTATCTTGAATCGAAACTGCATACCCGTGTCGAGATCGGCGGCATGCGCATCAGCCTGTCCGGGAAAATTCATCTGCAAAATATTTACCTCGAAGATCAACATAAGGACACCTTATTATCGGCCGGAGGGATAAAGGCCGATATAGGGATACTGAAACTTTTTCACCATGAACTGCAGATTAATGACATTGATCTTGATAAGATAACAGTCAGGTGTAGTCGAAGATTACCGGACTCGGTTTTTAATTTTGCATATATTATCGACGCATTTTCAGGAAACGGACCAAAGAGTAAAACAAAGGACACCTCTTCTTCATTTACATTTTTAATCGGTGACATTCATTTGCACGAAATATCGGCTGCTTTTACAGATGACGCTACGGGAAATGATCTTTTTGTTTTTATCGACGATTTAAAAATCCGCGTAAAGAAATTTGATCCATCAACCGATACTTACTTCATTGGAGATATCAGTCTCTCACAAGTTCAGGGCCGGGTAAGACAATACCGGCCACTGTTAAAGCTTCCCCCAAAAATAGACAGCATCCATTCAGCTCAACAAAATTCGAGTCCGGCTAATTTGCAGTTGGGAAAACTGGCACTAAATGCAATCAATCTTGATTACAGGAATGATATGCTTGCGCAGAACGCCGGAGTCAAAATAGGTTTGTTAAACGTGGATGTCAATTCGATTGATCTGCAAAAAACGGATATCAGGGTGAACAGACTTGAATTAAAAAACACATCGGCATTTGCTCGGATGAATAAAATGGATGAAAAAATAAAAGAAAAAAACAGCAACGAAGATAACTCTGCTAGTTCTGACACTCCCTTGTCCTGGCATGTGGAAGTTGCAAAGATGATTCTTGACAGCAACCGACTTCAATACGACGATGGTAATAAAAAATCTTCAAATTCTGGAATTGATTATAGCCATTTGCAGGTTTCAGACTTTACTTTACATGCCAACCAAGTTGAACTCGGCACAACGGGCTATGCAGGAAATATTGAACAACTTGGGTTAACTGAAAGAAGCGGGCTCAAACTAAAAAAACTCTCAGGCAACTTTGCATATTCCGATCGCCAGATCAAAGCTCAACATCTTTACCTGAAGACAAACTCTTCCGAAATAAAAAACCAGTCTGATATTGAGTATGCCTCGGTATCTTCTTTAGTAAAACATACCGGCGATGTGCGTGCAGACGTCAATTTTGATCATTCAGTGCTTTCAGTCAGAGACCTGTTGTTATTCGTTCCTGCCCTTGCTCCCAACCTGAAAGGATATGAAAACACTTCCTTTCGCGTGAATGGCACAATAAGAGGCCAGGTAAAAAATCTTTTCGTTTCGAATTTTGAAATAACCGGATTGAAGCAAACAGTAGTCCGGGCTTCAGGAAATATCCGGGGATTGCCGGACCTCAAAAAACTGAATTATGATATTTTGTTTGACCAGTTAACCACAGGCAAAAAAGATGTGGAGCAAATTGTTCCGGCTAAATTAATCCCGGCTGATATTCGAATTCCTGAAATGGTTACTCTTAAAGGAACCTGCAAAGGCGATTTGAATCAATTCGACACCAGGCTCCAAATTCATAGCAGCAATGGCGATTTGTCGGTTAATGGAGCACTGGATTTAAAAAATAAAACATATGACCTGGGAACGACCACAGACGAACTTGATCTCGGTTATTTGATCGGCCAGGAAAAAAATCTTGGCAAATTCAGTCTGCATGCCACAGCGAAAGGAGAAGGGTTTGATTACAAAACCATGAATTCGGCTATACATCTGAATTTGACAGATGGCAGGATCAAACAGTATGAATACAAAAACCTGTTGGCTGATATTTTACTGAAAGATGGCAAAGCCACAATCCAATCGTCGCTTCACAACAATGATATCAGTTTTGATTTGCATGGCAATGTATCCGGTTTAAATTCAAAATTTCCTGCTGTCCAACTAAAACTCCAACTGGATACATTAAATCCTTATGCTCTTCATCTGATTAAAGATACAATCCATCTGAAATTTGCGATGGATGCAGATTTTTCAAATACCGATCCTGACAACCTGCAGGGCAATATGCAGTTGCGCGATTTGGTATTTGCTGACCATACGCATCATTTGACTACAGACAGCATTGAATTTGTTGCGGAGAAAAAAGATTCAGGAGAGGATATTCATTTACATGCTGAAATGCTTGATGCAAGCCTAACCGGAAATTATAAACTGACAGCAATTGCTCAGGCTCTTCAACAAACGATTAACGATTACTATAATCTTCCCGGCTTTAAAAATGAAAACATTTCACCCGAGCAATGGGAACTCCGGGTGTTGGTAAAACCTTCACCCATGTTTTTCCAATACCTCCCGGCATGGAACGGAACCGATACAATGAGTGCAGCAATACTATTCAACAGTCAATCGAATGAACTGCATGCAGATTTGTTTGCGCCATTGATTCAGATTAACGACCAGGCCATCCACCAACTACAAATCAGGGTGGATACAAAAGATTCTGCGCTTTACTATAGTACCATTATTGCCGATGCGGGGAAACCAGGTTTCCAAATATATCAGTCATCAATAAGCGGACATGCTGCCAACAATCGTCTTTTTGCTGCACTTGTCCTGAGAGATAAAAAAAATAAGGAAAGATATCGTATTGCAGGCAATGGTTCATTTTCCGGAAATGATTCAAAATTCTCGATCGAACCGGACAGTTTGCTGCTGAATTATGAGCAATGGAATCTTTCGAGAGGTAATTTTATTCATTACGATTCCACAGGTTTGATCATTCATGATTTCAAATTGAGCAATAAGGAACAATCGTTGTCAGTCAACAGCCGGACTTCCTCAACCAATTCCCCAATCGATATTGCATTTGATAATTTTCATATCAAAACAATAAGTCAGTTTGCAGAGCAGGATTCTCTCCTGATGGATGGTTTACTAAACGGCAGGATTGCGGTACGGAATATTTTGTCTAATCCTGCATTCACTTCCGATTTGTATGTGAATAACCTCAGTTATGAAGCAGATACCATTGGAAATGTTACTGTAAAAATAGACAATGAACAGGCAAATGCTTTCTCTGCACATATTGCTCTTGTGGGCGGTAACAATATGAATATTGACGGAACATATTATACCGGCGAGGAGAAAATGAATATGAAAATCAACATCGGGCATTTGAATCTTGCAGTGTTAAAAGCTTTTTCTTATGGTCAGCTCCGGGATATTCGCGGAGTCCTAAAAGGAAACATCCAGGCAACCGGAAGCCTGGGCCGGCCGGTTTTAAACGGTGTGTTAAATTTCGACAACGCTTTTGTTACGCCATACCTTACCGGTGAAACGTACAGGCTTCCATCAGAAACTGTTCAATTCAATGAACGTGGCATCGACTTCCATGATTTCGTCTTTTTCGATTCTGCAGGTAATAAAGCTACAATTAACGGGAATGCATATACGAATGACTGGAAAGACTATCGCCTGGATCTGACGCTGAAAGCAGCCAATTTCAGACTTGTAAATGCGCCAAAAGAAGTCAATCGTTTGTTTTATGGGAGATTGAATATCGACGCAGACATAGGGGTAACAGGAGATGCAAAACAACCCAAGGTAAATGCCAACCTTCGGGTGAACAAACAAACAGATTTCACTGTGATACTTCCAAGCAGCGATCCGGAAATGGTTGACAGGGAAGGAGTGGTGAGATTCGTAAATAATAAACAGTCTGCTGATACAATATCATTGAGACGCCGGCTGGATTCTGTGGCTCGGCAATCTCCACTGAAAGGGATGGATGTGGCCGCAACCATCGAAACGGACAGTAGTGCGCAATTTACCATGATCGTCGACGAGAGGAATGGGGACGCTTTATCCGTAAGAGGTCGTGCATTTCTTGCAGGGGGAATTGATAAAAGCGGGAAAACAAGCCTGACAGGAAATTACGAATTGGAAAATGGAGCTTACAATGTATCTCTCAGTGTGCTGAAAAGAAAATTCAATATACAAAAGAGAAGTGTGATTACCTGGACAGGCAATCCAACCAGCGCCAATATGAATATCACGGCTACTTATGTGGTGAACACTGCTTCCATCGATCTGATGGCACAGGAATTAGCGGGTATGCCTTCCGGTCAGACAGACAAATACAAGACCAAATTGCCCTTTCAGGTAAACCTGATTATGACGGGAGAATTGCTGAAACCGGTTATCAAGTTTGACATCACACTACCCGCGAATGTACTGGCACTCTGGCCCGATGTTGATGCCAAATTGCAACAGATTAGAACCAGTGAATCAGAAACCAATAAACAGGTCTTTGCCCTGCTCCTGTTAGGCCGTTTCATCCAGCAAAATCCTACACAGAGTGCAGACGCATCTGCAGATGCTGCTTTGATAGCACGTCAGAGCGTCAGTAGTATTTTAACCGATCAGATGAACCAACTCGCCGGAAGCTTAATTAAAGGTGTTGATCTGAGTTTTGATCTCACTGCGCAGGATGACTACTCTACCGGTACGAAAGTGAGCCAGACGCAACTCAACGTGGGGATGTCCAAAAATCTTTTTAGCGAAAGAGTTAAAGTTACTGTAGGAAGCAATTTTCAATTGGGCGACACCTACCAGGGGCAAAGCACTTCAAATATTGCAGGCGATGTCAGTGTGGATTATCGTTTGAGCAAAGATGGGAGATATACACTCAGGGTTTATCGAAAAGACCAATATGAAACAATTGTAGAAGGACAGGTAGTGGAAACAGGAATAAGTTTTATTCTTTCGTTTGATTACAACCAGTTCAGAGAATTATTTCAAAGCCAGAAAAAAGAAAAGAAAGCAGAAAAGAAAACAACTACTGATGATTCAGGGGAGACTATGCCGGAAAAAAAATAATTACCGGTTTAATCGAAT
>DATJWE010000069.1:0-9570 GCA_035501475.1 Puia sp. | reverse complement strand
CCTTTTTCTCGATCGTATCACTTACATTACCTTTAATAAGAGCTGTCTGTCCAAAAGAGGAATGGATGGAGATAAATAATATCAGCAGGTATACAGTTAGTTTTCTCATTGATTGTTAGGGGGAGTCAGAAATATCGATCTTGAAAGGAAGGATATTGAAATTTCAGGTCATCAAATTTCTCCTAAAAACAATGGTTATGCGATTTTGAACTCTTAATTTTACGTTAATTAGGCTAAGCGGTTCCGGCTTCCGGATTTATGAATATGCATTTAATTTCCCTGACGCATGATTGAGTGCCCAATGGAAATAAGAGTGTGAAAGGGAAAAATTCCATAGAACAAAAAACAACCTGGAAAATTCTTTAAAAATAAACCTGACATTGTGGAGCAATCTGTTCAGAAACGATACGAGGATATTCATTTTGTAGATTCTGCGCGGCCGGTGTGGAATTACTCCTTATTCAGCGACGAGGATATCCGAAATTTTCAAAATGGTACGCATTATCGTCTCTACAATCATTTCGGTTCACACTTCATCGAAGTGCTTGGCAACCCCGGATATTATTTTGCCGTATGGGCGCCGAATGCGACTTATGTTTCCGTCATTGGCAATTTCAATCATTGGGATACCAGGGCACATCCATTGTATGTACGACTTGAAAATTCAGGAATATGGGAAGGATTCATTCCCAACCTCCCGAAAGGTGAAGTGTATAAATTTCATATTCATGGATTCAAGGGGAAGAAGCTGGATAAAGGTGATCCTTATGCGAATTTTTGGGAGAAGCGCCCCGACACGGCATCCATTACCTGGGAACTTGGATTCTTTTGGAATGATGCAGAATGGATGAAAAAAAGATCAGGCCACAATGAACTTGAAGCGCCATGGAGCGTGTACGAAGTCCATTTGGCGAGCTGGATGCGCCCGGACAAAAATGACGAAGAGAGATATAATACCTATGACCAGATAAGAGATCGGCTCGTGCCTTATGTAAAAGAAATGGGCTTTACGCATGTTGAATTGATGCCGGTCATGGAGCATCCTTTCGACGGCAGTTGGGGATACCAGGGAACCGGATATTTTGCTCCTACTTCACGCTTCGGTGATCCGCAGGGGTTCATGTCGCTCGTCGACACATTTCACCAGGCGGGAATCGGCGTGATTCTCGACTGGGTGCCTTCGCATTTCCCCTACGATGCACATGGATTATACATGTTCGATGGGGCTAACACTTATGAGTATGCGGACATGCGCAAAGGGTTTCATCCCGATTGGAACAGCTATATCTTCAATTATAAAAGGGGGGAAGTCAAATCCTTCCTGATCAGCAGTGCGAGGTTCTGGATGGATATATTTCATGTGGATGGCATCCGGGTTGATGCCGTGAGTTCCATGCTTAAATTGAACTATTCGCGCAAGCATGGACAATGGGAGCCGAATGAACATGGAGGAGACGGAAACCTGGAAGCGATTGCCTTTATTAAAGATCTCAACGAAACGATTTTCCGCGATTTTCGGGACGTGCAGACAATTGCCGAAGAAGCTACTGACTGGCCCGGGGTTAGCAAACCTACTTTCCTCGGCGGACTTGGATTCGGGATGAAATGGATGATGGGTTGGATGCACGATACGCTGGATTATTTCAAGCTTGACCCTGTTTACCGTCAGCATCACCAGGATAAGTTTTCATTCAGCATGATGTACTATTACGATGAGAATTTCATGCTTCCTTTAAGCCACGATGAAATCGTTCACGGCAAATCTCCTATGCTCTATAAAATGCCCGGAGATGAATGGCAGAAATTTGCCAACCTCCGGCTCCTTTATTCGTATATGTTCACTCACCCGGGTGGAAAATTATTGTTTATGGGTGATGAGTTCGGAGCTACCGACGAATGGAATTACAAGAGCGAACTTCAATGGGATCTCCTGAAATATGACGCTCACAGATTACTGAAAGACTGCGTGAAAGATTTGAATTTTTTATTGAGAAACGAGCCAGCGCTTTATGAAAACCAGTTCAATATATATGGGTTTGAATGGGTTGACCTCAACCACCGGACGGAGACAGTCATTTCATATAAACGAAAAGGAAAAGATCCTGCTAATGATCTCCTGATTATTCTCAATCTCACACCTGTGGTGAGGAGGGATTGGAAAGTATATACTACAGGTAAATCTGTATGGAAGGAAATCTATAACAGTGACGCTAAAAAATATTGGGGAACCGGCGATGTCTTCAACCCTGATCCCAAAGTGAAGTTATTTGATGAAAATGAGAAAGTGTACGAAATAAATGTCCATCTTCCTCCGTTGGGAGCAGTGGTACTGAAATAGAATCAGTGAAGCCGGATTATCTGGTGCATCACAGAAAATTCCAATAGAAATTCTACAGACCGCCGTCATTCCGGCCACTTAATTCTTTAAAGCCGTGTGTATGAAAAGCCTGACTTCGTCCCTTTTTTTTGTTTCTTATATATCCCTTTCTTTCGCTCAGTCAACAGATAGTTCCAATCTTTATTACCGGAAAGCAGTTGAGGAAAGGGTGAAGAGGTTGTACATGGTTGCTTATAATGATCTTCAAAAATCTCTGCAATACCTGCCTGGTAATATTGATGCGCAAAGGGAATTAGGACTCACCGATGTTGATTTGAGGAAATACGATAATGCCATAGTAGATTTTCTGAAAGTAGTCGACTTAAAAAAAGACGACACGGCAGCAATAACAAATCTTGCGACTTTATATTTCTGGACGCACCGCTGGCAGGAGGCAATAGTGTACTCTCAAAGAGCCATTCAGCTCCATGCTGGAAAAAACTGGAACTATATTATAGGAAAATCGTATTATGAACAGGAAGATTATGGGCAGGCCTTCAAATATTTTCCTGCAGCTTCAAGGGAGGATTCAACCAATGGCGAAATTCCTTATCTCATTGCACGTGCTTACGTGGACATGAATAATTATAAATACGCGATTCCTTATTTTCAGAAGGCCATTGCATTGGATTCATCTAAAGTGCAGTGGATCTATGAATGCGCATTGACACTCGCCACAATTTATGATGACAGGAACGCGATCAAATATTATGAATTGGCCGCACTAAAAGGATATAAACAGGATAATGATTTTTACGAAAACATTTCCGATTCTTATATCGCTGCAGGTCAGCAGCAAAAAGGACTTGACCTGTTGCTCAAAGTGCTCGAAAAAAAACCTGCCGACCTGGATCTTCTCTACAGTATTGCCGATACTTATTACCGTCTGAAGAAATATGATTCGGCAATTGATTACTGGGACAGGTTATTATCGTTTGACAAACAAAATGCCCGTGCAGTCTATATGATTGGTATGTCGTATCAGAAAAAAGGAGATGAAGAAAAAGGAAAACAACTCTGTGACAGAGCCATTGAAATGGACCCTTCTCTTAAAAGCCTTAAGCAACAGCGAAGAATTGATATGTAATTGAAATATTCAGTCTGCATATCTCATCACATTCGTTCGGGCACGTTGATTCCCAATAATTGCATGGAAGACTTGATGACCGTTGCAGTAAGTTCACACAGCTGCAGGCGCAATTGTTTTTTGTCTGCGGTCTCAGCTTTGCTCACAGAATGTTTATCGTAAAAAGAATTAAATGTTCTTGCAAGATTGAAGGTGTAATTCGCAATGACAGAAGGATTCATTTCTGCACAGGCCTGTTCAATTACCAACGGATATTTTTCCAGGTTCAGGATCATGGCTTTCTCCAGTGGGAAAAGGCTGTCTCCCGTATTCGTTTCGATATTTAGTCCTGATCCCGATTCCTTTTCCTTGCGGAGAATGGATTTAATTCTTGCATGAGCATATTGAATAAATGTCGCAGTGTATCCATGGAGGTCGATGGATTCCTCAGGGTTAAATATCATTTTCTTTTTCGGATCCACCCGCAATAGAAAGAACTTGGTCCCACCCAGGCCAATCATCTCGTAAAGCGAAGCCAGTTCTTCATTTGAGAGCCCTTCTGTTTTCCCTTGTTCTTTTGTCTTCTTTTCTGCTTCCATTGCCATTTCGTCTAACAGATCATCTGCATCGACCACAGTCCCTTCTCTTGTTTTCATTCTGCCGGAGGGCAGTTCAACAAGACCATAACTCAGATGAAAGATACCATCAGCCGAAGGGATCTTCAATTTCTGGCAAATCAGTTTAAGCACTTTGAAATGATAATTCTGCTCATCGGCTACAACATAAATACTCAGATCGGCTCTGTATTGTTTATATTTTTCAACGGCAAGGCCGATATCCTGTGTGATATAGACCGAAGTTCCGTCCTTGCGTTGGACAATTTTCTGATCCAATCCGTCTTCAGTCAGATCGATCCACACGCTGCCATCCTCTTTTCTGAAAAATACATTTTTTTCCAAACCCTCTTTCACCAGTTCCTTTCCGAGCAGATAGGTCTCGCTTTCATAATAAATCTTATCGAAATCGGATCCGATTCTTTTATAGGTTTCATCGAAACCTGCATATACCCAGCTGTTCATTTTTTTCCATAGCCCGATCACCTCAGGCTTTCCTGCTTCCCAATCGACCAGCATCTGCTGTGCCTCTTTCATCAGTGGCGCATTCTTTTCTGCTTCTTCTTCCGTCATGCCTTCAGACATCAATGCATTGACCTGTTTTTTACATTCTTCTCCAAACAATACATAATAATGTCCCACGAAATGATCGCCTTTTATTCCTGCACTTTCCGGCGTGGCTCCGTCAGCAAAAAGTTTCCAGGCAAGCATGCTTTTACAGATATGAATGCCCCTGTCATTGGCGATGCAGGTCTTCACCACCTCATATCCGTTGGCCTGGTATATCGCAGCAATACTCCAGCCCAGGAAATTATTTCGCAGATGTCCGAGATGCAGGGGTTTATTTGTATTGGGGGAAGAATATTCTACCATTACTTTTTGGCCTGTCCTTTCTTTTTGACCAAAATTCTTCTTGTTGTATCGTTTTTTCAGGAAATCAATCCAAAAATGATCACGAATAGTAAGATTTAAAAAACCTTTGATTACATGATAGGCTAAAAAAAGATCAGCATATTTTGAAGAAACAATTTCACCCAGCTCTTTACCTAAAATTTCAGGTGATTTTTTTAATTTCTTAAGGAATGGGAATAACACCACCGTATAGTCGCCTTCGAACTCCGGGTTGGTTTCGTTAACCAGTATTTCTTTAGGCTCGATTGTAGTTTGGTAGTTTTCAAGTATAATTTCCAGTACAATTTCTCTTATTTTATCGCTTATATTCATTTGCTCAATTGGCCCTCCTGTATAATTTTATCGGCAAGGCTGCAAAAGTAACGAGGAATGGTGATTTAAGATATATGACCTTTGATTTGTTTTGATTTTTACTAACAGCACCAGACTCGGAATGAAGAAAAGAAAAATCACAAATTAATAACAAATTCATTTTAAAATAAACCGGCTTTATACATCTAAAGCCTGTTTCATCAGATGATTTTTAGGGATTTTGAAAGGATGTTTATACTACCTTCGCGGCGGCCAGCGTTTAGCTATTTTATGCCCAAAAAACAGATTATTTCCATAATCGATTTTTTTTATCCTCCTTTCAGGAGAATAATGCCTTTGCAAACGTTCAGGTATGCCGCCTGCGGGGCGGCAAATACTCTGCTCGATATTTTCATTTATTTTATCAGCTACAATTATATTCTGCACAAAAGGGTCCTTGACCTTGGCTTTTTTGCTTTCAAGCCGCATATAGCGGCTTTTATCATGTCTTTTATGATAAGTTTTCCAACCGGGTTTTTATTAATGCGCCACGTGGTATTCACTGATTCCATCCTGCACGGAAGAGTTCAGCTGTTCCGTTATTTTGTACTCGTGGTCATATGTATCCTGCTGAATTATGTATTTATTAAATTGTTTGTAGAACAATTTCATATTTATCCCACAATAGCCAAAATACTGACCACAGCCATTGTCGTTACTTTCAGTTATCTGACACAAAAAAACTACACATTCAAGGCTGAGCCCCAGGTACCTAAATTTAATGCCACAGGGAAAGAATAATTCCGCAAATCGTTATTCCAACAACAGCATAACCTGCGTCGATTAAAACCAGTTTCAGTGACCTGCTTTCCCATACATTGGCTATGCAAATACCTACTGCGGCGAACCCGATTCCACATAACAGACCCAGTTTTAAGCCGGCCATGAAATTTGATACCCCTGTTACAAAAACAAGATAACCCATAGCAAAAGCTGCAATCAAATTATAAATAAAAGTCTGCAGCATTTTTGAACTTATTTCTTTCCTCGTGGGCTCTTTGATAACAACTCCATGTTTGGCTACTTCTGCGCTCCACATTTTTCCGAATAGAGCGGAGAACCAGAGCGAGCCAAGTGCAAAATAGGCTAATGCTGCAACGAGCAGGGCCAGGTAGTTGGCATGTGATAAAAATGAAGATAGCATATGTTGGCGGTTTTGGTTGTTTAATCAGCAATAGGCAATAAGCAATATTCAACACTCAATGTTGGCTATATAATGCTGAACATTATGAATCGTAAACTCATTTGACGAATACTTGTATATTGCTTATTGTCCATTGTCGATTGCCTATTGGTCCTTTGGTTGTGTCAGGCTAAACCAATTGCCACATCCGTCGGTAACTACTGCTTCGATGCCATAAAATTGATCTTTAGGGGGAGACTTAAAAACCACACCTTTCGATTTTAATTCCTCATATGTAGCCTGGCAGTTAGGAGTATACATCACACCCCCGCCCATTACTCCTTTTTCCAGCAGGAGCTTAAACGCATTTCTAACTTCTTCATCCGGATACATGAATGAGTTAAGGGGGGACAATATTGCAATCTTCAGCTCGGGCTGTTCGGGAGCGGTGATGGTAAGCCAACGGAAACCGTTTTCCATTGTAGCGTCGGTATGCACTTTAAATCCCAGTGTCTTAATATAAAAATCATAGGCTTTGTTCTGATCTAAAACAAATAAAGTCGTGTGAGAAAGTTTAGTGATCATAAAATGGTATTTAAGATCAAAACTAACAGCTTAATATGGAACAGAGTTCTTGAAAATTGCTTTTATTGACTCATCTTAAAAGAGTCAATAAAACAGTGCGGAATAAAACTAACCGGAGATTGCCTGGCTTTTTCTTTTTTTAACCACTCAATATTGCGATAACCGCGAGGGCCTATGCCAATTTCCTTTTTGAAAAGAGTACTGAAAGAACCAATACTTGCAAAGCCAACCGAATTACAGATTTCTGAGATCGATAACCCGTCTTCTGCCAGCAATTCACAGGCTAATGTAATTCTTTTTCTGGTGAGATACTGGTGAGGAGTTTTATTATAGGTACGGGTAAATAAACGATGAAAATGAAATCTCGAAATGCAGGCCTTCCTGGAAATGCTGTCCAGGTCAATGGATTGATGAAGATTCTGATCCATATATAGTTTTCCGGCAACAATTTTTCTATAAACCGAAGGTGTAATGTTCATCAGTATAATCTATTTGATCAGTAAAATCTCTGTAATCCGTGTAACCAAATTTAGTTATTGATTTTCAATAATACCGCATAGAGTTCTCTGGCATAGTTTTAGGAGGAGGTTTAGGCTGGGAATAGGAACCAGACATAGACAAATATTCCCCAGGAATAAATTTTTTACTGATGCAATTGCTATTTAATAAAAATTAAAAACAATCCCGATGATCAGTGTAATCATTCCTGCATTAAACGAGCAGAAAACCATCCGCAAGGTCATCCGCCAGGCCAAAAGGAATCCCTTGGTTTCTGAAATTATTGTAGTGGATGACCGATCAATGGACAATACTGTTTCTGAAGCCCGCAAAGAAAATGTAAAGATTATCACCAGCACCCAGCTCGGCAAAGGCGAGTCCATGCGAGAGGGAATGATGCTGGCAGAAAACGAAATTCTTGTTTTCCTCGACGCAGATATCCCAAATTATTCTGAGGATATTATTGATAAACTTGCACAACCCCTTATCGATGATAAGGCTGATTTTGTAAAATCCTATTTTGAAAGACAGGCCGGTCGGGTAACAGAAATACTGGTCAAACCCCTGCTCAGCTTTTTTTTCCCTCATCTGCTCAAATTCAGGCAGCCCCTCAGTGGGATGATTGCAGGAAAGAAATCATTCTTTCAAAAAGTTGAATTTGAAAATGATTATGGAGTGGATATCGGCTTGCTCATTGATATGGACAAGGTGAAGGCACGGATCATAGAAGTTTGTATTGGCGAGATTGAAAATGATATGCAACCCCTGCAGGCTTTGGGAAGAATGGCAAGGCAGGTAGCACAGGCTATATTCAAACGGGTAAATATTTTCCATAGCCCGTTACAGGAAGAATCCAAAGTAATGTCCAGGACTATGCAGAACCAGTTTGAATTTGCATTGAAAGAATTGATAAAGCAGCCAAAGAAAATGATTGTGTTTGATATGGATAATACTTTGCTGCGTGGCAGCTTTATCCAGACAGCCGCAACAAAATTCGGATTCCGGAAAGAGCTGGATGCTATTATTACTACGCAGAAAAATGATTATATGCGAACCCTGCAGATTGCCCGTCTCCTGGAAGGAAGAACATTTGCAGAACTCATCCAGGTGGTGGAATCTATTCCCCTGATTGGAGACGCACTACATGTGGTTCGGGAATTGCAGCTGCGTGGCTATATCTGTGGCATCATCAGTGACAGTTATCATTGTATCACCAATCATGTAAAAAATTTATTGGGGCTTGATTTTGCCTTAGGAAATGAACTGGAATTCAAAAAAAGTATTGTTACAGGTGAAGTCAGTGTGCCCTCTCAATTTTTTAAGGTCTCAACCAGTTTATGTATACATGATCAATGCAAATCCAACATGTTATTGCATATTCTCGACCGTTTCGGTATTGATTCGGGTAATACTGTTGCAGTTGGTGACGGAGAAAATGATATTTGCATGATAAAGCTTGCGGGGACAGGAATTTCATTCAATTCAACCAGTTCCCGGACAGACAAGGCCGCTGATCATGTATTCAAGGACGGCTCCCTAAAGCCCGTGTTGGACGTAGCTGAATAAGCAGCGCAGAAATTTCTACAAAAAAGGTCAACCTGATTCTTCTTCAGTAGCAACCTGGTTAGTAAAAATAATTTCCACAAACCTTGCTTATCCAAAAGAAATAATAACTTAGCCATTATTATACACTATCTAAAATTGTCATTGCCATGAGTACTTCACGAAGAGATTTTCTTAAAACCAGCGCTTTTTCGCTGGCAGCGACCGGTTTGCTATCTGAAAAGTTGTTCGCATCGAACGCTCCACAAATCATATTGGGCATACAATTGTATTCAGTCAGAGATGCAATGAGTAAAGACGCTGCCGGTACACTTAAACAAATAGCAAATATTGGTTATGGTTATGTAGAACACGCCAATTATAGCAGGGACCGCAAATTTTATCATTATTCGGCGGCAGATTTTAAAAAGCTGCTTGATGACCTGGGATTGAAAATGCTCAGCGGCCATACCCAGTTGGTGAAAAAACATTGGGATGCTGC
>DATJWE010000068.1:0-8208 GCA_035501475.1 Puia sp. | reverse complement strand
GTTGATTTCAGACCATAAAAAAGCGTCCCAACACTGGCGAAGGAACGCTTTACAACTTGAAAATCATTGTTTATTGTTTGTCCTTGTTCTCTTTATATCTTTTGTCAGCAGTGCCGTCTTTTTTCAAATGCGTTGTCTGTACATTCTTGGCAGCATCCTTGTTCGCTTTGTAGCGCATATCAGCAGTTCCGTCTTTTTTGGTAGGCCCTGGAGCTGTCGTTGTTGATTTAGTGCTGCCTGCAGTACTTGTCTTACTTGCAGTAGTCTTTGTCGGAGTAGTCGTCGTTTTAGTATTTGCGCCTGTTGTTTTTGATGTGGAGCTTGTTGTCTTACTCGTTGTGGTTGTCTTTTTTGTTTTGTCTGGTGTAGTCTGGGCGTTAGAAAAACCAATCAATCCCAGAAAGAGGCATGCAGTAAAAATGATCTTTTTCAGGTAGCAAAATTTTCATCAAAATTAGACCATTGCAGGGATTCAAAACCTCTGTATTCCGAGGAAAAAACGCTTAACGACTCATTAACAAATCCAACCCATTCTATTCTGAATGAAAGGTTTCTTTAACTACTACTTAACCATTTTCATAACTTACAGTATATGAAGAATAGCAATTTTGCAGTTTTAGCCTTTTTCGAGATATGCGCTCCTCAATACTAAAATGGCTTGTTTTGTCTGCAACGGTACTGATTGCTCTGATCGTCGCCGTTCAGTTGTACTGGCTGAAAAAAGTATATTCCTTCGAAGAAAAGCAGTTCAACAATAATGTAGTAAAAAGCATCCGGGCGGTATTCGAAGATCTTCAAATGAATGATAACCCGGCGTTGAATCTTCAAAAGTTAATAGACAACCCACAGCATGATTATTTTCTATTTAAAGCAGATACTATTCCGCAAAAAGACTCCCTGACTTTTTACCTCCAACGCGAATTGGGAGATTTCGATGTATTGACAGATGTAAAACTCGGCGCTTTCAGCAGTACCGAAAAGAGATATATCTACGAAGAATATATTCCTGGGCCTGCGTCAAATTATGGTGTGCAGGCCGTGAGCGATCTGCCCGTCTATTCACAGGATTTTGACCACATCCTGCTGTATTTTCCCCACAGGTACAAATATATTATCAGTGAAATGAATTTCTGGATCATCAGCAGCATAGCACTATTCCTTGCGCTGATTGGCCTGGCTGTGAGTCTGTTTTATTTCTACCGGCAGAAATTCCTTGCGGAGATACAAACAGACTTCGTCAATAATTTCACCCATGAATTCAAAACACCTTTGGCAGTAATGAAGATCGCTGCGGATGTATTGGCGCAGGAAAATATTGCGCATCAGCCCGATCGATTATCGCGCTATTCTGCAATCATAAAAAATCAGACCGAACACCTGCAGAGCCAGGTGGAAAGATTATTGAAAGCATCTGCCATAGAAAATAAAAAACTACCGATAGAAAAAGAAGTCATCGACGCGAATGAATTGATCGAACAGGCCCTGAACAAAGTGCAACCTCTTGTTGAACAGAAAAAGGCAAGGGTGGAACTGAAAGTGAATGAAAATAAAACAACCATACAGGCTGATGAAGCACATCTCGAACTGGCAGTGGTCAATCTTTTGGAAAATGCATTGAAGTATTCACCAGATCCCTACATCGTGGTGGAAACAGGAAAAAGTGACTCGGATTTTTTTATTTCCATCAAAGACAATGGCATTGGGATTGAAAAAAAATACTTAAAAAATATTTTTAAAAAATTTTATCGCGTGCCAACCGGCAATATTCACAATGTCAAAGGTTTTGGTATGGGCCTCAATTTTGTAAAAAGAATCATTGACGCCCATGATGGCAAAATAAAAGTAAACAGCCTACCCGGTATCGGCACAGAATTCAAATTATTTATTCCATTTAACTAACCAATCATGCAACCCTCAAAATCAAAAGTTTTACTTGCGGAAGATGACCTCTCGCTCGGATATGTGATCAAGGATAACCTTGCCGATGCCGGATATGATGTGGTGCTTTGTCCCGATGGTCAGGCAGCCATCGATCATTTCAACAAGGATGAATTCGATATCTGCCTGCTTGATGTCATGATGCCCAATAAAGACGGTTTTGCTGTAGCAAAAAAAATACGCCAGCAAAGTGATTTAGTGCCCATCCTTTTTATTACGGCAAAATCGCTGGAAGAAGACAGGATCAAAGGCTTTGAAACCGGGGCGGACGATTATATTACGAAACCTTTCAGCATGCAGGAACTGCTGAAGCGAATGGAAGTCTTTCTGCGAAGAACAAAAAAAATGCATTCCGATAAATCGGTTTCCTTCCTGATCGGCCGGTTACAGTTTTCGTATACCGACCTCAAATTGTCAATTGGAAAAAATATTTTCAATTTGACACAGAAAGAAGCCGACTTGCTGAAATTTTTATGTGAGCACCCCAATCGCATTTTAAAGAGAGAAGAAGTATTACTCAATGTTTGGGGAAAAGATGATTACTTCCTGGGCAGGAGTATGGATGTATTTATTACCAAACTGAGAAAATACTTCAAGATCGATCCGGCCGTAAACCTGGAAACCATTCACGGAGTTGGTTTCCGTTTTAATGCATCGGTAAGCTGACTTCAGGGACTTATCGTTCCGCACAATAAATTTGCCTTTCAATCTGTTAAGATTTCCGCCAAATTTTACGTAGTTGGTCAGATTTAACCCCCGATTAACCCTAGTGATTAGCTAAATAAAAAAGCATATAATAGTTTTGCTCCATTTTTGCACGATGAACCAGATTTCAATATCAGAATCGAAAACTCCTATAACCTATGCATAAGAGATCCGGCATTTTTATTCTTATCTGTTTACTTTTTTCTTCAGTGATCAAGGCACAGCAGGCTGTAGACACACTTCATCTGAGCCTTGACAGCGCTGAAAGCATATTCATCCACCAGAATCTTTCTTTGTTAGCCCAGAAATATAATGTCGATGCACAAAAGGCTTTGATCATCCAGGCAAAACTATGGCCAAATCCAAACTTCTCTATCGAACACGGGCCGGTATGGCATCTTACCAACCCGGAAGCCACTTTCATCAATAACAGTTCAACCGCTGCCTCTCTTTCACAGCTCATTTTACTTGCCGGAAAACGCAATAAACAAATCCAGCTGGCACAGGCTAACGTTAAACTTTCAGAATACCAGTTCTTCGATTTACTGAGAACTTTAAAATACTCGTTGAGGACAGATTTTTTCAATATTTATTATCTCCAGCAATCAGCTAAAGTATATAACGAAGAGATCAGTGATTTGCAGCAGGTGGCCAATGCTTTTGCAGAACAGGAAGGCAAAGGATATATAGCGGAGAAAGAAGTGATCCGTATTCGCGCACAATTGTACAGCCTGCAAAACGAATATGCCGGACTGATTAATCAGATCAATGACGTGGAGAGCGAATTGAAACTTGTATTACAGGTTAAGCCGGCAGTATATATCGATCCGATTCCTGATTCAGTAACGATACACAGCCTCGACCCTGCCCAATATCCGTTGAACGTATTAATTGATTCCGCCTACCAGAACAGAACAGATTTGCAGATTGCAAGAACCAATATCGACATCAACAAATTAAATTATAAATATCAGAAAGCTTTGGCCGTTCCCGATCTGACTCTTTCTTTTTCTTATGACCAGCAGGGAAGCTATGTGTATAATTATAATGCACTCGCGGCATCCATTGACCTGCCATTTTTCAACAGGAACCAGGGTAACATCAAATCAGCAAAAGCCATGATTGATTTCAGCACGGCTACACAAAAGAGTACCGAAGCGACTGTGGAAGAAACCGTTTACCGGGCATTGCAAAAAGCTTTCACTGATGACAAATTGTATAAAAATATAGATCCGAAATTTTTGAACGAATTCGACAGGCTGTTGGAATCGGTTCTGATCAATTATCAAAGAAGAAACCTAACCCTGCTTGACTTTCTTGATTTCTATGATTCATACAAGCAGAATATTTTACAGGTCAATGCTATTCAATTCAACCGGGTGAGTGCTTTTGAAGATTTGAATTTTTATACTGCGACCAATTTCTTTAATCATTAAAAAAGTTCAGATGAGAGATAAATGCAAGCAATATGGAATCAGTTCAGTCCTGCTATTGATGGCCATCTGGTCTGTCTCAGTCCAGAGTTGCAAAAACGATCCGGCTAAAAATCCGGATGAGCAGCCAAAATATGTTCTTCCTGATTCACTGCTTAAAACGATAGAGATTGACAGCGTTAAATCTTCAAAAGTGATCAACTCCATTACGCTGACGGGCAAAGTTGATTTCAATGAGGACAATGTAATAAAGATTTATCCTCCGATCAGTGGAATTGCCCGCGATATAAAAGTTATTCTCGGAGACTACGTAAAAAAAGGACAGTCACTCGCAGTCGTTGGAAGCCCCGAAATGGCGGGTTACAGCAATGATCTGGTCAATGCCCAGACAAATCTCGAAGTGGCTAAAAAAACTTTGGATGCAACCGATGATATGTATAAGAGCGGACTGGCTTCGCAAAGAGACGAGCTTGCAGCCCAGGCAGCTTATGATCAAGCAAAAGCAGCCCTCGAAAAAGCTGAAAGGGTGTTGCAACTCAACGGCGGGAACAAGAATGGAGAATATACCGTCCGTTCTCCAATTGATGGATTCATCGTCGAAAAATTCGTGAACAACAATATGGTTATACGTTCAGATAATGGCACAGGCCTTTTTACCATATCTGATCTGAAAAATATTTGGATCATAGCCAATGTGTATGAATCCAATATTCCATATATAAAAACAGGCGACAGTGTAAATGTGACCACGCTCTCTTATCCCGGGAAAATATTCAGAGGTAAGGTTGATAAAATCATGAACGTCCTGGATCCGACTAACAAAGTCATGAAGGTCCGGATTGTATTGCCCAATCCGGGATATATACTGAAACCTGAAATGTTTGCCAATGTATCTGTCAATGCCACAGAAAACAAACGCATGCTCTGCATTCCATTTAAATCATTGATCTTTGATCATAGTCAATACTATGTGCTGGTTTATAAGACCCAGGCCGACATTTCAATCCGACCGGTTCAGGTAGCCAGTACCGTGGGAGATAAAGCCTATATTTCCGCAGGCCTAACGGAAGGCGAAAGAATTATCGCTTCGCAGGATCTGTTGATTTTGATTTACCAGGAATTAAACAGTTAGATTTAAACATATCCGGGATGAATAAAGCTTTAAAAAATATCATTGCTTTTTCTTTAAAAAATAAATATTTCATTTTTCTTGCTACACTGATCCTGGTCATCTACGGCATCATTACGTTCAATAATATGCCGATTGAAGCTTTCCCGGATGTCACCAACACGGAAATCACCATCATTACCCAATGGCCCGGAAGAAGCGCAGAAGAGGTAGAAAAATTTGTAACCATCCCTATTGAAATCGCATTAAATCCGGTTCAGAAAAAAACGAGCCTGCGATCCACCAGCATATTTGGTCTGTCCGTAGTTAAACTAATTTTTGAAGATGATGTGCAGGATACCTATGCGCGAATGCAGGTAAACAATCTTCTTGGAAATGTTACGCTGCCCGATAATATTAATCCGCAGGTTCAGCCACCCACAGGTCCTACCGGAGAAATTTTCCGCTACACACTGGAAAGCACCTTCCGGGATCCGCGGGAATTGAAAACAATGCAGGATTGGACCATCGACAGGGAATTACGCTCAGTTCCCGGAATTGCAGACATCGTGAGTTTCGGAGGAATGGTAAAGACCTATGAAATAGGTGTAAATCCCCAAAAACTGGTTGGCCTCGGCATTACACCTCTCGACGTTTATAACGCGGTAAGCCGAAGCAATATCAATATCGGTGGAGATGTGATCAAAAAAAATTCACAGGCATATATCGTCCGTGGTATCGGCCTCCTGAACAATATCAATGAAATTAAAAATATCATCGTCCTCAACATCAATGGAATTCCTGTGTTGGTCAAGGACGTCGCGGATGTGGAAATATCCAACCTTCCCCGATTAGGTGAAGTTGGCAGAACAGATGCAGTGGATAGTTCGGGACACCGCATTACAGTCACGAATCCTGATGCTGTAGAAGCAATCGTGTTGATGCGCAAAGGTGAAAACCCAAACAAAGTGTTAACCGGGCTGAAGCAAAAAATAAATAAACTGAATGAAAGAGTTTTGCCCCCCGATACCAAGATCGTTCCTTTCTATAACCGGGAAGACCTGATTCATTATGCCACACATACAGTGATGCATAACCTGATTGAAGGAATCCTGCTGGTTACCCTGATTGTTTCACTCTTTATGTTTAACTGGAGAACGACATTGATCGTTTCAATCATTATTCCACTCTCCCTGTTATTTGCTTTTATTTGCCTTCATCTCATGGGAATGTCGGCCAACCTGCTCTCACTGGGTGCGATAGATTTCGGGATTATCATTGATGGAGCAGTGGTGATGGTGGAAGGATTATTTGTCATGCTTGACCATAAAGCAAAAGAAGTGGGCATGGAAAGATTTAACAAGCTTGCAAAAATGGGGATGATCAAGAAAAAAGGAGCTGAACTGGCGAAAGCGATATTCTTTTCTAAAGTGATTATCATTACGGCATTGATTCCCATTTTTTCTTTCCAGAAAGTAGAAGGAAAAATGTTTTCACCATTGGCTTATACACTTGGTTTTGCTTTGTTGGGCGCATTGATTTTTACGCTCACCCTGGTGCCTGTAATGGTAAACACGCTGCTGAGAAAGAATGTCAGGGAAAAATACAATCCCTTTGTTCAGTTCGTCACGACAAAGGCCATGCAATCGTTTCGTTTTGTATTCCGGAACAAAAGAACTTCCTTAATCATTTCTTCTGTGGTGATCGTTATTGGTCTTTATTCTTTCAAATTTCTCGGATCAGAATTTTTGCCTGAACTCAATGAAGGATCCATCTGGATGCGCGCCACCATGCCCTATAGCATATCGTTAGATAAATCCGTTCAGGTAGCAGAACAAATGAGAGGCATCATAATGACTTTCCCGCAGGTGAGTAAAGTTGCCTCACAAACCGGGCGGCCCGATGACGGGACCGATGTAACTGGTTTTTATAATAATGAATTCGACGTAGCGCTGTATCCTGAAGATGAATGGAAACCAAAAATTACAAAAGACGAATTAATCGAGCAGATGCGGGAAAAATTATCTGTGATTCCGGGAGCCGATCTTAATTTTTCACAACCCATTATGGATAATGTGGAAGAAGCTGTATCCGGAGTAAAAGGATCTATTTGTGTGAAAATATTCGGCGACTCACTGAATTATATGGAAGGCAAATCGGACGAAGTCGAGGCTGTGCTGAAAACTGTACGAGGGATTGAAGATCTTGGGGTGATCCGGAATATCGGGCAGCCCGAACTGGACATTGATCTCGATCAAAGCAAGATGGGTTTGTATGGCGTTTCTACTGCTGATGCCAATGCAGTGATCGAAATGGCCATCGGCGGGAAAGCAGTTACCCAATTATATGAGGATATAAAAAAATTCGACATCCGTATCCGCTTCCCTGAAGAATTCCGCACCTCTGATGTCGATATCGGAAACCTGCTGGTGCCAACACAGAGTGGTTCAAAAGTTCCGATTCATGAAATTGCCAGGATCACACAGAAAACGGGCCCCTGCCTGATTTTCCGTGACGACAATGAACGTTATTCTGCGGTTAAGTTTTCTGTGCGCGGAAGAGATATGGGGAGCACAATTGCCGAAGCCCAGGGAAAAGTGGATGAAAAAGTAAAACTCAAAAAAGGATATACCATGGTTTGGCAAGGCGATTTCGAAAACCAGCAGAGAGCATCGAAACGTCTTGCAGAAGTAGTTCCCATCAGCCTGTTATTAATATTTCTTTTATTATTCATCATGTTTGGTAATCTCAAAGATGCCGGGCTTGTATTTCTGAATGTGCCCTTTGCCGTAGTAGGAGGCATATTTGCGTTATTGATAACCGGAACTAATTTCAGTATTTCCGCCGGTATCGGATTTATTGCGTTGTTTGGAATATGTATCCTGGAAGGAGTATTGCTGATTTCCGCTTTCAAACATAACCTGGAAAGAATCAAAGGAGAAAACCCTCTTTTTACTGCCATTAAGAGAGGCGTAAATTCGCTGATCCGGCCGGTATTAATGACCGCATTAATGGCAACCATTG
>DATJWE010000067.1:0-7976 GCA_035501475.1 Puia sp. | reverse complement strand
GTCTACTCCTCCGGGATACAGCACGGGACAGGGCATTGATGCATTGAAAGAAACCGCAGCAAAAGTTTTACCGCGTGGGTATACTTATGAGTTTTCCGGACTCAGCTACGAAGAAATCCGGGCGGGTACAACAACGATTTACATTTTCCTTTTCTCGATCATTTTCGTATTCCTATTCCTTGCAGCTTTGTATGAGAGTTGGTCCGTGCCGCTTTCCGTGATGCTTGCTTTTCCGATCAGCGCATTTGGCGCGATCCTTTTCCTGACTTTTATTCCCCGCCTGACTAACAATGTATATGCGCAAATCGGGTTGATTACCCTGATCGGACTTTCCGCAAAGAATGCCATATTGATCGTCGAATTTGCCAAGATAAGGGTAGACCGGGGGGAAGACCTGCTTCAGTCCACCCTGGATGCCGTTAAACTTCGTATACGCCCAATCGTTATGACTTCTTTGTCCTTTATTTTCGGGGTGATGCCGCTGGTACTCGCCAGTGGCGCCGGCGGTGTGGCACGCAATACGATTGGCATTTCCGTCTTAGGCGGCATGCTGGCCTCTACTTCTTTGTCCATTTTTATTGTACCCGTGCTTTTCGTATTGTTCACGCGGTTCTCCTATGGCAAAAAACTGCTGGACTGGTTGAAAGCTCACCATGAAGACCTAATGGAAAAAAACAGAAAAGTTGAAGAGCTAAATATAGATCCTGAGCTGGAATTCGAGTTTGCTCATGCACATACACAGAAAGACGAATCAGAACCAAAAACTTCCTGATAACCTATTGTCCGGATTATAGTCTGGGTTTAAACCCAGGGCTATAATCCGGGCCATTAATCAGTTAACAAAGTGTATCTCTTATCGCCGCTGCGTGCCGGTTTCGCTCAATAGAATTACAACTGTTGAAGTGTGCGACGCAACGATGGCGAGGAGGATTACATATGCCGGGTACAAAATAAAAGCAGTTGTTAAAACCAGGGAATCGCAAACGACTGTTAATTGAATCTTATCTTTTAATTATTTTTTTATCCGCGCAGGCAGAAATGCCGTGCAAATACTATTTTTCCTTTTCTCGCAACTCTTTTTTCTTATTTCACACACTATTCATTTTTCCGTGAATCAATTTGCAATAAAATAAGTGCTATGAGAAGAAATATTCCGGGAAGAATAGCGGGTATGCTGGTCCTTGTATTTACCCTGAGTATGCTTGGCCCCGGTAAACTATTCGCATTCCAGAAAGAAGAATCAAATGGAGCCATTGCAGGAGCGGTCACAACAGCAGATAACAAACCCGCAGCTGATGTAACAGTAACTATCAGGGGAACGAACAGGCAAACACTAACCAATGAAAAAGGGAATTTTATCTTTCATCACATCAAACCCGGCAACTACACTATCGAAATATCATTGGTAAGTTATGAACCGATCACTAAAGAAGTGGTTGTAGAGAATAACAGTATAGTCAATTTTTCTCTTCAGCTGAAAATCTATTCAAAAGAACTACAGGAAGTCATTGTGACAACGAACCGCTCGCAAAATCAGCAAACAACAACGATAGGAAAGATTCCTGTTGAAACCAAAGACCTGCCACAGGCAGTTACAGTAATTGACAAAGAAATACTGGCAAGGCAACAGGTCCTGACGCTAGGCGATGCCATAGAGAATGTGAATGGAGTGTATGTCATGGGCACAACGGGAGGCACGCAACAGGAAATCGGTGCACGAGGTTATATTTTTGGAAACAGCAATACTTTCAAAAACGGGGTATTATTCAACAATAGCGTCATGCCGGAAATGACCGGGGTTGAACGCGTGGAATTTTTAAAAGGAAGCGCCGCTCTTTTACTTGGCAATGTTACCGCAGGGGGCGTATTGAATATTGTAACGAAGAAACCGGTCTTTGAAAATGGCGGAGAGATTTCCATGCGGATGGGAAGTTATGATTTCTATAAACCATCATTGGATATTTATGGACTGCTGAACGACAGCAAAATGATCGCCTATCGTGTGAATGCTTCTTATGAAAAAGAAAGAAGTTTCAGGGATGATGTACACGCGGAAAGATTTTATATCAACCCTTCGTTTTTAATAGAAGCGGGTAAAAAAACAAAGGTCCTGGTGGAAGGTGATTATTTGACAGATAACCGAACACTCGATTATGGCGTAGGAACAATCAATTTTACAATCAATGATATTCCGCGTTCAAGATTTCTTGGAGTCCCATGGAGTTACAATAAGGCACAGGAAAGCAGCATCACCGTTACGACAAGTCATCAGTTCAATGACAACTGGCAATTGAAAAACATTACCGGTTTTTACAATTATACCTATGATCTTTTTGGGACAACCCGCCCCGGTGACAACGGCGGTTTTACGATGGAAGAAAATGGGAATTGGGTAAGAGGGATCCAGCGTAGCGGAGTGTCGGAAGATTATTACAGCACGGAGTTTGATCTCACCGGCAAATTCAATACCGGAGCGATAGGCCATCAGTTGTTGATTGGTGCAATGGGTTATATTGACAAACCCAGCTCAATCTCCTACAGTTCGCTGTTGATATATGATTCCATCAATGTTTTCGACCTGGGCAAGTACCCGCAACGCAGCGACGTGCCGACATTATCCGCAGCTACTCAAACTTATGCGCCTGTGGATGTGTTTGGATTGTATGTACAGGACCTGGTAAGTATAACCAATAAAATCAAAGTGCTGGCGGGCGTCCGGTTTAATTATGAAAAGACGAAGAGTGATGTGTACACTTATTCGACAGAAATGCACAAGGTAAGCACAACCGGTGCGCATCCTGTCACTCCGCGTTTGGGCATCGTGTATCAGCCAACAAAAAAAATTTCTCTTTTCGCCAGTTACTCCAATTCATTTACACTGAACACGGGGGTTGATACAAGCGGACATGCATTACCCCCTTCATTTATCAATCAATATGAAGCAGGATTCAAATCCGATTGGTTCGACAGGCTCTTATCCTTCAATTTCACGACCTATATCATCGTGAACAGCGATCTTGCACAAACCAGCCTGGCTAATGGCAATACCAACTCCAATATCAAAGAACTCGCAGGCCAGGTAACCAGTTCGGGTCTCGAACTGGACCTGGCGACGAAAAACATAGATGGCTTTAATCTGATAGGAGGATACAGTTATAACGACACCCGATATACGAAAAGCAATTCTTATAAAGTGGGAAGCCCCTTGCAGTATGCGCCGCAGAATACAATCAACGCTTCGGTATACTATACATTCAATGCAAGAGGGCTCAGCGGTTTTAACCTGGGGTTGCTTGCATTCTATATCGGTGGAATGGATGCAGGAAAAGAAACCAGGCTAACGGTTCCGAATGATAACCGAAAGCTGATCCCTCTTCCGGCTTTTACAGAATTCGATTTTACTGCCGGTTATACTTACAAAAAAATTGCTGTGCGAATTAAAGTATCCAATCTCTTTAATGCAATGGGATACTATGCCCATGAAGATGAAAGCATAAACCCCATCGCTCCGCGTGAATTTTCAACAACCCTTTCTTTGAAGTTGTAATAACTTTATGAAATGGATGCCTCCCGAATTTCATTGACATCAAACATAAATCTCCGTTTTACTCAGCACTGATTCGGCCAGCTTAGTACCCTCAATGCGCGATTTAATTTTTGCGAAAGCAATATCCCTCGCGGTCGAGGTATCATCGGCAAAAGGAGAAAATCCGCAATCATCGGTTGTGCCCAACTGGTTGACCGGAATTACTCCTGCAGCTTCCAATATCATATCGCGGATTTCTTCAGGCGTCTCGACTCCCGGATTGAGCACATCGGTAACCCCCAGGAAAACAGTCTGCGAGGGTTTCAGGTTTTCCTTAAGAGATGCCAACACTGATTGCTTATCTTTTTCTCCTGCAAATTCGAGATAAAAATTCCCTGCATTCAATTGAAACAATAAAGGCAAAAGATCAGCATAGCTGATATCCGCGCTATGTGTTGAATCATGATCTCCTCCCGGGCATGAATGCACGCCAATCTTTTTTCTCTCTTCTTCAGAAAAACGATCAAGTACCTGGTTGTTCAGATCGATGAATGCTTTCAACAAGCCCCCGCTTGGATCTAATTTTAAAGCCAATCTTCCTTCTGTAAAATCAACCTGCACATTGTAGGCGCCACTGTTCAGGCTCTTCCGAATATCAGCTTCTGCTTCATTCAGCAGGTCATGAATAAATTGTTCACGTGAATATCCTTCGATACCTTCTGAAGGATATAACAAACTTATCGCAGATACCGCAATCACTGCCTGCTTCACCGGCAGCCGGGTAAGTTGTTTTGCCTTTTCAACATAGCTGTTTGCATACACCTGGTAACGGAAAGGCCCAGCCGTAATTTTAGGCAATTGCCTTGTATGTCCGTCAGCAAATGGGATTACCACTCCATTCGGGTCAAGTTGTTTCATGCCGCTGATCGGGTAAGTGGCAAAACTTGGTTTGGTCTGCTCGCCGTCGGTAATTACGGGCGAGCCGGTTTCCTCAAAGCGTTTAATGGTATCTGTTAGTGCAGCATCAAACAATTGTTGCAGTCCCTTATCATCAAGCTGGCCGGCTGCATGAGCCTGCATTCCCAAAATCAATTCAATCGGGCGTGGTATACTCCCGATCGGTTCTGTTTGAATTTTCATATTTTAATATTTAAAGTGATCAATGTTTATATTATTATTTATACAGATCAAAATCGATATATCCTTCTTCTGCTCTTTGCGGTGCACGGTGCACATAAAATTGCCTGTCCTGCGGCGCCCAGGTCGCCAGTCCGTCCACATACCTGTTGTACATGCAAAAAGCTGCAGCGATCAATACCGTGTCATGGATTTCAATATCAGTCGCTCCTTCCTCTTTTGCTTTTTGTATCGATGCTTCAGTAACGCTTTTCCCGCTTTCCTGCACCTGCGAGGCGATTGTCAATAACGCTTTCATTTTATTACTGACCGGAGCCGTTACAATATCCTGCTTCACTTTTTCTGATGTGTCATTCTCGCCCAACAATACATTGGCGGCAGCAGTATGAGCGGCAGTGCAAAATCCGCATTCGTTTCGTGACGAGACGATTGTTGCGATCAGTTCACGTTCTCCCTCAGTCAGTGTAGATGGTCCGCGTAACAATGTCTGCGTGAGTTCGCGGATCGGAGCGGCGGAATCTTTTCTGTATTCAAGCAATCCTGTAATGCCAGGTAAATGCTCCTCCAAAGGGATGTAAGGCATGATGATTAAAATTGGTAAACTACTTATCTGTGAAATATTTCTTTCATCTGATTGATGAGACAAGTTGTAAGCATCCGGAAATAACCGGGAGTGCTTAAAACAGATCAGGAGGTTGTTCGTTTGTAAAGGAGTAAGAAGAAATAAGATTTTCGGAATAAAATGGCAATCTTATTGAAATGGAAGAATTGAAATTTTTCAATTCAAAAAAATTGCCCGGAGTATAATTATCCGAAGAAAAAACTTTGGAAATATCTTTATGGGAATCTGATTTTTTGGTTTGAGTGTCTGACTGCAGGTCATTCACCAATTTGAAAAATTCATCCTTTGCAGAGGCCAATTTCATCGCATCATGATTGGGGAGGCAGAGTAGTTCGAGCGAATCTTTGTAGAGTCTGCGTTTTACGAATTTATATACAACCCCGTTTACTTCCACCTGGCCGTCGACTCTTTCAAATAAGCTGGAATTGTTATAATAAGCAAAATGAGAAACAGGAACTTTGATTGATATCAATTGACTCTCGTCGTAGTAATTATTGTCCAATTGGGTTTCGAACTGTGCATTCAGCCTGTTTTCAAGGAATGAAGTATAGAGCCTGTATCCAATCCAGTTAAACAGGAGCATTCCGAGCAGTACTATGGCAGCAATTCGTCTCAAAGCAACCCAATATAGGGAAATTTATTTAAGCCCTGTATTTTCATACCGAAAAATAAGATTGCTACATTTGAGTATACGCTAAATTTTCTGAAGATGAATTCGATTGAACTGAAAAACTTACAGGCTCCGCTCAAAGAAAGATACAGGAACGAGCCGACCTCAGCAATGATCACCTTAAAAGCTCAGGGAAAAATAGGTGAAGGGATATCCTGCAAAGTTGAGACAGGCAAGGCCCTGGTTGAGGCAGGGCTTCATCCAGCTACCGGAGGGACCGGACTGCTGGCCTGTTCAGGGGATTTATTGCTGGAAGCGCTTGTAGCCTGCGCCGGAGTTACCCTGCAGGCTGTAGCAACTGCGATTGGTGTTGAAATAAAAGAGGGGGTGGTCAAAGCAGAAGGAGATTTGGATTTCCGAGGCACACTGGGCGTATCAAAAGAGGCACCTGTGGGATTTAGCACGATCAGGTTGAAATTTGAACTTGAAACCAATGCTACTCCTGAACAAATGGAAAGCCTTTCAAAATTGACAGAAAGATATTGCGTCGTATATCAAACCCTGGTAAAAGGCGTTAGTATCGACACAAAATATCACTTGTCCCAAATTTAAGAAGAAGGTGTTTGCGAGTATTGATTACCGTTATCAATCCCGTTGACTTACAAAATCCGGTGCGTGCAAGTGCATGCGCGCACCGGATCTGGCTAATTCGGAGTACTCCTGTTGCTTAGCTAATTAGCAGTCGCAGGACTGATCACAGAAGACACTTCATAAATGTTGTCGATAGGAAATCCTCCTTTTTGAGCATGTTCTTTCAGCAGCGCAATACTTTCTGCTTTGTAGATGCAGAAAATTTTATTGCCGGTTACATAGCTCTGTATCCATTGAATGCCTGGACCGAGCTCTCTGAGCACACTGCAGGAGGTTTTTGAAATTTCTTTCAATTTTTCAGCAGTGAACTGGCCGGCGCCCGGAATATTCCTTTCAATCACATAAGTCTTCATTTCGATGGACGGCGCTTTTTCAGTCTTTGTCTCGCTGGCATTAACGGAGGTTTGAGCCATGGCTGCAAAACCGGTGAAAAGCAAACTTACAAGAAGCAGATTGAGTTGTTTAGTCATCTTTTTCATAACATTTTGTTTGAGGGTTATCAATGAAGTAAATGTAGTTGAAGCAATGACCTGCAACTATAACAAATCATTCAAATAATGGTAATTTTAAACCAACACACCGACTTACTGCAGAGAATTAAGATAACTCGCGGGAATGAGACCGAATTTCTTTTTAAAACATTTGGTAAAATAAGAGGGGCTGCTGAATCCGGAATCGAAAGTAGTTTGTGCAATATTGAAAGACTGCTTTTTCAAAAGTTCCCTTGCTTTTTCCAGCCTGAATTCTTTTAAAAGAAGATTGGGTGAAAGGCCCCAAATGGCAACTGTCTTCCTGTATAACTGGGATTTGCTCATCGACAGGTTCCTGCAGAATTCGGGAATGCCAAAATCACTGTCCTGCCAATTTTTTCCAAGCTGGTTGAATAATGATTCCACAAGGGTCTCATCCTGCGGTGACAGCATGATGAAATGTTCCTGGTCCATTTGAAAATAATCACGGGTCAGGAGATCTTTAAGTCCTGAGGCAAGAATTATTTTATCTTTATTGGCAATGGTACAAAGCCGTCTTGCCAGTTGTATAGTATCACCAAAAAGCTTATCGCTTTTGGCAATCGGCTCTCCTGCATTGATTCCTATTCTAAATCCCGTATGTTTTTTGTCAGCAATCGGAAGATTTTTTTGAATATCCAACGCACATGAGACGGCTTTGACAGCTGAAGTAAATGAAGCAATAAGTCCATTTCCCTTGTGCTCTACTTCACGTCCTTTATGATTGAGTAATTCCTGCCTTATTATGTTATTCTGTTTACTCAACAATTCACCCGACTTTTCCGATCCCAGTTTATGTCGCAATAAGACCGGGTCGATGATATCCGTTACCAAAAGAATGCGAAATGCGGATTCACTGAATACTTTTAATCCCCCATCAAAGATCTCCGCATCCTCCGGATCATGAATCCGGCCAAGAAA
>DATJWE010000066.1:0-29813 GCA_035501475.1 Puia sp. | reverse complement strand
TCAGAATCATGTAAAAGATCGCAGTTTGTATTTACTTCTGAAAAGAGTTTTTGATGTCCTGTTTTCTTTGTTGACTATTATCTTTTTGTTAAGTTGGCTGATTCCTCTCCTTGCTATCATTATTAAGCTCGATTCTCCCGGCCCTGTATTCTTTATTCAAAAAAGAATCGGATTTCTGGGAAAAACTTTCCGGTGCATTAAATTCCGTACCATGGTCGTGAATCATCTTTCCGATCATCAGCAGGCATTATCAAACGATCCGCGTATCACCAGGCTTGGAAAATTTTTGCGGATAACAAGTCTGGATGAACTACCGCAGTTTTTCAATGTTCTTTTGGGAGATATGACCATCGTTGGACCCCGTCCCCATATGCATACGGATAATGAAAATTTTAACAGGATCGTTTCTAACTACCAGCTTCGTTATTATGCAAAACCGGGCATAACGGGTATGGCACAGGTGAAAGGATATCGCGGACCTGTAAAAGATTTTTACAGCATCTTTCACAGATATCAATGGGACGCGTTTTATGTACGCAATGCCAGTCTCGTCCTGGATTTTAAAATTATTCACTTCACGGTAATTCAGGTAGTGAAAAGTATTTTCACTTTTAAATCAGATAGTAAAAAAGAAGTTATTCAGGATCTGATCAAAGGAACACCGGATCTCGTATTTGCCCAAACAGGTTCTCCGGAGTAAATCGTTGGTTAGAGGAATCAAGGATGAAGAAGATAACAACTGATCGTCATCCTGCCCAACCGGCCCTGTCCAGGCTTCTGTACTGTATTGCCTCGGCCAGGTGTTCTATTTTGATTTCGTCGCTTTCTCCCAGATCGGCGATTGTTCTAGATACTTTCAAAATACGGTCATATGCCCTTGCCGACAAGTTGAGCTTTTCCATGGCCGCCTTAAGGAGGTTTTGTCCCGCCTGGCTGATCAGGCATATTTCTTTCAATAGTTTACTGCTCATTTGCGCATTGGCATACATGCCGGGATAATTTCTAAACCTTTCAGCCTGTTTTTTTCTTGCCCGGATAACACGGTTACGTATATCCGAAGAGGATTCCCCTTTTTGGTATGCAGATAATTCGGCAAATCCCACCGGGGTTACTTCCACGTGGAGGTCGATGCGATCCAGCAGCGGACCCGATATTTTATTAAGATATTTCTGCACAGTTCCGGGCGGACAACTGCATTCTTTTTCAGGATGATTGTAGTATCCGCAGGGACATGGATTCATGGAAGCAATCAGCATAAAACTTGCCGGGAAATCGATCGCGATCTTTGCCCTGCTGATAGTTACTTTTCTTTCTTCCATCGGTTGTCGCATGACTTCTAATACTGTGCGTTTGAATTCAGGCAGTTCATCAAGAAAAAGGACGCCATTATGTGCGAGTGATATTTCTCCCGGTTGCGGAATGCCTCCGCCTCCAACCAGCGCCACATCAGAAATGGTATGATGCGGTGAACGAAAAGGGCGTTTAGCGATCAACGTTGCATTTTCCGGAAGCTTTCCCGCCACGCTGTGAATCTTGGTTGTCTCCAAAGCTTCCTGCAGTGAGAGAGGGGGAAGAATGGTGGGAAGACGCTTGGCCAGCATGGTTTTTCCGGCGCCAGGCGGGCCGATGAGAATGGCATTATGACCACCGGCTGCTGTGATTTCCAGGGCGCGCTTGATATTTTCCTGACCCTTCACGTCATTAAAATCAATATCAAAATCGTATTGATTGGAGAAGAATTCATCCCTTGTATGAACAACTACGGGATAAAGCGAATTCTCACTCTTGAAAAAATTAATCACTTCGAGAATATGATCCACTCCAAATACGGATAGATTACTGACCATTGCAGCCTCCCTCGCATTTTGACTCGGCAGAATCAGTCCTTTGAAATTTTCCTTCCTTGCCTGGATGGCCATTGGTAGTGCTCCCTTGACCGGCTGAATAGTTCCATCAAGGTTTAGTTCGCCCATCATCATGTATTTCTGGAAGAGGTCAGGATTTTCCAGTTGTTCGCTGGCGCCAAGTGTTGCTATCGCAATAGGGAGATCAAAAGCAGAACCACTTTTTCGGAGATCAGCAGGAGCCAGACTGACCACCAGCTTGGTCCTTGGCATATGAAAGCCATTTGATTTGATTGAACTCTCTACTCTCTGCAGACTTTCCCTGACAGCATTGTCCGGCAAACCGACGATATAATATTTGCTGCCCGCAAGTACATTGACTTCAATGGTAATGGTGATGGCGTCCACGCCGTAAACAGCGCTGCCAAAAGTTCTGACGAGCATAGATAAGGTCCCTGTTAGGAACATCAAGGTAAATCATCGGAGAGAAATGAGCACTTCCACTTTGTGGTAGTTCTTGAACCTATTGGAATTTCGAAGTGCTTGGATGGAAGTATTGCCATGAATGCCAGAATTCCTGGTAAGCCTGAACCTGTTTTAGTTTGCTGCCCTTCAGGCTGCCATCAATGCAATATCCATTTAGCTGCCAAGTGGTTTTTGTTTTATCTTCTTTCAGCAGATGTGTGGTAGTATCATAATCAAAATGAAGCGTATCACCGGGAGTGAATGCATAAAATGTTCTGTTGTTGGGTTCGATAGTGATCAGCAGAGGAGAATTGCCGATGGTATCCTGTATGAGCCGGTTTTTGATCAGCATATTCCAATCGTATGCCCTGCTTTCTCCATTAATATTTATGCCAATCACCCAAGATTTAAATTTCCATGAAGCTGTGTCGCGTTTTTCCAGGTTGCTTTCGAGGACACCTTCATCATAACCCTTCAGGCTGTCATACCTGGCTTTGAAATGCGGATCGGGTTGAAGGACCAGGCTGTTGGGGTGTATCAACAGCCAATCGCTCAGTTGCATTTGCTCTGATGGCAATTCAATTAACTGCGCCCCTTTCAACGGGCCCGCGATGGCAATTCCCGTTTCCTGCTGCCACCAGCTTTTTGTTGTTGCATCTTCGAACATCGCATTAAAATGATCCATACCCACCAGTCTGAATACTTCGTTTTTCCCATTTACAAATGGGCTGAATACCCGGCCCGTCCTGCATACAGTGCAATAAGTAACCATCACCGGTTGTGATCCCACAGTATCCCTTACCTGATGATGGTAACCGATAATTTCGATCGGATATGCTTTGGCTTCTCCATTGATTGCGATTCCAATGATCAGTTTGTTTTTATCGGTGGTATCTGCTCCTGCACCGGTAAATAATTTTTCTTTGGGTTGATAAAACATTTTATCTGCCAGGAACCTGAAATTAAAAGCATACACAACGATTCCATACAGCAACAGAAAAAAAACAAATATTATCTTTTGCCAGACCCTTCCTTTAGAAAGATAATGCCAGAGCGGAGCAATGATAATGATGACCGCAAGGATCCGCAATAACCAGATATAATTGTTGATGAAATAAGCGATGCCAATTGTATTCGCATGCTGGCTGCCTGGAAAGGGCATGATAAAATAGACACGAAGTATTTCGATGGCGAACAAGAATAAAAAACCAATGAAAACACGAATTACACTAATTGACATTGATTACACTAATTACACGAATTAAAGATACACGGATTGCACGAATTATATGAATTGTACGAATTAAATAAGTTTGGATAAATTCTATAAGCTATTCATGGAATTGTTTCAACTGACCATTGTTCATAATTGAAAAGTGCTTAAATCTGTTCGGATAGAAAAATTTAGATGGTATCCAGTATTGATTCAATATAAGAACCCCGTTAGTTCATCAATAAATATTTTAGGAAACAATTCGTGTAATCCGTGTCAATTCGTGTCATAGTTTATCTAACATTTCCACCACTTTTTCTTTTTTCAGAATCAGGTAACCCAGCCGGTCGTTGCTTATTCCTTCTTTGAGCTGGTAACTGAAATCAAGTTGATCATCTTTTACTGTAGTTTCAAAATACCTGAACGCAATATTTGAATATTGTTTGAGTTCTTCCCCGATTTCATAGAGGTGGGTGGAGAGAATGAATATGGAATTTCTTATCCTGATTAATCCTTTGATTACCGTCGAAGAACATTTCATCGCATCCTGGACATTGGTTCCTTTGAATAATTCATCGATCAGTACCAGCCATTTGCCCTTATTACTGATTTTAATCAGTGTATTCCGGATTCGCTGCACCTCATTGAAAAAATAACTTTCTCCCTTGACAATATTGTCGACTACATTGATATTGCTCAACACTCCGTCAAATAAACTGAGCTGCATTTTTTTTGCAGGTACGCCCATACCCAGGTGGGCGAGGAAAACGGCCACTCCAACTGCTTTGATGAATGTGCTTTTGCCGGCCATGTTGGCCCCGGTAAGGAAAAGAAAATTCGCATCCTGATCCAGCCTGATATTGTACGCAACCGGAGCGGGCAGCAAAAGATGATACAGAGAATTGGCATCGAGTGAGGGCTTTTCTGTTTCCACAAAAACGGGTAGCGCCAGATTCAACTGTTTTGTCGCTATAGCCATTGAATACCATGCGTCCATTCTTCCATAAATTTCTATTAATTCAATTGCCGCATGTTTGAAACGGTTCCGGATAAAATAGCCATAATAAATGGTCTGCCTAAAGGAAAATTCAGATCCTTGTTTTCTTTGATTCAATGAGTGAATGACATCATGGTTCATCAGTGCACGGGCCCGCCGGAGAAAACCCCTAAGCAGTTGCGGACATTCATCCTTGTCCAGCAGCGAAATCAGTTTATTTAGTCCCAGTATAAAATCGGCGAAATGGTTGAGTGAATATCTTAATAACGAATAATCAGGGCCATGCAATAATTTATATGTCATGGCATTTATGAAATTATTGGCATGGGGGATTTCATCCAACGCTGTTTCATAAAATCTTTCCATAACCATGACGGTCCCATTAGTTATAGCAAGAGGCCATTCTTTTTCGTGTTGCAGGATGAGAGAAAGAGTTTTTTGTGTTTCCGTTATATGTTTTAGATCGCTGAATGGTTGATTAAAATATTGCAACAGCCTGTCCTTTCCTCCTCGGGTACGCGTGAAGTTTAGTTTGTGAAAAATAGAAGAATCTTCTTCATGGTTATAAAGAGAAAGGTCTTCGTATGTAGTAATGTCAATCTGCATATGCGTTAATCCGGGCGCGGTTAGTGGGTAAATAACAATCTTTGTCCTTTCTGAGATTCATCGAAGGCCCCATTTCCATAAGCCAGGTGACCATTTACAAAAGTATGGGTAATCGCAGCAGGAAAACCAAATCCCTGCACGCCTGGTTCACGGGATTCCAGGGGGCTCCATGCGCATTTGTAAAGGATATTATTTTCATTAACTGTTGTTGATTGATTCGTATCAACGATGACGAGATCGGCAAAATAGCCCTCACGGATAAAGCCGCGGTCCTGGATTTTAAAACATAGGGCTACAGCATGGCTCATCTTTTCGACTACTCTCTCCAGGCTGATCTTTCCTGTTTTTACATAGTGCAGCATTAACAATAGGGAATGCTGAACAAGAGGCAGCCCCGCATGTGATTTTTCATAAGATTCTTTTTCTCCTGGAAGAGGGATGATAAATCCATTCTCATTTCTATAAAACCCTTTTTCTTCCAACAGGTGTGGAGCATGATCTGTTGCGATAACATCCAGCTTGTTATCAAGCAACGCTTTCCACAGTGCATCCCTGTTTTGAGGCGCTTTGATGGCAGGATTGCATTTGATCAGGTTCCCGTATTTCGCATAGTCATTACTGGTAAAATGAAGATGGTGTACACATACTTCGGCGGTGATCCTTTTTTGTTCCAGTGGTATCCAGTCGGCAAACAGCTGCATTTCTTTCTCGGTAGAAAGATGAAGGATGTGGAGACGGCTACCGTGTTTTTTGGCAAACTGAATGGCTGTTAATGATGATTCATAACAGGCCTGTGCATCCCGGATCAGCGGATGATCAGCAGGATCGAGTTCCTTTTTATCCAGTAAAATGCTTTGCTTATTTTTTTTAATAATACTTTCATCTTCGCAATGAGTGGCAATCAGCACTTCGCTTTCCCTAAATAGTTTATCGAGTGTCAAATAATTATCGACCAGTAAATTCCCGGTTGAGGAGCCCATGAATATTTTAATGCCACATACTTCTTTCTTTTTTGCATTTGTTTTTAATGCTTCATCTGCATTCTCGTTTGAGGTCCCCATATAAAACGAGTAATTGGCCAGAGAAGTGCGGGCCGCTATCTGGTATTTCGCTTCCAGCAGATCCTGGGTAAACGCAGGTGGAATGGTATTCGGCATTTCCATGAAAGAAGTAGTACCACCGGCCACAGCGGCTTTTGCTTCGGTATAAATAGTAGCCTTATGCGTTAATCCGGGTTCGCGGAAATGGACCTGGTCATCAATAACACCGGGCAGCAAATATTTTTTTTCTCCGTCAATTTCTTTTACTGACATATCGGGTTGAATATTGCGGGCAATTTTTTCAATACGGTTTTTTTTGATGAGCACATCGCCCGTAACAATCTTACCTTCATTAACGATGGAAATATTTTTAATCAGGTAATTTTGCATATCTTGAATTGTAATCCCAAAATGATAACATGGCGCAATTTAAAAAAACCCTTGTAAGCTGTTTGATAATTTTGTTATGTGTTGATTTTGGTTTTTCCCAATCCACTTATTTGCCCCAAGGTTCAAAATCCGAGCATTTTCTCGACAGAATGGGGATTTTACTGCAAACCAATTCAGAACTGAATGTATATACTCCCAAACCGCTTCTGAGGAAAGTCGCTGTTCAGGTAGCCGAGACGGCGGATTCGCTGAGTAAGTTTTATCCTTATGATGAGTATTATCATCTTTCAAAAGTTGATCAATACAATCTGAATTCCCTGCTCATGAACAACACTGAATGGGTGACCGGTAGTAAGGAGAGCTTTAAAAGCAAGCACAGTTTCCTGGGGGCATTTTACAAAAACAAGGCAAATTTTTTTGAAGTAAATGAGAAGGATTTTTTTCTCGTGGTTGATCCGGTTATCGAGCAGAACCAGTCGATTGAAACCAACAATTCAGAGCGTGTTTTTCTGAACTCAAAAGGATTGACATTTCGCGGCTTGATTGGCAAGGGGGTTGGGTTTTCATCTTATATTACAGATAACCAGGAAAGAGGCCCTGCTTATTTTCAGGAAAGAGTTACAGCATCAGGATACCCTGCAGTGCCCGGCGCCGGATATTATAAGCCATTTAAAGAAACAGCTTTTGATTATTTTGATGCCAGGGGGTACATCACTTTTGGTGCAGGAAAATATTTCAATTTCCAGTTTGGGTATGATAAAAATTTTATCGGTAATGGATACCGTAGCCTGATTTTAAGTGACTATAGTGCGCCTTATCTTTTTTTGAAAGTGGATACCCGAATTTGGAAGCTCAATTACGACATTATTTATATGGAACTGATCAGTCAACACCTGCCGGGCGATTATCAGTATCCTAAAAAATACGGAGTGGTACATCATCTTAGCATCAATGCTACAAAGTGGCTAAATCTCGGGATGTACGACAATGTGATGTTCAGCCGGGCAGATCATTTTGATTTTTCTTATCTGAATCCAATCATCTTCCTGGTAGCTGCACAACAGGAAAACGGGAGCCCTGATAAAACAACGGTCGGATTTGACTTCAAAGCCAATATCGGTCATGTGACACAGTTATATGGTCAGTTGCTGATCAATGAATTTGTACTGCATGAAGTGTTGCATTATTCAGATGGCTGGTGGGGTAACAAGCAGGGATTACAATTGGGAGTGAAGTATATTAATGTCTTTAATATAAAGAATCTCGATTTCCAGGGAGAGATGAACCTGATGCGTCCTTATACTTATTCTCACAATGACACGGTAGCCAATTATTCGAACTATAACCAGCCATTGGCGCATCCACTGGGCGCTAACTTTGCTGAATTCATCGGCATTCTGAGGTATCAACCAGCACCCAAATGGAATATTGAAACCAAGGTCATTTATTATAAGCAGGGATTGGATTCTGCAGGGGTCAATTTCGGAAGTAATATCTTGTTAAATTATGACACAAGGCCAAGAGACTATGGCTTTAAAATTGGTTCGGGTACACCAACTTACTGCGTGAACGCCTCTGCATTGGTTTCCTGGGAAGTCAAGGAAAATTTGTTTATTGATTTATCGGCCATGCTGAGGTATTTTTCAGTTCATGATGTGTCTCAAACCACGACCACCAATACCGGAGTCTTTACGATCGGTATCAGGGCAAATATGTTCAGGCGCCAATATGATTATTGAGAATAAACTCTGATGATTCTTCGAACCGGTGAAAGGTAGCCCAATAGAATTCCTGCCGTTGAAGTGAGTGACACAACGATGCTGAGGAGAATTACTTCAGCCGGGAACATAACTAACCCTCAAATATAAGCGAAAACACGATCATCCTGGATTTGAGCTGATCGATGGAACTGGAATAGATCAGGTTCGGATCCCGGCTATGCACGTTGAGTATGCCATTGCTGATCTTGAGCTCGGGGGACAAAATAAAAACAGGAAAAAAGAACTGGAATCCGATGCCCGCCTCGATGCTAAGATCATAAGGTTTTAATTTAACCAGGTCTTGTGCTTTGCGGGCCGTTGCATTGGATGCGAGATCGTATTGATAATTGATACCTCCCAGCATGTACACCCTGAAATTTTCTATGCGGTCGGACATGAATTTGATTTGTACCGGAAATCCAAGCAGGATTGATTCTACCTGTTTGGTTACGACAGCCGGCTGACCAGGAGGCGGATATTTGATATTATATGTAAGATTTTTATAGGCAAACATCAGCTGGGGGAATACTACCCTGAATTCAAAATGCGGACTCAATTTTAGGGTATGCATACCCGCTAGACCAACGCCGCCGGTATTTTCAGGATTGACAGAAAGGACGCTGTCGCTTTGCAGAAAGGAAGGATGCGCACTCACCTGGAAATGGGAGTTATTATAAATAAGTGCGATGCCCAAGTGATAAAATTTCGAATCATGGTCGGGAAGGTTCAGGTTATCCCTCAATTGGGCAGAGGCCTGACTCGCAACCAACAGCAGAAAAACAAATATTGACAACCGGAGGGTCTTTCCGAAGATCTTCCCCAATAAATACACTAAGCGCATAAGCATTTATAAATCAAGTAGATATCGCCCATCCGGTAGATTTTGATTCAGAAATATGGATTCACCCGAAATCTAAGCCCTTTTCCAAACAAATTAACGGCCAAAGGCCGGAATAATTGCAGAAATTTTTATTTCTAACCCTGTAATTTCTATTTTCCATTTTGAGAAAACACCTGGCTACCTGCCCGGTCTATTGAGTTGCCGGTTTGTTTCCACAGTAGATAGAACATATTCCCAGGCTAAGCGCTTTTTGAGAAGTATCGGCATATCCTGATTTTTTTAAAATTTCAAGGAAACCTGCACCTTCAGGAAAAGCTTTTACCGATTCATCCAGGTATTGATAAGCTTTCTTATTTTTTGAAAATATTTTACCAATGCCCGGAGTTATGAACCTGAAATAAAAATCGCAGAGCTTTTTGAAGCTGCTGTTTTCAGGTTTTGAAAATTCAAGAATGACGAGTTTGCCTCCCGGCTTCATCACTCTTAACATTTCTTTCAAGCCCAATTCAAGATGTTCAAAATTACGAACCCCGAAAGCAACTGTTACGGCATCGTATATATTGTCCGGAGCATTTATAGCTTCGCTGTCTCCAATTTCCAAATCAATCAGGTCATTTAATTTCATCCTGGTGATTTTTTTTCTGCCGAGATCGAGCATGCCTTCTGAAATATCAATACCGGTTATTTTTTCAGGATGAAGGCGCTTAGCCATCAGGATCGGCATATCGCCTGTGCCGGTTGCTACATCAAGAATGTTTTTGGGATTGAGGTCAGACAATTCATGGATAGCTTTTTTACGCCATCCCATATCCAGTCTTCCACTCAGCAAATGATTCAGAAAATCATAACGGAAGGCAATATGATCAAACATTTGCGCGACCTGCTGTTTTTTTGTCAACCCTGAATCTTTAAATGGAACAACAGTATCGTGTTTGTAAGCTCCCATAAGGTAGGCAAAGTTAGGTGTCCGACAGCAAATTGTTATGAAATTGGATATCTTACATCCGGTATGGTGATCAGATCATCACAGTATATTATCAGCAGCCCGGAGTATACAAAATGCCCGGAACCTGACCGGCCGGAATATGCGTTTATTGGTCGCAGTAATGTAGGAAAATCTTCATTGATCAATATGATCACCAACAGTACCAAATTAGCGAAGACCTCAGCTTCACCCGGGAAAACGCAATTGATCAATCATTTTGGTATTGAAAGTTCTCCGACGAATAAAGCGGAAATTATTCACTGGTACATTGTGGATTTGCCTGGTTATGGGTTTGCAAAAGTTTCCCAATCGCAAAGGGAGAAATGGAAAAAGATGATTGCAGATTACCTGCGCAAACGAAAAAACCTGGTTCATGTTTTTGTGTTGATCGACAGTCGTCACTCGCCGCAGCAGTTGGATCTTGATTTTGTCAATCAGTTGGGTGAATGGCAGATTCCTTTCTCTCTTGTTTTCACAAAATCAGATAAAGAAAACCAGCGGACGGTGAATACCAATGTCAAATCATTTCTGAATGCCCTGCGCGACACCTGGCAATTTCTTCCTCAGCAGATCATCACCAGTACAATAAAAAGAACGGGGAGAGAAAAAATTCTGCAATTGATTGAAGAAATGAACACGGAGTGGCTGTCAGGAGAGGGAGAATAAATAGTTAATCCGGATGAACCGGAAAGCAGGATCAGCGATCAGGCGCTTACAATGACTTTCAGAATCAGTTCACCACTTTATTCGCGCAACTGCTGCTCGCGAATGCCTCAGGTTTGGCCTTGAATGCAAAGCCCATTCCGAGTATGTAGCCCATGGCTTCTTTCAATGCGTCATTGCTTTTGAAATGCGGATTGGTGTTGATGTCTGCATGCACTTCCATATCCACATCGTATTTGTTGAACAGGTGACACAATTCATAGGCAATTTCGATGCTTTTTGCCACTTCCACCAGCATGCGTTCCTTGATGGAGAATTGTGTTTTGGTTTTTTCATTGTGAATAAACATAAAGCCTCCGTGACCTTCACGCAGAAAAACAATTACTGTGGCAAACTCCGTTTCCGAACCTTTTACCTGGGAATCCGTACCAATGCAGACTTTCAGATGGTAGCCTTTTTCGGTTTCACGCCGAATGGCGTTTTCTACGGCAAGTGCAATCGGTAATTCAATCGGGTCGCCATTAAATTTTCGCCATATCATATTTAATAGGTTTGTCGAATTTACCAAAAAATCAAATTCACTCAAAATCGCATACAGGTTATTGTTTTATTATCTTTTGTGTTTTTGATCAATACCTGGTATCCGCGACTCTTCCGGCTGTATGCAGCTCCGGATTTTCCATTCTATCACGTTCTTGTATATCCGATAGTAAAGAAGCATTGGTAGGTGGTTCGGTAAGCCGGGCTGATCGTTTCAGATTATCTGCGTCAATTAAGGCTCCACCCAGTGCATAGAAGAGCAGGTTTTTTTTGCCGACAGTAAGAGCGTGACAGTCTTCTTCAACAACCAGATAGTAAACCCCCGGGTTTATAATAATATCAATGCCCTGATCCAGCAGTTTTAGTCCCTTGTACACTGCGATAGTTTCTCCCTCTGTGTTCAGTAACCTGATTTTGAAATCCTTTTTCAACTCAATGCTGTTATTTCCTATGTTTCCGAGTAAGGTAGTTAATAACAATTCACTTCGTGAACAAATATTCAGACGAAATGCATCTTTATCACCCGGACGATTGATCATACCCTTTATCGAGAAGTTATGTCTGTAAACATTGACCGGAGATGCACTCCACCAATCATCACTGTAATCATCCTGTCGGAATCCAAAATTATTTGGCCTTCGGGTAATCACCAGCAGGTCGCTTTGTATGGAATCACTGCTTATTCCGCTCTGGCCTGTATACCAGGTCGTACAATTTTTATAATAATTGATGCCCATGATCGGCGCCCATCCCGTTTCTGAATTACCCAGGCCGCTGTTGTATTCCGTGATTTTCCTACCCTTATCATCATATAGGCTTTGGTGTTGTAAACCCAGTGTGTGTCCAATTTCGTGAGAAGCGCAGGCAGCAATATATTTTGGATTGTAACCCAGGGTCTCAGTAAATACCCAGGCGGGCGTATCATCGCCCCACGAAAAAGATCCTGTAAATGAAAGGCCTCCCGTGGGCCTGTTAAGCCAACTGGCGGAAGGAGTGAATATGATTCTTACTCTCTGCGATATCGGGGCCTTGTAATACACAGACGAGTCAGTGGTGACAGATAAATTAAAAATGCGGTAGTCGTCAGCAATGCGGTTATAGATTTCTGTAATATCCTTTTCCGTCAAGCCAGCAGGACTTGCCTCAATGGGGCCATTTTCATTCCAGATGGTGCCTTCGACATAACGCCCGTTGAAATCCAGATAAATGGTGGCTTTTGCCGGAGGGCAGCTGTTGAGCAGGGGAATTTGCTCACGGGAATCAATAGACGATATCAATGCTGCTAAAATAAACAGCAGGCGACGGATGATTTTTATGGTACGGACAGGGTTCAACATTTTTTTTGATTTTCATAGGTACGGATTAGGTATTGGGTGTAGGGGCTATTGTTGATTTATTCGGTTAGCACTAAGCGTTGTTCGGTTTTAATAAAATAATATTTCTGATTTTTCCGACACAATACCAGGGCATCATTACTCGATGAACTAAGTATATGCGCTGTGTATGTGGTTATGCCGTTTTGCCGGCGGATTCGCGAAACCGTGAATAATGCATCCGGGAAACCGGTTAACCTGATATTGATTGTTTCGGCAAATGGATTCGGTTTGATACAGGAAATAATTGTTCCATGAAATGAATAGGCATTTTCCAGTGATAATGATATTTCGGGTGGACCTGCAAACAATGCATCCAATGCAGATTCATTGCAGGCGGATGATGAAGGCAACTGCTGAAATAATGAAACTGACTGAACGAATGGGGAAGAACCTGCTGGCGCCGGTTGCTGGGAGTTTGCACCAGCAACAAGGAAGATGAGGGATGCCAGGCATCCTGCAATTTTCCGGTATTTCATTGGATATTCTTTATCGTTGCCCGACCCAGAGCAAAATCAACAAAATCCGGCAGGCTGATCGGCATGGCAACAGGTATAAAACGGAAGGAGAGCCGGCAATATTGCACTAAAACTGCCCTGTTGAAAGCAATACCAGCGAGCAGGCCTCCATAGGCTGGATGCCCCTGGTTTTTAACAGGTCATACAGTTCAGGGTTTTCTGCTCCGGGATTAAAAATAACCCGTTTGGGATGCAGGGAAAAAATATAATCATAATATTCTTTCTGATTTACGGGGTTAAGATAAATGGTAACGGTATGTATGTCGGGATAAAGCTTTTTTTCCGTATCAATATCCACATCGGCCACTTTTACTTTCTTTTTTCCGATACCGATAACGGGATACCCTTTCTCGCGAAGACGGTTCAGGGCCAGATAACTATAACGGGTATGGTTATCCGATGCCCCGAGAACTAGTGTTTTCTTTTCCGGATGATTCATAAACGAAACTCAAAGGTACGACGGATCGATTAGAGATTAAGACATGTCGTTAATGGTGGCATGACACAAAAATGGCAAGATGAATTTCATAGTCAGCAATTGGGAGTAGGGTATCAGAACGGTTCGCCATGTGTCTTCGTTATGAGCCAGGAAACAAATTTAGGGAAAGGCTTGACAGACCTGATAAGAAAATTAGAAAGAAATTCGCTGCCGAAGAACCGCTGAATAAAGCGGCCTGTTTGCAATCGTTTATTGAACTGCCTGTTCCACCTGTCAGTATAGTATTGCTCCATTTCATGCCTTTCTATCTTGTTTTGAAGGAACTGACGGATACACTCAAATGCAATTTTACTTCCATGCAGGGCCATGCTCATGCCATTGCCGCAAAGCGGAGTGATCATTCCAGCCGAATCGCCGATGAGCAATACATGATCCTGCACCTGGTTTTTCTTTGCAAAACTGATTTGTGAAATAGTGACCGGCTGATCAAATAAAAAATAAGCGGTCGAAAAAATTTGTTTGAGATAGGGATTTCGCTGGAGAATATTTTTTTCCATATCGGCAATAGAATTATTATTCGATTGCAGATTTTGAGCTGTGGTGAGATAGCAAAGACAGTATTTCCCTTCTTCGATCCGCGAAATACCACAATATCCTTCACTGAAATTGTGCAGTGCGATCAGGTCGTCCGGAAAGTTTATTCCGATATGATATTTAACCGCAATGAAATTATTCAGCTTATTGTTTTTCTGTCTTACAAATGGCCGCTTCCATTTTACATCAAGATTGCTTCTTTTTCCGAAAGTTCCGCAGGCAACCACCGATTCGCAGGCGAAAGTGGGAGTATGAATGATGAATTTCCGGTTCTCGAATTCAATATGATTTACTTTCGTTTCTTCGAATAACCTGACACCTGCAGACCTCGCCAGATCTGCCAGCGCGGCATCCAGCTTGAATCGGCTTATCCCGAATCCACCCAGCGGAAGATCGTGTTCTAATGCATTTCCATCAGGTGCAGAAACCATCAGACGCTTAATGATAGGAAGATTCCAGTCGCTCAGGGGCACACCCATTTCTTCCAGAAAATTCCAGCTTTCCAGGCTGATGTATTCGCCACATACTTTATGGAAAGGATATTTTTCTTTTTCGAAAACAATCACACGATAACCTGCTTTTGCGAGCTGAATTGAAAGCGATAATCCTGCCAATCCACCGCCAATGATCGCAACATGGTATTTTTTCATTTCAGCAGATGCGGTATCCGTCTGATAGGCTGGCTTTTCTTTTGCTATCGTAAAGCTGTCCGGCATCAATTTTGAGATGAATTAATTTATTCGTTTGTGGAATGATCTTTTTTAAATACAATCAGCCAGCGAAATGCCCATTTCCATTGCAGCGAGTAAGCAGCCAATCCGGCCGATTGCAATAGTTGCTCCCAATCTTTTCTTGTGAAACCTCTCAGCACAGACAGTGGGGCATCATTTTTTACCAGGTAGGATTTTGAAAACAATCGGGTCAGTATCCTGATCGAATAATAAGCAAGGGCATGGCGATGGAGATCATTTATGAAAAAACCCAATCCCGAGTTGGATTCCATCCATTGCAACATACTAATTAATTCTTCATTGTTGAAATGATGGCAGAAAAGAGAAGTGAAAATAATATCCGGTTTTTCCTCAAAAAAATATTTACGGTAATCAGAAGTGGTGAAAAAAAACCCCCGGTCGGGCAATTTTTTCTTAGCGAAGGTGATACAGTCAGGGTTGATATCTATTCCCATGCATTTTGTGAAAATATTTCTTTTGCTGCAATAGCTCCGGATGGCCAGCAGGTTATCTCCGCCGCCGCAACCAATTTCACAAATACTGATTTCTTTTTTTCCATTTATGAATTTTTTAATCCCCTCAATGGTGATATGATGCCCGCCGAGATAAGTGTTAATGACATTGAGTTCAGCCATATTGCGTTGAATATCGTTGAATGGTATATCAGCGAGATCCAGTAATTCCGGTTTATCTGAACGTTCTGAAAAATTCATAAATGAGATACAAGGTAAAGGAAACAACAATAAAGAAGCAGGGCTGCACACAATGTGCGGGAAGTTTTAACATCTTGAATTTCAAATATGTTTCATGATAGCCGGTCTGCTTCCTTCACTACAATGTAGCGACAAATGTTTCCATTGTCAATCCGGGACCGAAAGCAGCGCCGAATACGGTATTTGCATTAGGGTGGGCATGATCGTTAAAAATCTTTTTCAATACAAACAAAATAGTGGAGGAGGACATGTTTCCATATTGCCTGAGCACTTCGAAGCTTGCATCCAGGTGTCCGTTTGTAAAATGAAGGCTCTTATGAATGGCTTCAAGGATTTTTTTACCGCCCGGGTGAATGCACCAATAACCAATGTCATCGGTTGTCAGGTTGTGCTTATTCAACGCCCTGCTGACCAGCATTTCAAAATCTTCTTCAATCAAATCGGGAATATAATTGCTTAGGGTCATGCTGAAACCTGTGGAGGATAATTCCCAGACCATATCTTTTTTCCCCTTAGGCAAAATCTCGGAGTAAAAATCGCTGAGGTGGATTCCTTTTGCTGCATGATTGTCTGAAGTAATCAGCGCAGCAGCAGATCCGTCTGCGAACAATAAGCTGGATGCAATATTATCCATAGTAGCTTCTCTTTGAAAATGCAGCGTACAGAGCTCTGTACAAACCATGAGTACCCGTGCATTTTTTTCAACCTTGCAGAGAGCATCTGCAAGTTTCATGGCATGAATGGCTGCATAACAGCCCATAAAGTTGATGGAAGTCCGAAAAATATTTTTTGGGAGATCCAGGAGTTCCATAATTTCCAAATCAAGCCCCGGAGCGCTCATGCCCGTACAGCTCACAGTAATAAGGTGTGTAATCTCCTGCGGATGAATTTTATTGGAGAGGCATTGTCGAATGGCATCTATTGACAAAGGGGCTGCAAATTTATTGTACCAGAGCATTCTTTGTTCAAGCGAGGGAAAGGGTTCCAGGCTCTCTGAATGTGGATAGAATTTCCATTCATTTAGCGGACGGCTATAATCTGAAATGATTGAATACCGGCTTTGGATGCCGCTTTGATGATATAAATATTTTAATTTCCGTTTGTCTGTTTCATTAAAACAGTAAATACGATTCATGAATTCAAGAATCTTTTCCTGTTCATGTCTGAATGAAGGAACTGCAGTGCCTATGGATATGATTTTGCTCAAGACGGAATGGTTAAGTTGCAAACGATTCGGGAAGAATTCTGAAGGCTCATTGCATTAACAACACGATAATAAAGGCGATATTCGTACAGCAGGAGGCGAGCGCATTCATCCTCATGGTGTTTTCAAAGTTAGCCATTTTATTATCTTTCCACACTTTCGCAGCCCATATAAAAAAATATACGAGAACGGGGAGCATGCAGGTTGCCAGGGCAAAAAACTCTTTTATTTCGAGGGATGAGAAGAAATAATATGCTAATACGGCAAACGCAATGCCATAGACGACCAATGCAAAAATAAATGTGCCTCTGTAGCCAAGCAGCCAGCTGATGGTATGCACTCCGTCTTTCAGATCTGCATCATGCTGGTAGATCTGGGTCAACGGATAAAAACCTCCCAGCAATAAGGAACTCGCAATCATTGCTGCAACGGGTACATGTACTGTTTTGTTTGCATGGCTGCCATGATATACAAGAAAAAAAGTTACTGCACCCTGAAAAAAGATTACGGTTAAATAGCCGGCAATAGCATATTTTTTCAACCTGATTCCGCGATAGCTGTACGCTCTCGATGCTAATATATAGGCGAGTATTCCTGCCACAAAATATAGGCTGATGAAAAAACTGAGCAGAACAGCAAGAGAATCCATCACAATTGTGATATAAAAAAGTTGTTTTGTTGGCACTGAAGGGCTTTTCAATCCACCAATGCTCGTTTCATCCCGGTCCATATAACTATTGTATCCATTGCTTGCCGGATAAACGAGGAGATGTAATATGATGAATACAAGTATGGCTCTTGGCCAGTTTATGAATATGACCTGGCTCAGCGCGAACCAATATACAGGCATGAGAAAAAAAGAAAAATGAAATCTTAGTAATTGTATTGTGGAGCGCAACAGCATAGATTGGGAAAATAAAGATAAGCCCGGGAAGAATATTCATCTTCCAACCTCTTCATCCTTCTTTCAATGACTGATTTTATACGAGCATTCTTAGCGGTTCTTCCAGCAGGCTTTTCAGCGTTTGCATAAAAGCTGCTCCTGTTGCGCCATCTACTACGCGATGGTCGCAGCTTAGTGTCAGCTTCATAATATTGCCAGGCACTACTGCTCCGTTTTTTACCACGGGTACTTGTTGAATGGCGCCTACCGCGAGGATGCAAGCATCAGGAGGATTGATGATGGCTGTAAAGTCATCAATTCCAAACATGCCGAGATTGGAGATCGTGAACGTGCTGCCTTCCCAATCGCTGGGCTGTAATTTTTTGTTTTTTGCTTTCTGAGCAAAATCTTTTACTTCAACTGCGATTTGTGACAATGATTTCGTATCTGCAAAACGAACGACCGGAACGAGCAGGCCATCTTCCACGGCAACGGCTACGCCGATATTAACGTGATGGTTGATTCGGATTTTGTCGCCAAGCCAGCTGCTGTTTACCCCGGGATGTTGTTTCAGTGCAACAGCAACAGCTTTGAGCACGAGATCATTAAAGGAAATTTTAACAGGCGCTACTTCATTTAGTTTTGCCCTGCTATCAACCGCTTTATCCATATCGATGCTCATCGTAAGATAAAAATGAGGGGCAGTGAATTTACTTTCGGCGAGACGTTTAGCGATTGTTTTGCGCATTTGCGAAACGGGCACTTCGTCGAAACTGACCTGGCCAACAGGTGCGGCCGGAACGAAAGCAGGTTTGGCGGCCTGTGTCTGTTGAGCGGAGGAAACAGAGGCAGCAGGAACAAAGCTGTCAATATCTTTTTTAATAATTCTGCCCCCGTCTCCTGAGCCATGAACTTTGGAGATATCAATCCCTTTTTCAGCAGCGATTTTTTTTGCGAGAGGAGATGCTTTTATTCTTCCATCACCATTTAGTGAATCTGATGTTGCAACGGGTGCAGTGGCAGCGGCCTGTTCTTTGGGTTGTTCTTTAGTCGGGGCAGCAGGAGCAGGGCCTCCTTTTGTTTTAGATGCTGCCACAATTTTCTGGACATCTACTTTTTTTTCATCTCCAATGATGGCCAACAAATCATTCACCGCTATTTTCTCTCCTTTTTGAGCTCCGGTATACAAAAGTTTTCCTTCTTTATAACTTTCGAGTTCCATAGTGGCTTTATCAGTTTCAATATCAGCAAGGATATCTCCTTTTTTAACCATATCACCGGTTTTCTTGTGCCAGTCTGCGATTACTCCTTCCGTCATGGTATCACTTAGCCTTGGCATCAGGATGACTTCCGGCATCGTAGAAAGATCAAGTGAGGAAGTTTGTGCTTCGCTTGCTGCAGGTGTGTGTGCTGATTGCTGCGCCTGAGCAGTGGGTGTGGGTGCAGCTGCTGTAGCCGGCTTACCGGATTTAACTAAAGAAGAAATGTCTTCTCCCGGTGAACCAATAATAGCGAGCAGGTCATTAACCTGGATTTTGCCACCTTTGTCTGTGCCGGTATATAATAAAGTACCGTCTTTATAGCTTTCAAGATCCATAGTAGCCTTATCCGTTTCAACTTCGGCCAGCAGGTCGCCTTTTTTAATGGGATCACCAATTTTTTTATGCCAGGCGGCGATAACTCCCTCTGTCATCGTATCACTGAGACGTGGCATCAAAATAACTTCAGCCATAGTATACCGGTAATTTGATTTGTAAACGAAGCCCGAAATTAATGCAAAAAGGGGAATTTAAAATCTACCTGGAAATGCGATGAGTCGACCACTTCAATCTGGGAGTCGTCGACTTGCCAGATCGGGTCGGCCACTTCAACTCTATGAGTCGTCGACTTGCCAGATAGAGTCGACCACTTCGATCTCGAGTCGTCGACTTCATAAATCAAGTCGACGACTCGCGTCGGTTTCCTTTACCGCCTTAATAACTGACTATGCCCTTGCCGGCGACATGATTTCTTTTACATTACCAGTACGTTTCAATACTCCCCAGTTTTGCAGTTCGCCTTTTATCGCCCGTCTGAATGTTTTGAATAATACAAACCACATCAGCCAGCGCCAAACCAGGCGTTGAGGAATGAGCCAGATCAGCTTGGATATTTTTTCTTTTTCAAAACTGAAGGCCAGCACAGCGACAGCAGCATCAACCAGCATGAATATGAGATAATACCAGCCGATCTTTGAAGCATTACCTGTTGCCAGCCCGATGATCATGAAAAAATCTGCCAATGGGATCACAGAGGGAATGATATATTGAAAGATGAGAATATTGGGCATCGCGATCCATCCAAGAGATTTGTATTTCCAGTTAAACAACACATCACGGTTCTTCCAGAAAGTCTGCATAACACCAAAACTCCAGCGGAATCTTTGCTTGAAAAACATCTTTAGTGTTTCCGGAGCTTCAGTCATCGCAATCGCTTTCGGTTCATTCTCGATAACATAATTGCATCGAAGAATTCTTATGGTAAGGTCGCAATCTTCAGCAAGCGTATCGATTGTGAAACCACCAGCTTCATTTATGGCTTTTTTGAGAAAAATACCGATTGCACCAGGTACAACAGTAATGGCGTTGACATAGGCAAAGGCTTTGCGATCAAAATTCTGGCTGCTGATGTATTCAATGGCCTGCCATTTGGTAAGCAGGTTTACCTGGTTTCCTACTTTTACATTGCCTGCCACAGCACCGATTTCATTTCTTTTTTCACCCGAGGGCAAAAAGAAATGCATCATCAAACGGGAAACCGCGTCGGGAAGAAGCTTGGTATCGGCATCAATACAAACCACGTACTCTGCTTCTGATTGCTCTATAGCGAAATTTAGAGCAGAAGCCTTGCCACCATTGGGTTTTGTAAACACGCGTACCCGGGGATTCTGCGCAAACGCAGTATTCACTTTTGTATACGTATCGTCCCTGCTCCCATCATCAACAAAAATAATTTCAAACCTCGGATAATCTGCTCTCAGCAAATTGTGGATGGAACTGACTGCATTTACTTCTTCATTGTAAGCAGGAACGATAATACTTACCAGCGGTGGAGTAATGTCCGAACCTGACCGGAAAAAAGGATTTAATTTGGATCTTTTTTCTCTCAGATATTCTCTGGTAGCCATCACGCCGAGCAGCATAATTCGTGAAAGCGATAGTATAATGAAAACTATAAATACGGAAAACAACAAATGGCTGCTCATGTAAGCCAATAGGGCGAGATAATAATTTAACTGCAAGAGGTAATATCCACTGCCTCTGGGAACTTTGGGCATCAGATCATCCTTTTTCTTACCGAGTAAATCCGCAACTGTCGTGAATGTATATCCGCGTTCTTTGAAATAATGAATGATCTGAGGCAATGCTTCAACGGTGGCGGCACGACTATCACCTCCCGCATCATGAAGAAGAATAATATTACCACTGAGATCCAGGTTGGTCATATCCTGTTTACGGCGGATCACTCTCGCTACAATGGAATCGGCGGGTGTACCCGGTTCCCAGTCCAACGGATCAATGGATTCACCGATATCGAGATAATTTTTTTCACGGGCGATAGCCACCGGAATCAATTCTTCCGCCTTTTGTGGTTCAAAATCGGCATTGAAAGGAGCGCGGAACATGATGGTAGAATGGCCGGTTATGCATTCAATCAATAGCCTCGTCGCTTCCATTTCAAGAATGGCCCGCTTTCGGCTCACTTTCGCAATATTGGGATGGGTGAAAGTATGGTTCCCGATTTCATGTCCTTCACGGTAAATTCTTTTGACGATCGGGATATTATTTTCTGCGTTTATGCCTACCAGAAAGAAAGCTGCGGGTACATGCTCCCGGCTGAGAATGTCAAGAATCTGAGGAGTATATATCGGATCGGGACCGTCATCAAAAGTAAGCACGAGTTTTTTCTTATCCTGTGTACCATATTTTCTGGCAAGCCATTTCGATGGCAGGCTGTCATATAATTCTTCACTGATCAGCATTTCACTGGTATCCAGTTCAGGTCTGATTTTCCCGCTGGTCGGGCCACCAACAACTTCCAGCACTTCACCCTCACCTTCATACGCCGGGGTTTCATCATTATTGAATGCTTTTACTGTATTGAATATTTTGAAATCGAAATTCCTGATGCTGTCTTTGCGCATGTCATGGTCGTAAAATTCCCACATTCTCGAATCTTCAGCTCCCATATACCAAAGAGATACTCCGCTCAATCCATATTCCGAAGCGAAACGGAGGGAATTAAAAGTAGTGGCTGCATCGGTAAAATGAACCTGGTGCTCGGCGCCGTTGTCGTCATCATAAGTAAAATGAAGATTATAAGAATCGTTATCGAAATCAATTTTTCCTCCGTAGGTGCGGGCGAGATTCAATGCTTCCTGGTAGGAAATCGATTTGGCTAAAACGGGTTTTCCTTCTTCATTCATTTTCCAGTCATATCCAAACCCAGCAACAGCAAGAATGAGTTTCCTGATTGGAATTTTTTGCACCGCATTATCTATTGCTCCTTCAATCCATTTCTGGTGACAAATAGGTCCGGGTATAGTACTCTCCGAATATTGATCATATGCCATTACAAAAACATAATCATTGTACTTACTGAGATTCTTGAAATCATAATCTTCATTGAAAGGCACTACATCCTGAGTGACCAGCTTACCTTTCGGATGTAGCTTTTGATATAATTCTTTCTGAAATGAAACCAGGGTTTCATTTTTCTTTTCTTCCAATTCTTCAAAATCGACATTAATGCCGTCCAGGTCATACTTCTTCAAAGTCGTTACAATATCATTGATCAGCCTTTCTCTTTTCTTTAGATCGTTGAGGATTCTGTGCACTGCATCGCCGCGGAAAACTTCTTTGTAATTATTGGTGAGAAGGGGAACAATTTTGACGTCAGCCTTGTTCATAATGTCCAAAGCCTTTTGATCAATATCGGTATATAATGTATCAGCATTGGGATTGATGAACAACCATTCCGGGACAACCATATTGATCCGCGATATATTTTGCTCCAATGAAGCAAAAGAACGACGATCCCAATTTACGTAAAATGCAGCGCGCACACCGGCAGAAAACTTTTTGAATGAATAAAAACTGGAATCTGCCTGGACAATTACTCCGTTCTTTTTTCTGCGATATCTTTTAGGAATAGGATAAGCGCCGCCTTTATAGGCTTCTTTTTCATTGATGAATTTTCTGAATCCTCCGTACTGTCTTCCAATTTTACTTTTACTAAAAAGCCAGCTGCTCGTGCTATCCAGCAAAGCCTGTTTTTCCTGCGCACTGATCATGTTGGGAAGATCAGGAGTGTATACGCGGGAAAGCGTAATGATAATGGTCAGGATTGCCAGAACAATAAACAATAGCAAAAGCCTGCTGCTCCATTTAAACCGTTGCCATCTAGAAGGTGAATTTGTCTGGAAAACCTGAAACGTAGAGTTAGCTGCCATATAAAAGTGATGACAAATTTCCAGCCATTCGAGGGATTTGCAAAATTATAGTGGCCAATTTAACGAGATTTAAACCAATTTTAATTAATGGAAATTGAGTATCAGGGCATATGCGAAAACAACGCCATTCAATTCAATAATCGAGTTCCAGCTTCAGCCTGTCCTTCAATTCTTTCACCATCGGGTATTGTTCGATGAGTTGCAGGTATTGTTCCCGTTTAGTGAGTAATTTTTCAGCCGTATTTGCCGGTTCATTATTTTCCACAATATTGATGGTGATGGACAGGTTTTTATTGTTGAACATCTGTTGCAGGTAATCGCAAACATTTCTTTTCTCCTGTTCAATGAACTTTTGTTCAAGATTATTGTGGGTAATGACTTCAAAGTTCTGTGGATCGGTAATTTTCAGTATTGCTCTCTCAAAGCTCTGGGCCGACGAATTTTTATTTTGCCTGAGTTGCCTTGTAAATTGTTGCCAGGCATGTGTTAACATTTCCTGCTCTAGCGGAGTCGATTTTTCTTTCTGACCCGAATTTTGACGATTTACAAACTGTTGCCGGATCTTGGACAAAGCTCCAAAGGCGGGCGGCGAAGAAACTGGTTCGTTTTCAGCAACCCCCGGACGAATCTGCGCGGTCTTTTTTTCTTCGTCTTGTGACCTATAATTATCTCTGCTGGTTTCGATTAATAGTTTTGCCTGACTTTCGCTCAGGGCAGGAGATCTTGCCGGCTGTGCATTGCTGCCAATAAAAGAAGATTCAGGTGCATCAGTTTTTTTACTGATTTCAAATGGCTTGATATTTCTAAATGCAACGGGTCTGGCAGTTTCAGTTATTTTTTTTTTGCCTGTTATCTGTTCATTGTTCACCAGTTCCATGGCCTGTTGCAGATAACAAAGTTTGATGAGAGCCAATTCCACATGCAATCGTTTATTGCGTGCAGCTTTGTAATTCATTTCCGCATCATTCAATATGTTTAAAGCGCTTATGAGATAAGCAGCATCTGTTTTTTTCGCTGTGGCAATATATTTGTCTTTGAAACTTTCTACCACTTCCATCAATCTTCCTGTTTTTTCGTCTTTGCAAACAAGCAGGTTTCGGATAAATTCAGCGAATCCGTTTAACACAAGATCTCCGTCAAATCCTTTTCTGTTGATGTCATCATACAACAGCATGGCTTCTGCCAGTTTTTGCTGTAGCATGGAATCTATAAGTTTAAAATAATTGTCAGCGTCAAGTATATTCAGGTGTTCCAGGGTATCCCGGTAGGATACCTGCCCATTGGTGAAGCTGACGATTTTGTCGAGTATGCTTAGTGCATCGCGCATGCAGCCTTCGCTTTTCTGGGCAATGATTTCAAGAGATTCCTTATCTGCAGTGATTTCTTCCTTCTCACAGATTTCCCGAAGATGCTGTACTGTATCGGCTACGGTTATGCGTTTAAAGTCGAATATCTGGCACCGGCTCAGGATGGTTGGCAATATTTTATGCTTCTCAGTCGTAGCCAGAATAAAAATCGCATAAGGAGGAGGTTCCTCAAGTGTTTTCAGAAATGCATTGAAGGCAGAAGCGCTGAGCATGTGTACTTCGTCAATGATGTACACTTTAAATTCGCCTGCCTGAGGAGCAAACCTCACCTGTTCTACCAGGGCCCGAATATCATCAACGGAATTATTGCTGGCTGCATCCAGTTCATGAATATTGAAGGAAGTTCCTTCATTGAAAGAAATGCAGGAATTGCATTGGTTACAGGCTTCTCCGGCCGGGGTCCGGTTTTCACAATTGATTGTTTTACCAAGAATCCGCGCGCAGGTCGTTTTTCCTACTCCCCTTGGGCCGCAGAATAGAAATGCGTGGGCCAGCTGATTATTTTTAATCGCATTTTTAAGCGTAGTGGTAATGTGCGACTGACCCACCACCGCAGAAAAATTCTGGGGCCTGTATTTTCTTGCCGAAACGATGAATTTGTCCATAGCGATCGGGAGTAAATTTAGTGGACAGTTTATAGTGCACAGAAATTATCCCCTTACACTGTCATCTGTCAACTGTGAACTGTCCCTGAATGCAATAATAACAAAGTTTTCCGTCGGATGTTTTTTGTTTTTGCACATTCCGTATCGGATCATGCAATACGATGTAACCGGGTTTCAGCTTAATAGGGGATGTCTTTTGAATTCCTTGGTTCTGTCGAACAGGTACCTGTAAGTAGTCAGTGTTCTGCTCCGGAAAGCTTCTCCCAGGCTTTCGGTGATATTGATCATTTTAGGATTGAAATCGCCGATCCATTGTAGCTCGAGTGATTTGTAGGAAGTATGGGGTTGAATAATTTTTGAAGATTCAATAATCATGAATGAATCGATTCCCGTTCCCTGGAATTCGGGAACGATGCCGAAAACAATCCCTGTGAATTTTTTATTCGGCTTTGTTTTCCTGATCCATAGGAATTTCAGTTTATGGAATAATCCGAATTTGCCATTCAGGTATTTGAACCATTGATTCAGGTCCGGCAGATTGATCCACATGGCTACCGGATCTTCATTATGATAAGCAAACCAGATGAGCTTTTCATCCATGACCGGTTTCATCTGGCGGAACATGATGGCTACCTGTTCTTTTTTTAGTTCCTTCATCCCGCCATGTCCCGCCCAGGCTTTGTTATAAATGATTGTAAAATCCTTTACGAATTTTTCCATTTGATTTTTTCGGATATACGTGGCCGTGAAAGCAGGATTTTTCGACAATATCGCATGCCGGTCATATAGTTTTTTTGCCAGCCTTTTTTCTGCATCGAGACCAAAACAAATCTGGTTGAAAAAAGCACGGAAGCCATAATTTTCGAAAAGATCCTTGTAATAAGGCGGATTGAAATTCATCTTGTATAATGGCTCATCAAATCCCATGACAACCACGCCCCACCAGGAGTCGCGTTCACCGAAATTAATGGGCCCGTCCATGGCTTCCATTCCTTTTTGCATGAGCCAGTGTTTGGCCACATCAAAAAGCATATCGGCAGCTTTTTGATCATTGATGCAATCAAAAAAACCGATTCCGCCTACGGGAACATCATCTCCTTTTGTCTTATATCTTTTATTGACAAATGCAGCAATGCGTCCTATATTGTTTCCATCTTCATCTTTTAATATCCAGCGCACGCAGGATCCGTGGCGGAATGCTTTATTCTTTTTGGAGTCGAATACTTCGTTTACATCTTTATCCAATGGACGGATATAGTTGGGGACATTCCGGTTCAATTCTACGTTAACCTTAATAAATTCCCGGGCAGTGGTTTTATCGGTAACTTCTATTAATTCCATCTTACTTCTAAATGGCCAAAAATAATAATAATGTTGTATTTGAATGACCCTAAAAAATCTGAGGGTTAAAGCAGGAATTTATTTTCCGATTAAGAAATAATGATTTCGGATTTTTGCTTTCGCTCCCTTACCTTTGCAGCCGATTTTACATTCTCCATTTAAATGATATTTCTATGCCGAATGCCGGGAAGATAAAGCAGATCATCGGTGCAGTTGTAGATGTTCAATTTGAAGGAAAACTCCCTGAAATTTATAATGCGCTGGAACTCAGGAAACCCGGCGGCGAAAAGTTGGTGCTGGAAGTACAGCAGCATCTTGGAGAAGACAGCGTTCGCTGCATCGCCATGGATGGAACGGAAGGACTTGTCAGAGGAACGGAAGTAATAGATACCGGACTTGCGATTGAAATGCCCATCGGCGAAGCAATTAAAGGACGATTGTTCAATGTAACCGGCGATGCCATTGATGGTCTGCCAGCCGTTTCCAAAGTAAATGGCCGTCCTATTCACAGCAAACCCCCGGCCTTTGAAAACCTGAGTGTAGCGACTGAAATTTTGTTTACCGGTATCAAGGTAATTGACCTGATCGAGCCTTATGCAAAAGGAGGTAAGATTGGCTTATTTGGTGGTGCAGGTGTGGGCAAAACCGTTTTGATCCAGGAATTGATTAATAATATTGCGAAAGCTTATTCAGGACTTTCGGTTTTTGCAGGTGTAGGCGAAAGAACACGTGAAGGAAATGATCTGATGCGCGAAATGATTGAAGCCGGCATCATGAAATATGGCGAGGATTTTAAGCATAGCATGGAAAGAGGCGGATGGGATTTGAGCAAAGTGAATATGAAAGAACTCGCCGAATCAAAAGCAACTTTTGTATTTGGACAAATGAATGAACCGCCCGGAGCACGTGCGCGTGTTGCGTTGAGCGGACTCACCATCGCAGAATATTATCGCGATGGAGACGGGAAAGGACAAGGCAGGGATATTCTTTTCTTCGTTGATAATATCTTCCGTTTCACGCAGGCAGGTTCTGAAGTGTCTGCCCTGTTGGGCCGGATGCCCTCAGCGGTGGGATACCAACCTACACTGGCTACAGAAATGGGATTGATGCAGGAAAGAATCACTTCCACAAAAAATGGATCCATTACTTCGGTTCAGGCAGTATATGTTCCTGCTGATGACCTTACCGATCCGGCACCTGCTACTACATTTGCTCACTTGGATGCAACTACAGTGCTTGATCGTAAGATAGCTGACCTTGGAATTTATCCGGCAGTTAACCCGCTTGATTCCACTTCACGAATACTGACTCCCAAAATTGTAGGTGAAGCGCATTACAATTGCGCCAATAGAGTTAAGCTCGTGCTGCAGCGCTATAAAGAATTGCAGGATATCATTGCAATACTTGGTTTGGATGAACTGAGTGATGAAGACAAATTAACGGTAGCGAGAGCCCGAAAAGTACAGCGGTTTCTTTCACAACCCTTCCATGTGGCAGAAGCATTTACAGGACTCAAAGGAGTGCTGGTGCCGATCGAAGAAACCATACGCGGCTTCAATATGATCATGGATGGTGAGGTGGACGATTATCCTGAAGCGGCTTTTAACCTCGTTGGAACCATCGATGACGCAATTGAAAAAGGCAGGAAGTTATTGGCCGAGGCCCAACAATAAACCGCAAGATAAAATTTCCCACACAGGAATAAGGATATGAATCTAGAGATACTTACACCTGAAAAAAAATTGTTTAGCGACGATGTTTTTGGAGTCCAGTTGCCTGGGGTGACCGGACTATTCGAAGTATTGGACAAGCACGCTCCGCTGGTCAGCGCGTTGAAAAGCGGCAGGATAAAAGTGCTGAAAGACAAAAACAATCATCTTGCTTTTTTTGATGTTCAAAGTGGATTTGTAGAAGTCATCTCCAATAAGGTAACTGTATTGGTTGAAGGCGGAACCGCTGTCGAAGAAAAATAAAACCGGGATTTTTTGTCGCTCCCCTAAGTAGTTTCTTTAATGATCAATTCAATTGCGGATCGGTTGGGAAATTGGCTAACATTTCATAATCTCCCCCCAGGTGACGGATCGCATCCTTCCATACCTCATCCGGTTTTTTATGGAAGACTAATTTTCGGTTAGCCTTCACCGATAGCCATGATTTCTCTTTTAATTCATCTGCCAGCTGGCCACTGGCCCACCCGGAATAACCGATATAAAACCTGATTTTATTCACGTTGACCTGCCCTTCACGGATCAGGGCAATCGCTTTTTCGAAATCTCCTCCCCAAAACACGCCGTCAACAATTTCATATCCGCCGGATATTTTATCGGGATACTGATGCAGAAAATGAATGGTATCCATCTGAACGGGTCCACCGAAATAAACCGGGATTTCCAGGTCATCTAGTCCGTTGATCAATTCATTCAGAGTATAATCATAGTTCTTGTTGAGCACAAAACCAAAGCTTCCCTCTTCCTGGTGTTCGCAAAGGAACACCACTGTCCGTTGGAAATTAGGATCCTTTAAAAATGGATCTGCAATCAATAATATGCCTGCAGCCGGTTTTTCCATATAATCTAAATTAATAAATCCTGCCATTATTTGGGGTTAAAAAAAACCGATTTTTTTAGGCAGGCAGGGGAAATATATTCTGCTCGTTAACCGTCCACCGGTGATTGTCGTTTACAGGGGACTCCATCTTTGTGAAACCTTAGTTAAATAGCATATTTGCATTGCTAAAAGCTTAGTTGAGCTTTTTCTCTTTGATAAATTTGTAAACGGCCCGGATAAAGCGGTATATTGGTATTTGCTGGGAGATAATATTTGAATGCCTTGCCGGCTTAAATGACAAATAGTGAAAAAAAATTTTCCCATTATTTTTATACTGATCAGCCTGTCTCTTGTAGGAATGATTTATATCCAGTGGAATTGGATATTGACGATGGTGGAAAACAAGCATGAGGAACTGCAGCATAAATTGGTTGATGTTACAAAAGATATAGGCGGCGAGTTAATCAGTTATAAAGAAGCTTCATCGTCCATGAAAGGGTTGCCATTTAGCCAGGGCAACGCGTTCAGGCCCTCGGATCAGTTTCCGTCTGAATTGATGAAAGTGCCGAGTATTGCACAGCGTTTTACGAAAGATGAGATCAATGATAAGATCAGGAAATCCCTCAACTATTATGGATTGAAGAATACAAAGTTTGAATTTTG
>DATJWE010000065.1:0-24245 GCA_035501475.1 Puia sp. | reverse complement strand
AACGCAGGTTCTCCAATAACAGTACCTGACCTGCATTCAACTTACCAGCCAGCGTGTATGCCTGCTCTCCAATGCAATCATCAGCGAACAGAACCGGAGTTCCTCCCAGCAGTTCACTCAGGTGTTTAACCAGATGTTTCAATGAATATTTTTCAGTCGGCCCGTCTTTTGGCCGGCCAAGATGTGACATCAGTATCACGCTGCCCCCATCGCCAAGAATCTTTTTAATAGTGGGAATCGCAGCCCTTATACGTGTATCGTCAGTAATGTTATATTTTTCATCAAGGGGAACATTAAAATCAACTCGAATCAGGGCTTTCTGGCCCGCAAAATTATGATCGGAAAACATTGACATATTCTGGTCGTTTAAAAAAATAAAGTTACTGTAAACAAAAATGTCCCGTCTAAACGGGACATTAATTTATTAAGGAGTTTTTACTTGCTGATTAATTTGGCGAAATAATGAACCGTGCGAACCAGTTGGCTCACATAGCTCATTTCATTATCATACCAACTCACAGTTTTCACGAGTTGCTGATCGCCTACTGTCAACACTTTTGTTTGTGTGGCGTCGAACAAAGAGCCATAATGAATACCGATGATATCAGTGCTTACGATTTCATCTTCTGTATACCCATAACTTTCATTGGAAGCGGCTTTCATTGCTGCATTCACTTCTTCAGCAGTTACTTTTTTCTTCAGAATGGTTGTCAGCTCGGTTAACGATCCGGTTAAGGTAGGTACACGCTGGGCATTGCCATCCAGTTTGCCTTTCAAATTTGGCAGTACCAGTCCGATTGCTTTGGCTGCACCCGTTGTATTAGGAACAATGTTCTGGGCAGCTGCTCTTGCGCGGCGGAGATCGCCTTTTGGATGTGGTGCATCCTGTGTATTCTGATCGTTCGTATAGGCATGGATGGTAGTCATCAATCCCATTATGATACCGAAAGATTTGTCGAGCACATCAGCCATGGGTGCAAGACAGTTAGTAGTACAGGAAGCGCAACTGATTACGGTTTCACTTCCATCCAATATATTATGATTCACATTAAAAACGACCGTCTTCATTTCGCCTGTTGCAGGAGCAGAGATGACTACTTTTCTTGCACCAGCTGTGATATGCGCTTCTGCCTTCGCCTTATCAGTAAAAAATCCGGTACACTCCAGCACAACGTCTACCTGGTGTTGTTTCCAGGGAATTTCGGCTGGATTTTTCTGTGCATATATTTTAACTTCATGTCCGTTTACGATAATTGAATTTTCTGTGGATTTCACATCCTGGTCGAACCGACCCTGGGCGCTGTCATATTTCAGCAGATGTGCCAATACTTTGGGACTCGTCAAATCATTGATTGCAACAACTTCTATTCCTTCCATTTTATAAATCTGGCGATACGCCAATCGCCCGATCCTGCCAAAACCATTAATAGCAACTTTAACTGTGCTCATAGCTTAACGATTTAAAATTTAAGGAGGCAAAGGTACGAAACATTCAGGGTTATTGAACATGGTTCATCATTAAATAATACCTCCGGTGTATCGTGAAATCCCGGAGGTTGGCTCGGTGGTATGACCCAAAAAGTTTTTTGGCGAATTTTGCCTCTGCTTATATCTTTGCACTCCTTTCACGGTAAAATACCGGTAAGGCTACTGAGCAGCACGCCGCGTTGGTCAAGGGGTTTAAGACGCATCCCTTTCACGGATGAATCACGGGTTCGATTCCCGTACGCGGTACACCAAAGTTGGCCGTTGGCAGATGGGGCCTGACAGTCTGAAATCCTTGTAAATTTCTTTACAGGGATTTTTCTTTTCTGTGAGATGTTTTTGTTAGACCAGGCACAATTCTAAGACCGGCACAAGCCGGTCTGATTATCCTGCATCAGGTATTTACTCATAGTATATTTCCGTCGCCCCGCCATATTGCCAACAGAATGTTGGTGGCAGTTAATGCCTGCGGGTAAATAAATCAACTGTGGATACCTTTGAAAAGGAGTGATTTAAAAAATCTAATAATACCAAATTAAACAATTCAGGTTTTTCAATGGACCCATAATGAGTAGCTCCCGGCATAACAAAAAGATTAGAGTTCTCTATATTGTAAAATATTTTAAGTGAATGTTCAAGTCTGATAGCATCCCTGTCGCCCGATATAATTAATACAGGGCATTTAATTTTTTTCAGGTCCTTTTCTGTGATATGAGGCTGATAAGCTAATAATGAATAAAGTCTTCTTGTATTAAAGTTCTGCGTGACTTTTAATGTGTCTATTATTAAATTATCAATTTCATCAAATACTGCTTTTTTCCCGGGAAATAAATTAGCCCCATATGTTGCAAGTTTTGAAATTTTTTTTGGATAGTTTATTGCCAATAATAATCCTAGAATGCCACCATCACTTTGTCCTGAAACATAAGCACTATCAATGTTGAGAGAATCCAGTAGCACTTTAATGTCGTATGCCATTTGTTCGTAAGTCAGGTTTTTTGTTGTTGAGTCAATAGATTTTCCGTGTGCTCTGCTGTCAATAGCAATTACTTTAAAATATTGTTTAAAGTAATCAATCTTTGGCCTTGCATTTCTGATAGAGCCTCCACTTCCATGCAACAAAACTAATGGCTTCCCGCTACCATAAATTTCATAGTACATCCTAATACCATTGACTTGTTTATAGCCCCCCGCTTCTTTATTATCTCCATAGTTTATGATTGCTTGCCGCTGTGCATTTGTGCAAATTGTCAGGGAAGTAAGAATTAAATTTAAAATTAGTCCTTTCATTTTCATGATTTTTTTTTAATTGCATTCCGGTTCCATAATAAATCTGGTTTAACGCTAAATCATGGGTTAGACATAAGAGGTCAGAAGGAGGTTACAGGTGTTTGAACATATTATTTTAAGCAACGAGTGAAGATGAATCCCTATCCTGGCGTAAGCGTGTCCGATTGGTATTTATTGCATGTAAAAAATTGACGAAGAAAAGTCGGACCGGCTTGTGCCCGTGTGGGGGGTTATCCAACCTTCGGGTATCCATAATAGTTGGAGATATGATATGATATGATATGATTCGATTTCAGTGGCAGTGTATATCTTTAATTGACGATCTTGACTGACCAATTTCGCCTCGCATAAGTTTCTACCAGCACCGGGATACCTGAGGCAGAAATATTTTTATAGCTCCATCCCTGGATGATGATTACATCGTTCGGAGTGAATGAAGGCTGCAGGATTGATAGCTGGGAAACTGAAAAACTAACGGAAGAAATAGTCCCGGCAAGAACAGGAGATTGGACATAGTCGCCACTTTGATAAATTCCCACCTGAATAGAATCACAGGGAACAGAGGCATCCCAGCTGATTGTAAAGGGCTGGCTTATATGCACCACAGGAAGAGAATCAAAATCGGTCAATAAAAAAGAAGGGAATGCTGCCGCTGTCGCAGAAAAAGCCGGGATTTTGTTTTGATCATTACCTGAAATCTGCCAATTCTGCCCCCCATCCCAGGCAGGATTAAAGTTCACCACCGGTGAGTCCGGGTTATATGAAAAATAAAAATAAGACTGGGTCTGGAAATGTAAAACCGAATCACCATAAGTGATAGTGCCGGCATCTTTGTTATAAATACCATCATCAATACTTGCCTGGGCATATTCATACTTTTGGTCGACACGAGTGGTGTCCGGATATGTTGTAAACCAGGCTCTGGAGAGAAGCAAATGTCCGTAAAGCTGGACAACATTATTTTGATTAGTTCCTTTTTTACAACCCAGCAAAACAAACAGCACAGATATTGCAAAAAGTCCGCGTTTCATTAAGTAATTATTTTTTTAGAGAATAATTTAATAAGATGTGTACTGATCCTTCGGCATCAATATATCGGTAAATTGATCGCTGCTTACTGCGGCAAAATACAAAAGATGATTAGAAATTCCGAAATAATAAGGGTTGCTTTTATTTTTCATGGTTTTCCTGCTCGGTATTGATTTGCATATAATTTCTTTTGACGATATCCCTTCAATAATATTATCCATAGCCGTCATGCCTGTTAGCATTGAAGGGTCAGAATTATTGTACTTGTGCATACCATTTCTGCTAACACGAAAAAGGTTAGCAAACTGATCAGTATAACTCCTGATGATATCTAAATCTTTATTAGTTCCAAAATAGGCCGGATATGTTTTCTCTATCCTATAATCTTACTGTCCAGCAGATCCGCATTATCGATAAAACCTATTTTTTCAAGTTCATCAGTGGCAAATTTTAATAGGTCAATTGACATTGACTTGCTGCCTGGGCAGTCGTGTTCTATGCAAAACGGCCAGAATAAAAAATAAATTGGGCGGAGATTACAAAGTCATTTCTGCAAATCAACCTTCATATCGTTCCATCCGCTCATTTCTGTTTCATATATGATATCCATTGTAATAGTTTTAGAATGATTGAATCCAAGATCTGGGAAATTAAACAATCCTTTCAATAATCATTAAAAACATCGTTTATGGAACACGCTAGAGTCAAGCCATCGTGTTTCAGGATAAATTTCCTGAAGCATGCAACAATTGTATTACTGCTTGTCAGTAGTTTATTTTTTTCTGGTTGTCAAAAATTACTTGAAGAATTTTCCATTGGGGGGAAAGGAGAAACTCCGGATTCAAAAGACGCGGCAACCGTTGCCACCGATTGGTACAAACTGCAACTGAGAATGATATTGCAGGCAAACCCTGCAAAAGCCAATATTGCTACAAGCCATTTGTTCGCGTATTCCGGCATTGTGTTATATGAAGCTTCAAGATTTGAGAACCATGGTCTGAAAAGACTTCAAACTTACCTGAACCAGATGCCCCAAATGCCGGACATTGAAAATGGCAAACAATATTCATGGATCACAGCTGCTAATTCGGCCATGGCAGCTATTACGCGTGATCTTTTCCCCTCGCCCAGTGCAGCAAACAGTGCATCTATTGATTCGTTGGAAAAAGTATATAATGATAAGGCCACAACAACCTTAAATGCTGATATTGTTTCCCGTTCCCAAGCTTTCGGTCAGGCGGTTGCTGCTGCGGTATTTACCTGGTCACAATCAGATTTGTTTAACCATGTCAATGATCCGTACACTCCACCCGTATTCCCGGGAGCCTGGGTGCCTACTCCACCTGCATTTGCACCAGCAACAGCACCTTATGCCGGCAATTGCAGAACTTTCCTGCAGCTATTTTCTGAAGGTACAACTCCTGCCCCGCCATTCCCATATTCTGAAGATCCCTCGTCAGATTTTTATAAGATGGTTGACAATGATTACCTGCTTTCTAAAACACTGACCACGGATCAAAAAAATATTGCCCTGTTTTGGAATGATGTGGGCGCCGGTGTGGCCTATACACCCACAGGGCATTGTATTTCAATCCTCACCCAAATCTTGGACAACACGAAAGCTTCCCTGGCTACTGCCGATGAAGTATATGCGAAAACAGGCGTTGCGCTTTGGGATGCAACTGTTATTTGCTGGAGATCGAAATATAAATATAACCAAATCAGGCCCGTGACCTACATACAAGCACATATTGACAACGCCTGGTTGTCATTCATCACGACACCATCCCATCCCGAATATCCGGCAGCACATGCTTTCATCACTTCTTCAATCATGGAAGTATTCACTTCGGTATTTGGAAATAATTATAATTTTACGGATCATACCTACGATTTCCGGGGCTATCCTGCAAGGAGCTATACCTCATTCGAAAATGCAGCTTTAGAATGTGGGGAATCGCGCGTGTATGGAGGAATCCACTACCAGCCGTCGGTCGATGTTGGTCATGAATATGGCAGCATCGTGGGAAAAGCAGTCTCCGCCATTGACCTGACAAAATAATCAGCGACTGATTTTTTTTAACTCGCGATAAAACCGCCTCACCTCTTCGTCACAAAATACTTTTGGAGACTGTACTAAACTGATCTTCTGAAATCCCTGCAGTTTTTGCAGGGATATTTTCCATTATTCCTTCAGAAAAGAATATCATTATGTAAAACGTTTATGAATCAGGCGCCCGCCATCATTCAAAATATTAATATCTTTCGAAAAAATTGGCGAATGGAAAGTCTGAAGAATAAAACTGCGATGATTACAGGAGCAGGCAAAGGTTTGGGAAGGGCAATGGCATTGGCCCTGGCAGCTGAAGGAGTCAACCTCGGACTGTTGTCCAGAACAAAGGAAGACCTTATCAGTCTTGAGAAAGATGCTCGCAAAGTCAACAGTGCCATTCGGATTGCCCATGATACAGCTGACGTATCGGATCTTTCTGCTGTTACCAAAGCTTTTTCCCGAATAACTGAAAAACTTGGCCAGATCGACATTCTGATCAACAATGCAGGTTATGCACGTTTCGGAAAATTACTTGATCTTAGCGTAGAAGAATGGGAAAACATCATCCGCATCAATTTACTGGGCGCTTATTACTGCATCCGGCAGGTGCTACCGGACATGCTCAATCGAAAAACGGGTGATATCGTAAATGTTTCATCCAGCGCAGGTCTAAAAGGAACAGCCATGACCAGCGCTTACAGCGCGTCTAAATTCGGCTTGATCGGACTTTCGCAATCACTGATGCAGGAAGTGAGAAAGTCGAATATCCGGGTATTCACACTTACCCCAAGCACCATCAACACCGGGATGGCCGTAGAACTGGGCATCACGGATGGCGATCCTGAAAAAGTGGTGCAGCCGGAAGATTTTGCAGAATTGGTAGTGGCACATTTGAAACTTCCGCGGCGGGCCCTGGTCAAGGATGTGAGCCTTTGGTCTACCAATCCATGATTGTTAGTTGAGCCAAAATTATCGATCTCATTTTTTTATTACCTCAGAGATCAGTAATTGGCGATAATACAATTCAATCGTTTCAATCAGGATCTCCGATTTTTCCGCATTCAGTTCGCTCAATGTCCAGCTCTTCGGAATAATATGACGGATAGTCCAGGCCATGAAAGGATTATGATTGTCATCCAGCAACTCGATTTGTGCTTCCGGCAAAGGATCTGAATTGTTTTTGTTGAAGTGGGAAAAAATCCAGCGCAATAGTGGCGATTCATTATAATTCCTGGCTGCACGTTTAAGCACAAGTACTGAATATCCCGGTTCATCTTGGGATGATCCGGAGATCTCAGATGTTTGGTGCAACTTTTTATCTGTATATGCTTCCAACCCGCTTATCGACTGGAATCCGCTATCCGACTGATGCGGATCATCAATTCCTTTAAAAACAATTTTGAAATGAAAGCCGGCAGGAGGATACATGGATCGTCTTTGTTTAGGGTGCCTCAACAATTGTCAATCCTTCATGAACAAGTTCCAGGCTTTCAATCAGTATCTCGTTCGCCTCGGAATTCAGTGAAGCGTACTTTAGTTTGCAGGGCCAGGCATTCGCTGCGACCCAGGTAATAATAGGCTGATGCTGCTCATTCAGAAGTTTAATAACCACGGTTTGTCTGAATTGCTGGCTTTGTTCCTGGAAAAAATACGTTTTTTTCCATGACTCATAAAAATCAAAATCTCCGAGAAAAGTTCCTCGCTTCAAAGTAATATTACTGTATTTGGTCAAACCGGGTTGTTTTGTCTTATTATATTTGACGCTGCTCCCCTCCCGGTATTCTATGACCTCGGTTTCAAATTCGAGTCCACTTACTTCTGTAAACCCGATACGTGTTCCGCCCCAATCTACTTCGAAATGAAATTTGGGTAATGGATATTGCTTAGTCGGATCTGCCATAAAAGACAATTTCGGGAATCAATTTACTAAAAAAAATGATTCTACTTAAATTGACAGATAACAGTCTACAGAAAGTCCGGTAAATTTTTTCAATTTCCTGCTGATCTAATTTCCCTGTTTCTGATCTTCTGCCTTTTTTGCCTGCTTCTGCTGTTTTTTGAAATATCCTTTCAGCAAAAAACTGTGTTGCATCGCTTCAAGATCTTCATCCAATTTTTTACTGCTCTCATTAAGATTCCGGGTAATCTCTTTCAGGTCTGCAGCTATCTGCTTATCATTTAGCATGGTCCCTGCCGGATTATCTGTTTTGCCCAGCGCCGCGCCTGCCTGATCCAGATTCTCAGCAAAATCGGATATGCTGGCTGAAGCTTCTTTAAACTGAGTGATGGCTTCTTTTAAACTTAAAAAAACAGTTGTGTCTGTCACCAATTCATGGACGAGCGCTCCTTGCTTTTTAAGCCCCGCTAAAAAATCATCTATTTCTGCAATTGCTTTTTCGCTATTAAGGGATGCCGTCTTTAAATGCATCGTGGCATTTCGTACATTATCGGCAATAGTGGAACTATTTACCAGTTCTCCGATCGTTCCTTTTCCTTCTTTTATTTTATTACTTATTGTTCTTAGATCTTCCGTGATTGCCGCTATGTTGTCATTACTTTGCCTGAGCTTTGCCATCATATCATCTGTGCCATTTGATTTTTCTGTTCTCAGGTAATCATTTCCTGAAACACTTGCCGTTTCGCCAGTGCCGCCAAAAATGATGATGATCTTATTCCCGATAAAACCATCGGTACCGATTTTGGCTTTGGCGTCTTTTTTAATATGAGGCAATGCCTGACGTTCAATATTCATGGTTACTTCCACGTCAGCGATGCCGAGAAAATTCATTTTTTTCACAGTACCAATTTTAACGCCCGACAGCCAGACATTATTTCCCGGCTGCAGCCCGTTCACATCATCAAAAATTGCTTTGAGTGCAATGGTTTTTTCAAATGTCTTCTGCTGGTTGCCAATTGTAAAAACTGCCGATGTGAAAATAATCATACCTAACAAGATGAACAGGCCGACAATAACACTCCGACTGATATATAAAGGTTTCATTGCTGGGTTATAAAATTATAATTGTAAAATCCTTTGACATCGGCATCATTGGTATCGAATACATAATCGAAACTCCCCTCTCTCGAAATTTTTCCATCGATCAACATGGCAATCCTGTTGCCTGTCATTTTAGCGCAGGTCAGGTCATGTGTGATAATGATCGAACTGGTTTTGTACTGTTGCCTGACTTTATTAATCAGGTGATTGATCTCTACACAGGTAACCGGATCAATGCCTCCGGTCGGTTCATCATAAAGCATAATCTCAGGATTTAAGATCAATGTCCTCGCTATGCCGATTCTTTTTTTCTGTCCTCCGGAAAGCTCTGCGGGCATTTGATTCATCGTTTGCAGTAGCCCCACATCGTGCAATACCTGTTCAACAGCCTGCTGTACCTGTTTATTGCTCAACCCCCTTTTATTCCGCACAAGAGGAAATTCAAGATTTTCTTTCACTGTCATGCCATCATAAAGAGCGCTGCTTTGAAATGAAAATCCTATGCGCTGTCTCAGTTTTTGCAGGTCTTTGACAGGTAATGTGCCCACCTCCTCGTCCATCACCTGCACTGATCCTTTATCCTGTTTCAATAATCCTGAAATTATCTTTATCAGTACAGATTTTCCGCTACCCGAACGACCGAGCACAACTACATTTTCTCCTTCATACAGGTCGAGATTGATCCCACGAAGAACCTGATTCCCTTCGAAAGCCTTATTCAGGTTTCTTATTGAAATCACTTTCTTTTTTCCCTGTTCCGGTGATATTTCTTTATCCATGCTCAACGTAATAAATTGACAATTTGTACAATGATCATTTCTTCAATAAAAATCAAAAACATCGAAATGACCACGGTTGAATTAGCAGCTTTTCCAACACCCACGGTGCCTCTGCTGGCATTATATCCTAGATAACAACCAATGATTCCAATCGTAAAGCCATATACAATGGATTTTGCGACTGAAGCAAAAATGTCGAGGAAAGAAATCCTTACAAACGCATCATGAATAAACGTGGTGAAGCTCGTCAGTTCATTTTGATGGACATTGAGAAAAGCGCCCATCAAACCTACAAAAGCTGCGTACACCATCAGAACCGGCAGCATACAGGTAGTTGCCACAACACGGCTTACGATCAGAAATTTAAAAGGATTTGTGCCTGAAACTTCCATGGCATCGATCTGTTCGGTCACATTCATCGAGCCAAGTTCTGCTCCAATGTTAGAACCAATTTTACCTGCCGCAATCAGAGCGGTGATCAATGGTGAAAGTGCACGAATGATGGCAATAGAAATCAATGAAGGCAACCAGGATGTAGCTCCAAATTCTGAAAGAGAAGGCCGTGATTGCTTCGTAAAAACTATACCGGTGATAAAACCTGTCAGGGTGATGATCGCAAGAGATTTGTATCCCACATTAAAACATTGCCTGATAACTTCCCGAATCTCATAAGGCGGTGAGAAGGCTTCTTTGAAAAAACGCCCTATAAACCTGTGTATTGCCGAAAGTGCATTCAGGAACTGAAGTATCCTTTCAGCAAATACAGGTCTCGTTTTACCTTCACTGATGTTTGCATTGTTTTGCATTATTCCACACTCGTTTGTAAAATAAATGACAACAGGTTGGTTTATGATGACTCTTGTTATTGCCGGCATTGATTATGGTCATGGAGTACTTGAAGAAAGGATTGCTAATAAACGATGATGCGGCGGGAATGTTCTCCGTTTGGATTGTTGGTTTTGTAGAAGAAAATGTTCAGCACTCCGTTTTTATATTCTGCTGTTGCAAAATCGCTATCAATGTCAGCGGGCAAATCAATGTCCCGCTTTATTATTTCGCGATGGATGGTTCCTAAAGCGGATACATCTGTAATTGCATTAATCTGACTATTCAGGGCTATTATCGATAAAGACTTTCCATTGATGCGAATAAAAAAATCTTCTCTTTTAAACCCGGGCACAAACATTTCGATCCTGTAATAATCATTCAGCTCATTGATATTAACCCTTGGACTTCTGACCTCTCGTTGTCTCTGATTCAATTGTTCCCAAAAAAATTTTTCATTCCGGGGAAAAGGTTCATACTCACCCGGGTAAACTGAGGCATGATCGCTATAGAATGTATCGCTTAACATGTTCATTGATTATTTGTCAATACTTTTTATGATATCAATCCTTACAGATCTATCTCTTTTTATTGCGTCCCCCCTTTCTTTTTCATTTAATTGGTATTTCCTGTGGTTCCAGCCTGGAATTGATTTTTTCAATATGTTTTTCCAGTCTCTCCTTATGCTGCTCCAGTTTTGCTTTCACCATTTTCAACTGCTCACGGGTGCATTCGCCGTTTAATACCTTCGAAAATTCTTTTACTTTTTCATCAAACTTTTTGCGTGAATCAGATCCTTTGCCTGGCGCAAACAAAACGCCCATAGCTCCTCCTGCCGCCATTCCTGCGGCCAGAGCGGTCAATACCTTTGTCGAATTTTTCATATTTTCTTTTTTAAGAATGATAAAACCTTTTCAAAATTATTCAGTAAATCTTCCTTCAGCAATGACCACGATCAGTCTGACTAATGACTGCAATCAAAAAATTGGGCCAGTTCACGTTACGCAGATTCCAGCGTTATCAAATGCAAGGTAATTTTGTTTTAAACGGCCTTCCTGGTTTCTCTCATCCATTTGTTGAGATAGTACATTACTTCTTCATCACTAACCTGGTCAAAATCTTCATAAAAAGCGCCCACTCCGTAAAATTCTTCAGGAACAATAACGGTAACTACTTCATCTACCACCTCTGATAATTTTTTGACCGCGTTTTTAGAAGCAACGGGAGCTGCGACTACTATTTTTGAAGGTTTCTTCTTGCGAAGCATGTTCACCGTGGCCAGCAGGGTATTTCCGGTAGCAATACCGTCATCAATTACAATTACGATTTTCCCCTTGATATTTTCCGGCTCTTTGTCGCCAATGAATTTCTGGTACATCTCATTCAGTCTCTCCCTGATTTCCTGGATTTCTTTTGAAATGTATGCCTGAGAGACATTAATATGCGGGATGACAAAATAATCAGTGAGGCTTGCCGCACCAATGGCATATTCTTCATTTGCAGGATGACCGATTTTCTTAGTCAGGACAAGATCTAATGGCAGGCCCAGCTCTTTCGCGACCGTATAGGCAATAGGCACGCCCCCTCTTGGTACTGCAAGTACAACACCCGGCTGGCCCTGGTATTTGTTTAATTTGACCGCTAACAATAATCCTGCTTCAATTCTGTCACGAAACATTTTCTATTATTTTGGATTCAACTAATTTTTTTCATTTGCAAATTGGTTTATAAAGTATTTAAATTAAATGAGTATTCTCAGTCTTTGTTTTGATTGTGATCATTGAATAGGTTCTTCTTTTGATGTTACTTTAAGAATAATAGTCTTCAATCATGCGACGTTATTTTACCAGGGAAGAAGCTTTCAATGAAACAGAAGTTATAAGCGCTATTAAACAATGGTCTTATCCATTGGAGAGCAAGGCAGATCTTGAACCGCTTTTCAAATATATCGGCGACGCAAGAATTGTTATGCTGGGTGAATCCACCCATGGCACTCACGAGTATTACATGTGGAGGGCATATATTACAAAACGTCTTGTGGAAGAAAAAGGGTTCAGGTTCATCGCTGTGGAAGGTGACTGGCCCGATTGTTACCGGCTAAATCGTTTTGTAAAAGGATATGATCTGGATAATAAAAGTGCATTCAAAGTATTGCTTGGGTTTGGCCGGTGGCCTACCTGGATGTGGGCGAACTGGGAAATTGTTGCGCTGGCCGATTGGTTACAAAAACATAACAAAGGGTTGCCGGCCAATCGGAGGGTTGGCTTTTACGGACTGGATGTGTATAGCCTTTGGGAAAGCATGGAAAACATTATGCAATATTTGAAAAAAACCGATCCCGTAGCCTTGAAAAAAGCAAATGAGGCATTTCAGTGCTTTGAACCCTATCGCAAAGATGAGACTTCTTATGCCAGGGCATCACAACTTGTGCCCGAACTCTGCCAAACCGAAGTAGTGGAACTGCTCATGGAAATACAAAGAAAGCTTCCCTCTTATAACACGGATCATGAGAATGTATTCAGTACTGAACAGAATGCAATGATCGCCGTGAATGCGGAAAAATATTATCGCGCCATGATCATGGGTGGCCCGCACAGCTGGAATATCAGGGACAGACATATGATTGACACGTTGGATCGGCTGTTAAAATTTCATGGCAACGATTCAAAAGCCATTGTATGGGCACACAATACACATGTCGGAGATGCCAGAGCTACTGATATGGTGGACGAAGGCATGTACAATATCGGCGAATTGGCCAGGATGTCGCATCACGAAAATGGAGTTGTATTGATCGGCTTCGGTTCATACAAAGGCAAGGTTTTCGCGGGAAAAAATTGGGGAGCTTCGATGCAGGAAATGTCAATGCCTGAAGCAAGCAAAGGAAGCATAGAATATTTATTGCATGCGGCTGGAAAGGAAAATAAATTATTGATCATGGATGATTTTATGACGAATGACATGTTGATGGAACATTATCTTGGACATCGCGCGGTCGGTGTGGTGTACAATCCGGCATATGAACAATACGGTAACTACGTACCCACCATACTCCCAATGCGCTATGATGCATTTATTTACCTGGATGAAACAAGAGCATTGCATCCCCTGCACGCCAAAAGCCAGGAGCACCAGATTCCTGAAACCTATCCATTTGCTGTATAGAATATTTGAGTTCAAAAATTGAAATCTGAAATGCATCCTAAAAAGAAAAAAGAAGAAAGTCCCTCTGAAATTCCGCAGCCTGATAAAATTCCGGAATTAAACCCCGACATCCATCCCGAAGAGCCGGTCGAGCCCGAAGAACCGGAGATTTTTCCTGAAGAAGAGCCGGACGAACCCTTGAAATTTCCTGAACTGACAAGTGCGGCAGAGACCGAAAGAAGGTTCCTGATTGTCCGGTAAATAAAAAACTATTTAACACCAAGCCAATGAAATACGATACTGATTAATCTCAGTTTCATCATTGACCACTGTCCTTGGATATGCATCACCGATGAGACTATCTTGCACCAGATTATTAACATACAAAATAAGGAGGTGTTTATGTCAACCAAATCATTAATAAGAAACAGCGAAGTATTTCCATCAGTATTTGAAGATTTCTTCAAACCCTGGAATGAAATGTTTACCAATGGTGGCTCCTGGAGCAGGGCATTAACTGTTCCCGCAACCAACATTACAGAAACCAAGGACGAATACAAAGTATCCGTTGCTGCACCGGGATTGAAAAAAAGCGATTTCAAGATTGATGTGGAAGGCAATATGTTAACCATCAGCAGTGAAAGAGAAGACACGAAAGAAGAAAAAGACGCACGCTACACTCGCAAGGAGTATAGCTACTCCTCTTTCAATCGCAGCTTTACATTACCTGAAGAAGTCAACCAGGACAAAATCGAAGCCAGTTATGAAGATGGCGTATTAAGATTAACGCTGCCTAAGAAAGAAGAAGCTAAAAGAGTTTCTTTATCGAAACATATTGCGGTCAAATAGCAGTATCGTTTGTTTTCGAGCCCTGCCTTCAGCCGGTAGGGCTCATTATTTGCTTTATTGTTTCAATCAAAAAAATATGGAAGCTTACAATCAGTGCCAGAGTTGTGGTATGCCATTGAATGATGTCGAAATGCGTGGTTCGGAAGCCGACAGTTCAAAAAGTCATTTATATTGTCGGTATTGCTACCGGGAAGGCGGGTTTACCCATCCGGATATGAGCCTGGATAACATGAAACTCCATATCCGGAATTTCATGCAGAAAAAAAATATGGATGAAATGATAATTGCAAGAACTATCAAGAATCTTCCCACGCTTGGTCGATGGATTGGCAAACATTCACGACATAGGAATGAAAAAAGTCAGGAGTTGCCCGTTTGATCATTGATATATTATTTTTCCTTTTGGCTGAAATAGAAGGTAAAGAGAAAGAAAATAACCCTTATCAATTCGTAACAGATTTCCTGCCAGGCCCGGCGAACGAAATGGTTGTGCAAGGTAAAATAGTTGGCTGTAATGTGTGAGCAATCCGTTTCAATAATGGTCTGCATTGATTCTTTCACATGCCTGACAAATCTTTCATTCATGATGTCGATGTTCAGTTCAATACTTGCAAATGCGCTTATATTATTGACATTGTAAGAACCAATGGTCATCCATTGTTCATCACAGATAGCCATTTTACCATGCAGCACTGCCGGCCTGTATTCAAAAATTTCAATGTTGTTTTTTAAGAGCCAACGGTACATATGGCGTTCGGCCTGCTTGGCAATCGCGACGTCCGAAACACCTGCCAGCACGAGCTTCACTTTTACACCTCGCTGCGCGGCTTCGGCAATTTTCTTTCTGAATTCCTTTCCTGGCAGAAAATAACTCGATACAATGATAATCTCTGAACGGGCCTGATGAAGAATTCCCAGATAACTTTTGGATACCTGGTTCTTTCTGCGAACCCAGTCGTTCCGCCGCATCCTGACCCAACTGGATTCTTCAGACCGGAAATCAAAATCTAATTTCTTTTCTTCACAAGGAGTGAGACCCATGCGTGCAGGATAACTCTTCCAGGTTTTCCAGCATAGCACACAGAGCTCCCTTGCAATTTCACCCTCCACATAGATAGCAAAATCGAGCCAGGCAGGTTTGCCTGGCATATCATTGTAATTATCGCTGATGTTGATCCCGCCTACCATAGCATTGCGTGTATCCGTTACAACCAGCTTATGGTGCAGGCGGCGACCGAAATAATAATATTTGCTTTTAAAAATGGGTTCAAAGAAACGAAAATGAATCCCTGACTGCTCCAATTCGTATATGAAAGAAGGTGCTAATTCCTGTGAAGCATAGCCATCAACAAGCAAATATACTTCTACATGACGTGCTGCAGCCTGTTTAAGTGCATCCGCAACCTGTTTTCCGGTTACATCATTTACGTAAATATAAGTCTGAAGATGAATGGTCTCTTTGGCCTCATCGATCATCTTCAACAATTGCCGAAAATATTCCCTTCCTCCATGGATAAATTCTATCCTGTTGTCGGCACTATACCCTGCAGAAATCAGACTTGCATTTTCAGAAATCATTGACCGGATGATGGGATTTTAATGGCAAGAATTATAAAGCTGTTCAAATATTTCTTAGCACTTCCAACAACTGTTCTTTTATTTCAGTGGCAAAGGTTCTCAGATTCAGGTTGTCGGTGCTGTGTATCATTTCCTCGGGGTTAACCATAGATACTTCCACTTCTTCGTTCTCATGTTGCTGCACCACCACATTACAGGGAAGGAAAACGCCAAGCTTATCCTCTTCCAGCAAAGCTTCATATGCATAGCGGGGGTTACAGGCACCAAGAATTAAATAGTTCCTGAAATCAACATTCAGCTTTTTTTTGAAGGTATCTCTCATATCGATCGTCCAAACCACTCCAAAGCCCTGTTTCTTTAATTCGAGAATCACTTTATCCGCCACCTGATCAAAGGGGAGAGAAATTCTTTTACTAAAATGGAATTCCATAACAAAATAATATGTTTTCAAAAATAGAATCCACCCCTTTAAAATAGGATGATGTCTGTCAATCTCTCATTTGACCGTACTCATACAGATAGAGGCAGCAGGCTCCCTGAAAACAGTAATTAAAATAATAAAAATAAATTCAAATCATTTTTCCGGCTGACTCAGATCATTTACGGAGTTTGCTGATCCGAATAAATTTGTCGTTGAGCTAAATTGAGGATAAAATGGCAGATATTAATCGTATTCACAGAAAAGGAGATATAAAGACGCTTTTCGAAATCAGGCTCGACTGGTTACAGGATGATAGAGGTATCCTGACTTCAAACGAAGTGAAAGATACAATACGGGTAGCCCTCCCCCCGGCTTTTGGTGGAGAAAAGGATCAATGGAGTCCTGAACACCTTTTACTGGGTGCGGTCTCTTCCTGTTACATGACGACTTATCTTGTATTTACCAGAAAGCTGGATTTTGCCATTTCACATTTTGAATGTCATACTATCGGGACCATTGAGATGGTCAATGGGAAATATGAATTTACCACAATTAATGTCTACCCCAGCATTTATATCGCCGATGAATTATTTAGAGAAAAAGCCATTACTGCGATGCAGAAAACACAGAAGTATTGCCTGGTTTCGAACTCTCTCAAAACGAATATCATTTATCACGGACAAGTGCTAAATGAAAATTATACAGGACATGACAAGAGAATTGAAAACGGTGCAATGATTGAAAATAAATCCTGATTCTAAAATACGATTATGAATACCCAAACACAAAGTAACGCACAATTTAAAAATGAGAATATAGCCTTTTTCAGGGATGAACATTCCGGTTCCTGCATTCAATTGGAAGAAAAGGAAGATGAATATATTATTTCAATGGATACACCTGGGTTAAGAAAAAAAGATCTCGAAATCAGTACTGAAAAAAATATGCTGATCATTTCTTCAAAACAGGACACCAGTCATATTGACAAAGTCATCCGTATTGATGACCATTGTGAGTATGAGATACATCAATTAAAAAAAGAATTCGCATTGCCCACCGATGCCGATGGGAACGGAGCCATGGCAAATTGGACAAATGAAAGACTCAGCATTCATTTTCCGAAGAATGAGCATCCTTACAGGCCTGATTCTTTGGAGATACCACTTTTATGAATGCAGGCTCTCCTGTCTAAACAAGATCATTTAAAAACCGGTGCATCAGTTGCCGGAGTAAATTCTAAATATATCAATAATGAAAAAAATAATTGCAGCTTTTGACGGCCTCAGGTTTTCGAAGAGCACCATGCAATACGCTGCGCATCTTGCCCAATTGAGTGATGCTCATCTCGTCGGTGTTTTCCTCAGTGAAGCAACCCGGCTCAGCTATGCTGTATACGCAACAATTGCCAAACAGTCATTCACAGGAAAAAATATCTTCGACGAAATTGACCGATCGGACGCAGTTGCCATAAAAGAATCCATGGATACTTTTGAATCAGAATGCAGGGGGTTGAAGATCAGTTATACCCTTCACCGTGATAAAAAAAATGCTATCCATGAATTGATACATGAAACCGTATTTGCAGATTTACTGGTGATCGACGCATGGGAAACATTTTCCTATTTGGAAAACAGGCTGCCGGGATGGTTCATCAGAAACATCCTTCACGATGCGCAATGTCCGGTCCTTGTTGTTCCCAAGAAATTCCAGCCTGTAAAAAAACTGATATTTTTATACAATGGGACTCCTTCAGCGGTTCATGCGATCAAAATGTTCAATTACATTTTTCCTGAAATGAATACTCTCGAAGCAGAATTGCTCTGTGCAAAAGAAGATAACCTGCATTTACCCGATAACAAATTGCTGAAAGAATGGACAAAAAGTCATTACAATAATCTTGAATATAAGGTGATGAAGGGGAAGGAACGCGAAATCGTTACTATCCTGACCAATGAGGACCCGGGAAGCCTGGTCATCGCAGGAGCCTATGACAGAAGTTATTTGTCGATGTGGTTCCACGAAAGCCTGGCTGATCTGCTGCTCAGGGAAACCAGGGTACCCATTTTTATTGCACATACCTGAATCGCCGGTCGCTATTAGCTATCCAAAATTTCTCTTTCCGGAATCCGTTCAATGATGCAAATCATAATTTATTTTGACAGGCATCATTGAAAAATAACAGGCAATAATCAAGCTTTGTGGGCAAAGCAATTCAAAATGTCAATCTTTATCAGGCAATTCAATGAAATCAGCATTGCTGATGTTCCGGCCGTAGGAGGCAAAAACGCTTCATTGGGCGAACTATTCACAAGACTTTCATCGAGAGGCATTCAGGTGCCTGATGGTTTTGCCACTACCGCTCTTGCATTCTGGCATTTCATTGACGAGAATCAATTGCGTATTCCACTGCGGGAAATAATGGGAAGATTAGATAAAAAGAACTTTTCCAATCTTAAAAGCATAGGCAAACAGGCAAGAGAATCGATATTGAATGCCTCTATGCCTTTGGATCTGTCCAGCCAAATTATCCTGGCATATAGAAACCTGTGCGGACATCAATATTCTGATGTGGCCGTGCGTAGCAGCGCTACGGCAGAAGATCTTCCGCAGGCCAGTTTTGCCGGACAGCATGAATCCTTTTTAAATATAAAAGGCGAACATGCATTGTTGCTGTCGGTCCAGAAATGCTTCGCTTCACTTTTTACAGACCGGGCAATCAAATACCGTGAAGACAATGGATTTGCTCACGAAAAAGTTGCGTTGTCGGTTGGAATACAAAAAATGGTTCGTTCTGATAAAGGTTCATCGGGTGTCGGGTTTACACTTGAACCTGAATCCGGGTTTAGGAATGTGATTCATCTTGCAGGTGTTTGGGGTTTGGGTGAAAATATAGTGCAGGGAACCATCACTCCCGATGAGTTCCTGATTTTCAAACCCACACTGATACAGGGAAAAAATGCGATCATCCAAAAAAAATTGGGAGATAAGGCCAAAACAATGATCTACGATGAAGGCAGTGAGAATACCACTATGAATACAGATACACCTGAAGAAAAAAAAGAACAGTTTGTATTGAATGATAAGGAGATTTCAAAATTGGCTAATTGGGCAATGATAATTGAAGAACACTATAAGGAACCAATGGATATTGAATGGGCCAAGGATGGCATTACCGGGGAATTATTCATTATACAGGCGAGACCTGAAACCGTTCACTCACAAAAAAACCCCCTGCACATAAAGGAATACAAATTGTTGGAGAAAAGTAAAGAGTTGGCAAGCGGTGAAGCAATCGGTTCCGCAATTGCTACAGGTATCGCAAGAATACTCGACTCGCCAAAGGATATCGATAAACTACAACAGGGAGATATTGTCATCACTGATCTTACAAGCCCGGACTGGGATCCGGTATTGAAGAAAACAGCTGCTATTGTTACAAATAAAGGCGGAAGAACCAGTCATGCTTCCATCATCGCACGTGAGTTGGGAGTTCCTGCAGTGGTTGGTACAGGTGAAGGCACAGAAAAAATTGCGGATGGTCAGCTGATCACTGTTTCCTGCTGTGAAGGCAAGACAGGTTTCATATATGATGGCAAACTGAAATACCGCGAAACAGAACTGGACTTTACCCATGTAAAAATGCCGGAAACCGCTGAGGCCATGATGATCGTGGCGGATCCGGAAAAAGCATTTAAACTTTCCTTTTATCCAAATGATGGTATAGGCCTGCTGAGGATGGAATTCATCATCACCAATACCATTCAAATTCATCCGATGGCATTGGTAAATTTCAATAAACTGAAAGATGAATCAGTCAAACAAAAAATTGAGCGGCTTACACATCATTACCCTGATAAACAAAATTATTTTATAGACAAACTCGCGCAGGGCATTGCAACCATTGCTGCTGCATTCTATCCAAAAGATGTGATCATCAGGATGAGCGATTTCAAAACCAACGAATATGCGAACCTGTTAGGTGGAGCCGACTTTGAACCTATCGAGGAAAACCCGATGCTGGGCTTCCGTGGCGCTTCGAGGTATTATAGTGATTTGTACAAACAGGGATTCAGACTGGAGTGTGAAGCCATTAAAATGGTGAGAGAGACAATGGGACTAACCAATGTAAAAGTGATGATTCCTTTTTGCCGCACGGTGGAAGAAGGAAAGAAGGTCATCGCCGTTATGCAGGAATTCGGACTGGATCGCAGGACTGACGAAGCCTTGGAAATTTATGTCATGGCTGAAATTCCAAGCAATGTGTTGCAGGCAGAAGAATTTGCAGAGCTCTTCGACGGATTTTCTATCGGGTCTAATGATCTTACTCAATTGACATTGGGAGTAGATCGTGACTCCTCACTCGTTTCCGGTTTATTCAGCGAGCAAAATACATCTGCCAAAAAAATGATCGCGATGATGATCGAAAAGGCAAAAAATTCCGGTACGAAAATCGGTTTGTGTGGACAGGCTCCCAGTGATTTTCCGGAATTCGCCCAGTTCCTGGTAGCACAGGGAATTGATAGCATTTCCTTCAATCCTGATGCCCTGCTAAAAGGAATTGAGAATATTATTATGGCTGAAAAAATTATTAGACCTGAAAAAAATACGAGGAAACAAAACGTAAGCCATATTAATTTACTATAAACTGCCTGCGTTGAGTTTTATACGGTCGTTTGCTACGTAGAGCAAATATTTTATCTCTTGCTTTAATTGATGACATGTAAAAGAAATTCAAAGATTAATCAATATTATTCGTTATGCAAGCTTTAAAAAACAAAGTAGCAATCATTACTGGCGCGGGCTCCGGAATTGGGAAGGCAATAGCCCTTCTTTTTGCTGAAGAAGGTTCAAAGCTGGTGACATCAGATATTAATGAAAAAGCGGGCAACGAAACGGCGTCCGCAATCGCAAAAAAAGGAGGTGAAGTATTGTTTGTGGAAGCTGATACATCCAGGCCTGAGGATGGTCAGGCCCTGGTGGAACAGGCTCTAAAAAAATTCGGAGCCTTACATATTGCTGTCAATAATGCCGGAATTGCCGGCCCATTGAAGCCTGTTGGTGAATATCCGATCGAAGGTTGGGATAAAGTCATTGCGATAAACCTATCCGGCGTATTTTATGGAATGCGTTATCAGATTCCTGCCATGCTCAACTCCGGTGGGGGAAGCATTGTAAATATATCTTCCATACTTGGAAAAGTTGCAACAAAAGGTGCGCCGGCTTATGTAGCTGCAAAGCATGGACTGATCGGACTGACAGAAGCTGCAGCCATCGAATATGCCGATCAGAAAATCCGCGTTAATTCCGTTGGTCCCGGTTATATTTTGACTCCCATGCTTACGAATAATCTGGATGAAGCTACTATGAAGGCCGTAGCAGGACTACATCCCATGGGAAGATTAGGTACTCCAAAAGAAGTAGCAGAACTCGTTTTATGGCTGAGTTCTGATAAAGCTTCATTTGTCACCGGCTCATATTATAATGTCGATGGCGGATATCTCGCACAATAAGAGTAACAAACCATATCATCGACATGAAGAAAAAGTCATTCCCCTTATCAAGAGTATATAGTCTTCTTGAAACAAGGCCTGTTGTCATGCTGACTACATCCCACGGGGGTAGAAATAACGTAATGACCATGTGTTGGTACACGATGATGGAATTTGAGCCACCACTGGTTGGTTGCGTAGTCAGCAACCGGAATTATACATTCTCTATACTTAAGACATCCCGCGAATGTGTGATTGCAATACCTACTCTCGGAATGGCTGATCAGGTAGTGCGCGCAGGAAATATATCCGGAAGGAAAACAGATAAATTCAAAAAACTGGGGTTGGCCACTATGCCTGCAACAGAAGTGAAAGCGCCGCTGATAGCCGGATGTTATGTTAATCTGGAATGTAGGGTGATCGATAGGACGATGGTCAACAAATATAATTTTTTTATACTTGAAGTGGTCAGGGCCTGGATCAATCCTTCCACAAAAAACCCGAAAACACTGCACCACCAAAGCTATGGGTTTTTTATGGTGTCGGGTAAAACAATCAGATTCCATTCAAAAAAGCAATAAAAGAACAAAGGCCCTGATAAAATACAGAATCCATTGAGGTCAATCATTAGTACACCTGACCTCACTCATTACTGTTCTTCGGTTGTTCTTTTACCTTGGCGATAAATAACTGAAGATGGCCACGGTCGTAACTCTTACTTTCAACCCGAGTGTTGATAAAAGTATTTCAGTATCCCGGTTTGAGCCGGAGAAAAAAATGTATTGCGCTGCTCCACACCTCGATCCCGGCGGGGGCGGAATCAATGTAGCCAGGTGCATTAAAAGACTGGATGGAGATGTCATTGCAATTTATCCTGCGGGAGGCTACCATGGTCAATTACTCAACGATTTGATGAAACGGGAGCAGGTGCAGGTAATGCCTATAACGGCCAGGAACGACACAAGAGAAAACTGGATCATTTTCGAAAATTCAAACCATAATCAATATCATTTTGTAATGCCTGGTCCTGTGCTGAACGAAAGCGAATGGCAGCAATGCTTATACAAACTTGAATCAATTGATAAAATGGAATTTATTGTCGTGAGCGGAAGCATGCCGCCTGATTTTCCTAAAGATATTTTTGAAAAAATCGGCAAAATCGCCCGGCACAAAAAGGCAAAACTTATTGTCGATACTTCTGATGAAGCCCTGGAGCTTGCGCTTAGGCATGGTGTTTATATGATTAAGCCAAACCTGAATGAACTCGCCTATCTTATCAAAGGATTTGATCTGGGCAGCAGAACCGTGGCGGCCGCAGCGAAAGAAATCATCGATAAAAAATTTGCCGAAATAGTAGTGGTATCCATGGGAGCTGGCGGCGCCATCCTCGTAGATGCAAACACAACCACTGAAATAAAAGCGCCTTCGGTAAGGAAAATGGGAACCGTGGGCGCAGGAGACAGCATGACTGCAGGAATTGTCCAAAGTCTTGTCAATAGAAAAAATATAAAGGATGCCGTGATGTATGGTGTAGCCTGTGGCTCAGCCACCACAATGAATCCGGGTACAGAACTATTTCACCGCGACGATGCAGAACATTTTTACGCCGGGATGAAAAAGGAATTAACCGGAGATCTGCAATCACGCTGACAAACATCGACAATAAAATTCCTCTTCTGCCAGATTGCTTTTTCGAAACAATAATGCGAAAGAATTTTATTTCAATCACCTGTGGGTTGTATGGCACTGGTTTCAACCATTAACATAATTGTTTTCTCCGGCGCTTTGGTTTTATGCATTATCCCACTGGAAATCGTAAAACCCTGCCACGGCTTTAAGAAGACAGTTTCATTTTCCAATTCAATAATCAGTTCCCCATCCAAAACAAAAAAGAATTCATCATCCCGATCATGTTTATGCCAGTGATATTCACCTTCTACGATACCGATACGTACAACACTGTCATTTACTTTGGTCAGCGTTTGGTTAAACCATTTGTCAGTGCATTCTTCTGCGATTTTCCGGACATCAATCAATTCAAGATGATCAAACAGGATGTTAAGATTCGTTGTGTAAGGATACTGTGTTTGCATGCCTTTATAGTTGATTTTGACCTAAAGTTAGGCTGGCAAATCGAAGATTTTATAGATCAGTTTTCTGAGTTTTCCGGTAGTATTCAACTATCAATAATTTTAATAATATCTTTATGACCCTCGCGATGCCTGCAGAAAATCAAAACATGAGATTTTATTCATTTTTAATATTCTTCTTTTTCCTTTTTAATCACAGCTCCGCCGAAATGGTC
>DATJWE010000064.1:0-5261 GCA_035501475.1 Puia sp. | reverse complement strand
TTCATTGGTGGGTAGGCATGAAGAATCCGAAACTGCAATTGCTGATCCGCTCTAATGAAATCAGGAAGGGGGAGCAGGTTACCATGTCTCCCTATGAAGGAGTGAAGTTCATCGGCACTCATTCCTTTGAAAATCCCAATTACCTGACAATTGACCTGGAAATAGGCGCCAATACAAAGCCCGGCGAATTATCATTCAGGTTCATGAATGGGAGCCGGCAGATCAATCAACTCAGTTATCAACTCAGGGCAAGACGTAAGGGTAACGGAACTGACTATGCGCAGGGAGTTACTTCCTCTGATTTTATTTATCTGCTGATGCCCGATCGTTTCGGTAACGGCGACACAACGAATGACCGGATTCCGGGTATGAAAGATCAATCCCTGAACCGGGATTCTATTTTTTTACGACATGGTGGCGATCTGCAAGGAGTAATCAACCATCTCGATTATATTCAACAACTCGGCGTGACAGCCTTATGGATGACACCCGTACTTGAAAATGATATGCCTGACCGGACCGAGCATGGTTATGCATTTACTGATCATTACACCATTGAGCCGCGGCTGGGTGGAGCAATGGCATATAAAAAACTGAGTGATGAATTGCACAAGCGTGGCATGAAACTAATCCAGGACGCTGTGTATAATCATGTCGGACTATATCATTTCTTAATGCAGGATCCTCCTGACAATACCTGGTTCCATCAATGGCCCGTTTTCACTCATCCTAACTATAAGGATCAGACGCAGTTTGATCCCTACGTGGCACAAAGCGATAAGAAGCAGATGGTTGACGGATGGTTCACCCAGCAAATGCCTGACGTGAATCAGGATAATCCTTATTTCGCCAATTTTTTAATTCAGCATGCGATATGGTGCGTGGAAGAATTCGGCGTGGATGGATGGCGAATCGATACGTATATCTATGTTGACCTGAATTTCATGAATCGCTGCAACCAGGCGCTGCTTAATGAATATCCGCATATCACCATGTTCGGCGAAGCCTGGGTAAGCGGAACTGCCAATGAAGCTTTCTTCGCCCGAAATAATATCAATACAGGCTTTAAGAGTAACCTGCCCGGGATTACCGATTTTCAGTCTTTGTTTTTTGGCATTCAACCTGCTTTGTCGCAGGCGCCTTATGGTGTACAGCAATTGTACCAGACAGCGAGCAATGATTTTCTGTATAAAGACCCGATGAACAATGTCATCTTTCTCGACAATCATGATATGACACGTTTCTATTCACAGATGAATGAAGACCTGGCCAAAGATAAAATGGGCATTGAATGGCTGCTGACCTGGCGCGGAATACCTGAAATGTATTATGGGACAGAAGTTTTAATGAAAGGAATTTCCAATCCTGATGGCTGGGTGCGCCTCGATTTTCCCGGTGGCTGGAAGGGTGACCAGAAAAATGCATTTACAGGAAAGGGTATGTCGACCGATGAAATGGGAATGCAGGAATTCGTAAAACATCTTGCCAATTTCAGAAAGTCATCTTCTGCAATTAGGACAGGAAGGATGATGCAATATGTTCCGCATGACGGGCTCTATGTTTATTTTCGATATGATCCGAAACAGACTATCATGTGCGTGATGAATACTGATTCAGTGGCAAAAGAAATTGATTTTTCAAAATATGCTGAAAGAACAAGTGGATTCACAAAAGCTGATGATGTGATGAGTGGAGAACAATTTCCAATCATTGACAAAAAAGAGATTCCTGCAACAACTATGTGGGTGATGGAATTGAAAAAATAATGAAAATAATTTTCTATAGCATAATAGATTGCATATACCATCTTCCATACTTTCCCCATTCCTTCATTCTATCAGTGAGTGTTTCTTTTAATGCGATGTAATTGGTTTTTTTCCCTTTTGTCGGAGCCATAAGTTCTGCAGGTTGGGGAGTAGAAACCTCAACTTTAGTAGCGAACCAGGTAACATGCTGATGAGGTAATGAAATGCCGAGGATCATGCCTGGCAATCCGGAAAAAGATTCAGGTCCGCCGGGGGTGATTATCTCGTCAGTATAAAAGGCAACCACATAAATGGAATCCATGATAATCGCGTTAGCCCTCCTGCACGGAAAGCCGGCAATGGTGCGCGTTTCGTCAGTGATCTTCCATTTTATATTTCGCATACTATCCTGTATCAGGAAGGTCTGTTCAAATACTCTTTTCTGACTAATTGTTTTTTCTGCCTCGATATCATTAAATATTACATTATCCTCTGCAGGCTGCTGCCAGAGCTTATTATTTTCGGGATTATCTCTCCCTGGTTTGTACAATGTTTTGCCCGGTGCAAAAGTTAAATCAAAATATGAAGTCTTGAACTGGGGTGTTGATTTTTTGTCAAGCTCAATCCACACTTCACTTGCATATTCTTTAAGCTGAGCGTGTAAATTCACCCTTCTTTCATATTCTATTTTCCCTTCTGTTACAAAGACAGGATTTTGAGCATTAGTATGCGCAACAAAAAATACATACAATAAGAACACAAAATATTTCAATGGTTTCATGCGCTGGTGCTTTTAAATTTATTGTTCCTGTGGGGCTGGTGTTCCGGCTTTAGTAAAATTCCAAACTACTGATAACATAAAATATCTTTGAATCGTTGTGTTTGTGGTCTGCGAAATATAGTTGCTTGTCACCGTCCGGTTGAATCCTTTATTCTGATTTAGTATATCATTGGCAGAAACCTTGACAAGCAACACATCGTTCTTGAGGAATTTTTTGCCGAGCCAGGCATTCCACAATATCACATTGGTATTGGCATCGAATACGCTTGTTTTTTGCCTGAAATTAAAATCACAATCGGTATGCACCTGGAATATCAAGGGCAGGAAAAAATCTATGTCAGGCCTCACATTAAACGTCCAGTAATTTGTTTTGATGCCTTCCTGGATGGAAGAAACGCTTTCGGTAAAAGTCGCTGATGAAAATATTCCGATTCCATATTTTTTCTCTTTCCATTTATTCAGATTCAGGCCTAACGTATAGTTATTACTGTTAGTTGCGTTAGTCACAGTATTAACAATATTTACATACCTGTTATGTGAAAAGCTCGGATCAATATCAATATTAATTCCCGGTTTTTTCCATTTAAACCAGTAGCCAAAATAAGCGTTGAAGGTATTATTACCATCTACATTGACCGATTGATAAACTTTCCGACCGAATGAATCCACATAATCATTACTGCTGATAGCATCCTCGGTAAAACTGCCATTTATACTCACATAGATGCCCCGCTCAGCCAGAACCTTATAATCATTAAAAGAAATCCGGAAATTATTGGTGAACTGCGGCTTGATGTTCGGATTACCAATATAAATATTCAGGGGATCTTCATTGTTTGGAATTGGTTGTATATCCTTAATGGTGGGCTGGGTCGTATTTCCATTATAGCGAAAGCTTATCCTGGTTTGTTGCGCAAAAGAATAAGTAAGTGTAGCCTGCGGATACCAGTTTATGAAATTTCTTGTTGTCACTGCATTTGCATGAACATCCGTTTGTTTAAAATCCGTGAAACCTACATTGGTTCCTGCAGTAAGCTTTAGTTTTTTCTTTGATAATAAATAACTCAATCCTCCCTGCTGGGTAAAAATAGTAAATTCGTAATCGTTGCTGTACAAGCTGTCTATTTGGCTGTATTTGCCATCGCTCCCCCGGTTATATGAAGTCCTGTCCGAGCTGCTGTTATCCAGATAAACTCCATAATTGGCTATCAGCGAGGAAACAGGAGATAACGGTTCCGAGTAAGTGATTTTTGTATTGAGCAAAAGATTTTTATTGTTGTACTGCTTGTACTGGTCGACGACCTGGTTTTCTGACGGCAGGCCGTTAATATAAAAATTGTTATCGGCGTAGAGATAGCCATTGGTGTTATCGTTTGTGTAATTCTCCCTGAAATTCAAAGAAATCGTTCGCCCTTTTTTATGCATTTTTTTTCTCCAAAGAATATTACTGTTTAGACTACTGATAACACCATCAGTCGTCACCGTCCTGTCACTTTGATTGACCAGTGAACTGTCGCTTGCCAATGCCTCCGATGTATAGGCGTTGTTTGTGATTTTGTGATCTGATCCTCCGTCGGCATTTATTTTCAGGGAAGAGGTCGAATCAAATTGGAATTCATAAATCGCGCTTGCCCGATTGCGAAGGATTTTATTATTGAAAGACTGATGCTGATTATTGTAATAAAAAGTATCGGGTAAAATGTTTTGTGAATTGGTTGTACTGGTCCCGTTTACCTGCAGTTGAAGAATTTTGTAATTGGCATTGATGGATTCTTTATCGTCATGCCATTTATCGTTATAATGAATGCCGGCAGTCTGAACAGTAGGGTAGCCCATACCTTCATATTGTCCGCTCCAGGATTCGAGATCATCAGATTGATTATTTGAAAAATAAAATCCGCTGGTTTCATCATAATCCAGTGTGCTGGCAAAACTCTGCCCGTAAGTATTATTTTCCTGCCAGTTCAATCCCGTCTTTCCTGTATTGGATAAAATGCCATAGGCTGAGAGTTTGCGTTTTTTCTTAAACGCGTTAAACATCGCCTGGTAATTATAGTAGCCATCAGTTCCGATTCCTCCGTCAAGTTTACCGAAATAACCATTCTTTTTATCTTCTTTCAACTTCAGGTTGATTGTCTTTTGCCTTTCACCATCATCTATCCCGGTAAAAGTAGCCTGGTCGCTTTTTTTATCAAAGACCTGGACTTTATCGACCATATCTGCCCTGAGATTCTGTGTTACCAGTGTTGGGTCATCTCCGAAAAATTCTTCGCCATCAACCAATATTTTTTGAACTGTTTCTCCCTGTGCGGTGATCTTTCCGTTTTTGTCAACCTGTATGCCAGGCAGTTTTTTTAGCAGGTCTTCAACCGTAGCTCCGGGCTGTACTTTGAAACTATCTGCCTTATATTCTGTTGTATCTCCTTTAATGCGAATAGATCCTTTGTCAGCAGTCACCAATACGGTCTGTAACAACTGTCTTTTCAAAATCATTGGAATCGTGAGCAGGTCTGTTTCCGATGAATCTTTAATATGGAGTTCATCAATATAGTCCGCATAAGCAGGATAGGAGACCATGAGCAAAAAATCTCCGGCAGGAATATTCTTCAATAAAAATTCACCGGAAGCATTTGTTCTGGTGAATTTTACCATCATGGAGTCTGATTTATGGAAAAGGAGCACAACGCTGTTGGCCAATCCCTTTTTCTCGATCGTATCCCTTACATTACCTTTAA
>DATJWE010000063.1:0-9919 GCA_035501475.1 Puia sp. | reverse complement strand
TGTAAAATATAAAGTGCAGCAAAAAAATTGGGTTACTTCTCCCCAGCCAGTTCCATAATTGCAGCCCATTCTTTTTCAGTGACAGGTTGTACAGAGAGTCGCCCTATTCGAACGAGCGTCATATCCTTAAGTCGCTTGTCTTTTTTGATAGCGTCAAGGCTCACGGGTTTCTTTAATTTTTTATAAGGTTTTAAATCCACAGCCACCCAGGCTTCTTCTTCAGTGGTCGGATCATGATAATGTTCTTTAGACACTTTAGCAATACCCACAATACCTAATCCCTCATTGCTGTGATAAAACAACACTTCCTCGCCCTTTTTCATCGATCTTAAATGATTGCGGGCCGCATAACTCCTGACACCATCCCATCTTGTCTCCTTATCTTTTTCCAGTTGTTCGTAACTGTAAGTTGAAGGTTCTGATTTTACCAGCCAGTATGCCATAAGAATGAAATTAGTTAACACTGATTACACGAATGATCACGGATTGCACGAATTAGGTATACAAATATATTAATTATCAAAAAAAATATTTAAGATTAGCTATTAAGAAAAAAAATCAAAGGATTAATCAACAAACACAATTCGTGTAATTCGTGATCATTCGTGTATTCCCTGATAAAAAAATCTCCGCATTTGAAATCCATCCCCCTCCCCTTCCCGTATGTGTTTTCGTTGTTTACATGTAATCAGCATTAGTCAATCAAAAAAACAAAAACATTTTTTATGAAATCAATTAAAAGCATCGGACTCTTGCTTATTACAGCATTGTTTGTAAACACATCTTTCGCACAAATGGAGAAAATCGTGGATGTCGGTGGCGCTCCAATGTATCCTTCGAAAAACATTATTGAAAATGCAGTCAATTCAAAAGACCATACCACGCTTGTGGCTGCAGTCAAAGCTGCAGACCTGGTTGAAACTTTGGAAGGAACAGGCCCCTTCACCTTGTTTGCTCCGACCAATGAAGCTTTCGATATACTCCCCAAGGGAACCGTTGAAACCTTATTAAAGCCGGAAAACAAATCCAAACTACATGGTATTCTTACTTATCATGTGGTAGCAGGCAATCTCGATTCAAAAGCACTGGGTGATCTGATCAAAGCAGGAAATGGCACTGCAGAATTAAAAACCGTTTCCGGTGGTAAACTTTGGGTCATGATGAAAGGAAAAAATATTATACTGAAAGATGAAACCGGCGGCATGGCTACCGTTACAATTAAAAATGTATACCAGAGCAATGGGGTGATCCATGTAATCGATCACGTGGTGATGCCAAAAAGTTAATAAAGGCAGTTGATTATTTCGTCTAAAAGAAACCTCCCGGTTGCCCGTTACCCCGGAGGTTTACTTTATAGCATTAGAAAAAATACTATTTCAAGCCTATCCTCCTTATAAAGCAGGCTCTAACAAGTTAAACTTTTGCCAATCCGGCTTCCCCTGAGCATAAAAATTTTTTCTTAGCAACCATCTTTTTTGGGCATCCGTACGTATAGATAGAAGTAGTGGGTTTAATATTGTCAAACCTTATTCAATTTCTGCGACAGGTTGTTTTAAGGTCAGGCCACCTGCTTGCCTCAGGCAATGTGGGTGGCTTTTTTTTGGACACGGATCACACGGATTTGACGGAATGCACGCAAATGACTAGGATTTTTTATGATCTTATCGGCGCAAATCATAACCATCATAATAAATCCGCGTGCCGCCCAATCTGTCAATTTAAAAACAAATCTTAAACCGATCATCCTGATTTCGCATATCCCCCAACGATATATCAGGAATGAATCACCACCCGCTGGCAAGCACATCGGCGATGTGAAGAGTTTTGATATTATATTCTTTATAGCGTATATATCCATCCAAATGCATGAGACAGGAAAGATCCGTGGAGATAATATAATCTGCATTTGTAGCAAGGGCATTATTGACTTTCTGGTCAGCCATAGCAACAGATATCGGTTCGAACTTGACAGCAAAAGTGCCTCCGAATCCACAACAGGTTTCCACATCTTTCATTTCCAACAGTTCAAGTCCTTTTACCTTGGATAAAAGTTGACGTGGTTCCTGCTTGATCCTGCATTCCCTGAGACCGGCGCAGGAATCATGATAAGTTGCCTTTCCAAAAAGAGAAGCCCCAAGATCATCTGTATGAAGGACTCTGATCAAAAATTCTGAAAACTCAAAAGTCCTTTTTTGAAGCTCCCTCACTTCGTTATGGTAAGATGAGTTATCGAATATTCCGGGATAATAGTTCCGGACAAAACCGACGCATGATGCGCTGGGAGCAACGATATAATCAGTTCCACTAAAATCTTTTATGAACTTGAAACAAACTTCTTTGGCGTCATCCCTGAAGCCTGCATTATATGCGGGTTGACCGCAACAGGTTTGATTGGTATTATACCCAACGTTACATCCCAGTTTCTTCAAGACCTTTATCATATTAAATGCAGTGTCAGGATAAAGCTGGTCCACAAAACATGGTATGAATAATTGTACTCTCATGCACTGATAGAAATCATTTTCAAAGCCGTGATGGCCGCTTCTTCGCCCTTATGTCCATGACTGCCCCCAATGCGCTCCAGCGCCTGCTGTTCATTGTCGACAGTAAGTACTCCAAAAATAGTGGGTATGGGTAATGATAAATTCAGTTGAAGTATGCCGTCAGTAACCGCTCTGCATATATATTCAAAATGTGGAGTATCTCCCCGAAGCACACAGCCAAGAGCGATGAACGCACGAGGACGATTTTTTTTGTCAGATTTGTCCCAATAATTCCTGATAGCAAAGGGAATTTCAAACGCCCCCGGAACTTCAAGGATTTTGATATTTTTCAGGCCCTTTTCAAGCAGTATTTTTCTGCATCCTTCTTCCAACGCGTCTACAATAGTTGAATTCCATTCGGTTTTTACAATAACAACACAGGCATCCCCAATATCCGGAATGCCTGCTGTAACTTGAAATAATTTGCTATTGCTTATATCAGCCATGGTGAATCAGGTTTCAGATTCATAGCCAGCCCTGGATTTTTTTATTTAAATGCACCCAGTCTCGCCAGATACCTGTCTATATCATATCCTCTCTGTGAAGTTGGATATTTATCTTTAATCATCTGGTACATCTCTATTGCTTCCTTATTCTTACCCATGCTTTCATACAAATAACCCGCGCGAAATAAGTATTCAGGAGAAATGAGTTCATCCTTATCAAAAACAGTTCCTGCTAATTTATATTCGGCAACCGCTTCTTCTTTCTTGTTTAGCTCAGAATATGCATCGCCAAGCAGACCATGGGTTCTTGCCTGCAACTGGGGGACTGAAGTGGAAAAACCTTTCAGGTATTTTATTGCATTGTTGAAATCACCGAGTTTCATATAACAGGTACCTGCATAAAAAGAGGCAAGGTTCGCAGCCTTGGTACCACTATATTTTGACATAATCTTCAGGAATCCTGCATTGATATTGTCGCCCTGTAAAGCCAGTCTGACTGAATCCATACGAAAATAATCTTCTGCCCTAAACATGGCTTCAGAAGCTTTCTTTTCATTGGGTTCTTCAATAAAATATTTATAGCCAAAATAACCGGCTGCCAGTAAAATGATTATTGACAAAGCATAAGTGGTCTGCTTACCATATTTTGCCCAGTATTTCTGAATCTGATCGATGGGACTTTTTTCATTCTCCACATGTAACGGCGTCTTGATTTCAACCATGTTCGGATTGTTTACTATTTCTTAATTTTTGTTATGTTATGATATGCTTTATCATCAGTTCTTTCAACTGATTTCTTTCTAATTTTTTTCATATCAGTCTACGATGAAAGGATAATTTTTATCGATATAAATATCTTTGAGTACTTCGCTGTCATCCGGCCAGGGGGATTCTTCAGCAAATTTTACAGAAGCTGCCACGGTATCGTTTACTCTTTTGTTAATGGCATCAATCTCTGCCTGGGCCGCCATTTTTTTAGTGAGAATCGTATTCAGCACCTGCTGAATAGGATCTCTTTGTTTGTATTCTTCCACTTCTTCCTTGGTGCGGTATTTCTGGGGATCTGAAATAGAATGACCTTTATAACGGTAGGTTTTGATCTCCAGCAATGTGGGTCCTCCACCTTCTCTCGCTCTTTTTACTGCTCTCGCCACACTTTCATGAACTGCTTCCGCACTCATGCCATCGATGGAATCGCCGGGCATTTCATAAGCATCAGCAAGTTTGTAAATATCCACTACGTTGGAACTTCTTTCCACGGAAGTTCCCATGGCATAGTTATTATTCTCACAAATAAATACCACCGGTAGTTTCCAGAGCATAGCCAGGTTAAATACTTCGTGCAAGATACCCTGTCGTGCCGCGCCATCTCCGAAAAAAGTCAACGCCACATTATCGGTGCCTTTATATTTTTCCGCAAATGCCAATCCTGCACCGGTTCCTATCTGCGAGCCCACGATACCGTTCCCCCCAAAAAACCTTTCTTCCTTACCAAAAAAATGCATACTGCCTCCCTTCCCTTTCGCAACACCAGTCGCCTTACCATATAATTCCGCCATGCAGGCATTGGCGCTAATGCCCTTGGCAAGTGCCAGTCCATGGTCACGATACCCGGTAATAAAAGGATCTTCGGACCGGGTTGCAGTCATACACCCGGCAGCAATAGCTTCCTGTCCAATATACGCATGAAAGAATCCACGGATCTTGCCTTCCATTTTATATTTTTCCTCAGCCATTGATTCAAACTGCCTGATCAGCTGCATCAACTCGTACCAATACAAATAGGTTTCTTTTGAAAACTTGGTAGCCACGTGGTTACAATTTTTTAGCGCCTGCCGGATTCCGGCTTGGCGGGGGCAAAGATAAGGGGTAAAAGCGAATTTTAGATGAGAAAACAGGGAGGATATAACAACCCAAAACGGCGGAATTGGGCCCGTTTTTCGAAAATACATTACCGCAGGGAAATTCGCCCGGTTGGCGACCCACGGGCTGTTTACCTTTGGGCAGAAACTTCGACAAATGAGATATTATGTCTCCATTTACCGAAGACTTAATCTATCCCTTTTTTAAACTTCCCATTAAGGCCACATTATTAGCTGGTTACTTTATTTCAAACATTGAATATGGATTTCACTTTATGAAACCATGAGGTGTGAAAAGCTCATCCCGGGCTATTTCATAACGATGCCGGGTATGCGAAGCAAGATGGTGGCATGCAGGCATAAATTATATTACATACAAAAAACCAGATTATGGAAGCAAGAAAAGTAGATCATTCTGCTATGAAACTCGGCAAACAAAACCCAAGACATGATCCCAGGACTCTTCAGTTCGCCAATTATATCAGGCCGGAGGATCTCCCTCCTGTGCCAAAAAAATACAGTTGGACGGGCAAAATAAAAAAATGGGGTATGATGAAGAATGATTCAATAGGCGATTGCACTTGTGCAGCAGCCGGACACCTGGTCATGGAATGGACCTCAAACCAGGGGGACCTTTTTACTCCTTCAGACAATGATATTATTAAAACCTATTCTGCCATTACCGGTTACAATCCGACCACAGGAAAAAACGACAACGGAGCTGTTGAAACAGATGTACTGAATTACTGGAGAAAAACAGGTATTGCAAAACACAGGATCATGGCTTATGCGGCTTTGGAACCCGGCAATCACAGTCATATACAGGAAGCTCTTTATTTATTCGGAGGATGTTATATCGGTCTTGCACTTCCTGTTTCGGCACAAACACAACGAGTATGGTCCGTTCCACCAGGAGGCGCGGTTGGTAATGGCGCACCCGGATCCTGGGGCGGCCATGCAGTTCCTGTCATGGCTTTTGATGAACATTCACTAACAGTTATCACCTGGGGCGCAACCAAGAAAATGACCTGGTCATTTTGGGATGCCTATTGTGATGAATCCTACGCCATCATCAGTACTGATTTCACGGGAAAAGATAAAGCCCCGAACGGATTCGACCTGGCCGCATTACAGGCAGACCTGAAAGAAATAACTACTTAAGGTTTGGATATTTTCACAATTAATACTCAACACCCAATATTCAATTTTAAATAATTTTTTTTAACCTTGAACTTGTAAATACTTAACTACTTGAATATTGAGTGTTGATTATTGATTATTTTACTAACCGACGAAATCCTGAAACCCGGAGACAGAAAAGCATCTAATATAGCTAACCGTTTCCGGGCGGAGGGATGGTTGAAAAATTAGTTGATAAATTAATAATTTGAGAAGGCTACGAAAAATTTTACCAATAATTCCGGATTTCACTGAAAAGAAGAAACCATATCACCTCAAAATATATCTCCGACAAATCGGAGAATATTTCGCTGGATACAATTTACCTGGTCAACGATTCAATGAAAGAAGTGTCGCTGGAAATTATTATCGGAGCGCCGGGACAAACAGGTAACAGCCTTATCCGGCTTGATGATGAAACTCCTATTGAGGATCATCATGCAGGTTCTTATAATGAAACACCAATAGACAGCAATAAAAACCTGCAGGGAAAAACACTTTGGATAACTACCACCATTTCGGATACTTCGAGGGATACCAATTATACGGAGATGATCATCCGGTTAAGAGGAGGAGTAGTATTCAGGGAATATCATTTGTCAAAAACAGTTGATAAGGAAGGTGATTCAGTTCCTTATATATGTGCTATTGAATTTTTTAAAAGCTGAAAATGAGGAAGGCATTTTTGCTCATTGTAACAATTTGTCTATTCACCAGTGCTTACAACCAGACAAAAAAAGACGATGAAAAAGTCAGCCTGGACTTATTGAGGGCTCCTAGTTCGCCAGGTTCCAATTTACTTGGATTCTCACCGAGCGACATAGAAAAGCCTACAGATATATCTTCATTCATGATCTCCCTTCAGACAGCAGCGAATTCACTTGTTACATTTCCGTCTAATTACGCGGTCGATATTGCGCCTTATTGGCTGCTTTCAAAAAAAGGAGATTATACCACTGCCGGATTAAACAGCCAGCGCTTCAATGATATTTTCAAACAGAGTTTCGTGCTATCGGCTGCAATTAAGAACCCGGACTCATCCGAAACAAGCCCCGACACCAAAAGCAGTTATGCCTCCATAGGATTCAAATTCTCTGTGCTGAGAGGAAGTTATGATGAAAAAACGCAGGAGTCACTCAACACAATCGGAGCCTTGCAATATAAAATCAATCATACTTTGGAAGAAGCAGTAAAAAGATGGATAAATACCGATCCTAAAATGATCAGCCTGAAAAAGAAAAGAGAAGACCTGTTGAGATCAGGAAATCCGGAAGAAGTTCAAAACACAGAAGAATACAAACGAATTGATAAAGAAATAAATGACAGGCTGGAGTCTTTTACGGAACAAAAATTCAGGAGCCTGGACCTGGCCGCATTAAAAAAAGAAGCCTCGTCATTTAAGATCACAAGGGTCGGCTGGTCATGGGATATTTCCGGCGGTCTTAGTGCAGAATTTATCAACAAACAGTTCGACAACTCAAAAATCAACAATGCAGGTATATGGACAACTTTCGGTTATGCGGGAAGGAAAGGAAGCACATTTCTCGGGCTGATCAGGTACCTGTATAATCCTGACAGGATTTATGCAAAAAACAACACCATCAATCATATCAGTAATATTTCAACGATGGACGCAGGCCTACGCTATGTGTATACGAGTCCGCAGTCGAAATTCGATTGCAGTATGGAAGCTATTTATAGAAGCGTTTTGTCTTCAAATACAATCGATCCGTCCTGGAAACTGGTATTTAATGCTGATTATTCAATCTGGGATAACCAGAAAATAAGTTTTTCATTCGGCAGAAATTTTGATGGAACTATCACAAAATCCGGTAACCTCATTGCAGCTCTGACATTTTTAGCAGGATTCGGGAATAAAAGATAGATTGAAAATATGGAGATGTGAGAATGTGGAAATGTGAAAATGGAAACCCGGGGGTAACAAATGGTAGAGAATTAAAATCAACCCAGTTCGACCAATTGAAAATCTGTAATAAGTGTTTGCAATTGATGCCTGATTCTTTCACCATGCGTGTCGGTGATAAAAATCTGCCCTTCGCTCTGCACACATACCCAATGAAGCAGGTTATACATACGCGATGAATCAAGTTTTTCAAATACGTCATCGAGTAATAAAATGGGCGCGAAACCCTTCGCTTTCGTCAATGCTTCATATTCCGCCAGCTTTAATGCGAATAAAAGACTCTTGCGTTGTCCCTGTGAGCCGGTGGTTTTAAAAGGCTGATTTTGCAATTTTATGTCGATATCATCCTTATGAATACCCGAACTGGTTCTTTGGAGGATAAGATCTTTTTCCCTCGAAATTTTTAAAAGCTCCCTGAACGGCGAGTGAAGCAGCTGGCTGTCGTACAGCAATGCAACCGGTTCGTTTGCCCCGGCGATTTTGACATCATATTCCCTGACCAGTGGAAGAAAATGCCGGAGAAAATCACGCCTCTTTTCAAAAACATAATTTCCCGGTGTTACCAGTTGTTCATCATATACATCCAGCAAGCTTTTGTCGGTGATTTTTTTTTCAGCAATGGATTTGAGGAAATTGTTTCGCTGTTGCAAAATTTTATTATATTCCATAAGGCTCTGCAGATAAGCTTCATCAAGCTGGCAGAGTAACGCATCGATGAAACGTCGCCTTTCCTCGCTGCCATCTGTGACGATCTGTGCGTCATCAGGAGCGATCATCACACAGGGAAATTTCCCGATATGAGCGGATAGCTTCTCATATATTTCATCATTCAATGAAAATTCTTTTTTCCCGGTTTCTCTAAGCACGCAGACCACTTTTTTGTTTTCGCCATGAGATTCGAATATGCCTTCAATCCGAAACCCATTATAACCATGATGCACATGAGGCAGGTCTGATTTTGAAAAATAACTTTTGGTAAAGCATAAATAATAAATCGCGTCCAAAAGATTTGTTTTCCCCACACCGTTATTGCCATAAATGCCGATAATTCTTTCATCAAATGAAAAAAAAGCCTGGTCATAATTTTTGAACTGGGTCAGCGATATGTTTTTGAGCCGGAACAAAATGGAATTTAGATAGAATGCAATATAGCTGATTTCGAACAAGCTCATGCCCGTGAAGCACCACCTCATCCAATATAGAAACTGCCTATCTCCAAATTTCCACAGTCACGCATTTCCACATTTTCCGTCTTATCTTTGGCGCATGAGTGAATATTCTTTAGGTGATGCGATGAAACAATTTTTGAACCAGAGCCGGCTCAAAGGCCCTGTACTCGCACTCCGGATCGGAGATATATGGGAACAGATCATGGGGAAAACGATCTCAAGATATACTGACAAAATAGAGATTCATGGACAAACACTTTATATCCACACCACTGTCGCACCGCTTAAACAGGAATTAACATATAAGAAGGATAAAATCATTGAGCTGGTCAATGAAGCATTGGGAGAAAAACTCCTCAGGGAAGTAGTGATCAAATAAAATTTTCCCGGTCAAATAAATCAGAAGAAAATCTGAACTCTTTACTGTATTCTCACTCTCGAGTCGATAAGTCCGTATAAAAAATCTGCAAGTATATTGATCAGGATAAAAAAGAAAGAAGTGATCAATACAGATCCCATCACAACGGGAAAATCGAGTTTTTCCAGTGCATCGACTGTCAGTTTACCGATTCCTTTCCATCCAAAAATATATTCGACGAAAAAAGCTCCGGCCAGTAGTTCTGCAAACCATCCGGTAATGGCCGTAACCACGGGATTCAATGCATTTCTCAACGCATGTTTCCAAATGACAGTTCTTTTCCTGAGGCCTTTTGCATAGGCGGTGCGGATATAATCCTGGCTGAGTGTGTCGAGCATAGAACCCCTGGTAAGCTGCACAATAATCGCCAATGAGATC
>DATJWE010000062.1:0-3974 GCA_035501475.1 Puia sp. | reverse complement strand
GGCTAAAAGAATAATAATGGTCAGGCTGGCAACGGAACAACGATTGAATTTGGAAAATTCTTCAAACATCCAAAAATATGATATGAAAAAAAATTTTTCACCTTCGCCCATTGTGCAGCGTGATGGGCTTGCAGTGATAAGAATTATTGTCGGTGTATTTATGATTTACCATGGCTCGGAAGTATTCGATGCATCCAAAATCCAGGTCTACGCGACCTGGGATATTTTCAAAAAATTTTCCTCCGTCTTTTATCATCTATCTGGGGAAAAGTGCGGAATTAATTGGTGGCATATTGCTTGCCACGGGGTGTTTTACACGAATAGGATCTCTTATCTTAATACTAACCATGTCATTTATATCTTTTTTTGTGGGAAATGGAAAGATATGGTACGACGATCAGTACCCCTTCCTGTTTGTATTGCTGGCCCTGGTTTTCTTTTTTACCGGCCCCTGCAACTGGAGTGTTGACAACCTGATATTGAATAAAAAAAATAAAATACAGTCATCTGTATAAACGCCGGAAAATCTGAATGAAAAAACTGACACTTATTCCTGTCTGCTTCCTGTGCCTGTCCTTTGTTTCCGCCCAGCCGGTACAGCACACGTATTGCAACCCGATTAATATCGACTATGGTTATACGCCGATTCCCGATTTTTCGGAGGCGGGAAGACATCGGGCCACGGCTGATCCTGTCATCACGTTATTCAAGGGGGATTATTATTTGTTTTCAACCAATCAATGGGGATACTGGTGGAGCAGCGATATGTTGCACTGGAATTTTATCAGCCGTTCTTTTCTGAAACCCTATCATCATGTGTACGATGACCTCTGCGCTCCCGCAACATTGGTGTTGGGCGATACTTTGTTGGTCATCGGTTCAACCTATACCAAAAATTTTCCTTTATGGATGAGTACACGTCCGAGGCAAAACGAATGGAAGGAAGCTGTTGATTCATTTCAGGCAGGCGCCTGGGATCCCGCCCTGTTTCTTGATGCTGATGGAAGAATTTATCTGTATCACGGTTCCAGCAACCTCTATCCGATTTATGGCTGGGAAATTGACCGGAAAACATTGCAGCCTATCGGAGAACACAAAGAATTGATAAAGCTTCACGATGATATTCATGGATGGGAGCGTTATGGCGAGTACAATGACAATAATTTTTTGAATCCTTTTATTGAAGGCGCCTGGATGAACAAGTACCGGGGCAAATATTATCTTCAATACGGAGCTCCGGGAACTGAAATCAGTGGTTATGGTGATGGAGTTTACACAAGCGATCATCCGCTCGGTCCTTTTACTTACCAGGCACATAATCCTTTTTCTTACAAGCCGGGGGGATTTGCAAGAGGAGCCGGCCACGGTTCAACCTACCAGGATATCTATGGCAACTGGTGGCATATTTCTACGATGGTTGTGAATATGAAAAATAATTTTGAACGCCGGCTGGGCATATGGCCTGCAGGCTTTGACGAAGATGGCATCCTTTATGCCAATACCGCGTTTGGAGACTATCCGCAATATCTTCCTGAAGAAAAAAAGAATCACCTGAACGGTAACTTTACGGGATGGATGCTGCTCAACTTCAATAAGCCCGTTCGGGTTTCGTCTACATATGGGGGTTATGAACCAAATTTTGCGGTAGATGAAAATATCCGGACCTATTGGAGCGCCGCCTCAGGCAAAGCCGGTGAGTGGATAGAAACTGATCTTGGCAACATCTCCACAGTCCGTGCAATTCAGATCAATTATGCCGATCAGGATGTGGATACGGGTTTTCTTGGCAAAATCAAGGGCCTTTATCATCAATATAGATTGTGGCAGTCAAATGACGGAACCCATTGGCAGATACTGGTTGATAAAAGCAAAAACGCAACGGATATCCCACATGAATACGTCGAACTGCAGCAGCCTGTAGAGGCGCGATTTATCAAACTCGAAAACATTCACATGCCTACAGGTAAATTCGCCATCAGCGGGCTGCGTGTTTTCGGCAAGGGCCATGGTCCTGCGCCCGATACCGTAAAAAAGTTCATGGTCCTCCGCAGTGAAAATGATAAACGAGATGCAGTGATCAAATGGTTTGCCGTAAACAACGCGTACGGCTATAATATTTACTACGGTATTGCGCCGGATAAACTGTACAATTGTATTATGGTATATGGCGACAATGAATATTATTTTAAAGCGATGGACAAAGACCGGACCTACTATTTTTGCATCGAAGCCATCAACGAAAACGGAATATCACACAGGACTACAGTTATTAAATCTGAATAATTCTCAATGAAGTTTACGCTCATCTTCTTCAAACGATTCTGGCTGCCCGGCATCTTTTCTGTTACCTACGTTCTTGCCTATGCGCAACCATTTGCTGAAGAAATAAAGGCTTTTAAAAAACAGGATAGCCTCTTGTTCCCTCCAAAAAATGCAATCCTTTTTGTAGGAAGTTCGTCATTCCGGTTCTGGACCGATGTATACGATTATTTTCCGGGTTATCCCATTATTAACCGGGGGTTCGGCGGCTCTTCTCTCCCGGATCTGATCTACTATGCCAATGATATCATTTTTCCTTATCAGCCCCGGCAAATTGTGATTTATTGTGGAGATAATGACCTGGCGAGTGCTGATACAATAACGGGTGTAACTGTACTCAATCGCTTCAAAACCTTATTTTATCTCATCAGAAAAAAAATGCCCGGTGAAAACATCGTATTCATTTCATTAAAGCCGAGCCCTTCCCGGATCAAACTAATGCCAAAGGATGAGATCGCTAATAATCTTATTAGCCAGTTCATTTCCACACAAAAAAATATTTCTTTTGTCGATGTGTATCATAGTATGCTTAATGCGGAAGGGAGGCCGATTCCAGAGATCTTTAAAGAAGACAGTTTACATATGAATGCAAAAGGATATGCTATCTGGCAAAAGGCCATCAAACCTTATCTTTCAAAATAAAATATCTTTATTACGATTAAAAAAAATAAAATGAAAAAGGTCTCGGTAATTGTTTTTTTATTCATGTTCGCTATCGGTGAACTATATGCGCAGGATAGCAAAATGAATGCATTCATCAGCAACCTGATGAGCAAAATGACATTGGATGAAAAGATCGGTCAGCTCAACCTGGTCACGCCGGGCGGCGCTGTCACCGGATCGGTGGTGAGTAAGGATGTGGATGAAAAGATCCGCAAAGGATCGGTGGGCGGGTTGTTCGGAATCACAGGTCCCGGCAAAGTTCGCCAGGCCCAGGATATCGCGGTCAAAAATTCACGACTGCATATACCACTCATTTTTGGTCTGGATGTCATTCATGGACATAAAACAATTTTTCCTATTCCGCTGGGATTATCCTGCTCCTGGGATACTGTATTGATCGAAAAAAGTGCACGCATTGCAGCCACGGAAGCCAGCGCTGACGGGCTCGACTGGGCATTTTCACCGATGGTTGATATCGCCCGAGATCCGCGCTGGGGAAGGATTGCCGAAGGTGCAGGAGAAGATCCTTACCTCGGTTCACTGGTGGCCAGGGCGATGGTGAAAGGTTACCAGGGAAATGATCTTTCAAAAGAAAATACAGTGATGGCCTGTGTAAAGCATTTTGCTTTGTATGGTGCAGCCGAAGGGGGTAGAGATTATAATACAGTCGATATGAGCCGGATTAAAATGTATCAATATTATCTTCCTCCGTATAAAGCTGCTGTGGATGCTGGTGTCGGAAGTGTGATGAGTTCTTTTAATGAAATTGATGGTATTCCGGCTACAGGCAATAAATGGCTGCTGACTGATCTTCTTCGCAAACAATGGGGTTTTAAAGGATTTGTTGTTTCTGATTATACTGCAGTGAGTGAAATGATAGCTCATGGTATGGGCGACCTGCAAACCGTTTCTGCGCTCGCTCTGCGCGCAGGGCTCGATATGGATATGGTAGCTGAAGGCTTTTTAACCACGGTCAAAAAATCTTTGCAGCA
>DATJWE010000061.1:0-41081 GCA_035501475.1 Puia sp. | reverse complement strand
AGGCGGACAAATGTTTACCAGTCCTTATCAGGCTGTGATAAAGATTTTGTTTTATTCTGATTTATTTTATCCTGCACATCTTTTTCTTTCTGAGCAAGTGCTTTTAACAATTGATCCACCTGCTGCTTGCTCAGCTTGCTTGGCTGCGGCTTAGGCTGCTCCTGTTGCTTTTGTTTTTCCTTCTGTTCATTCTCCTGCGGTTTTGACTGTTTCTTTTTTTCCAGCAATGCTTTTTCCAGGTTTTCTCTCGCGTCGGAGTCAGCGGGATCCAGCAACAATGAGTTTTTCCATGCTTCTATACTTTCATCGAGCTTTTGCTGCCTGATCAGCGCGACTCCTTTATTGTACAATCCTTTTTCTTTTATTGTTTTATCCGCGCTGTGCTCAATGCCTGCATCATAAGATTTTACAGCATCATCAAAATTATTTTTCCTGAACTGAGCATTGCCAAGATTGTAACTCGCCGCGGAATTATCAGGCGCTGCCTGGACGGCTTTCTGATATTGTGAGATAGATTGATCAAATTGCTTTTCTTTATAGAGCCTGTTGCCGTTTCGAATGAGCGAATTTACTTTTTGGGCCTGTATAAAAGCCGGCAACGACATTAAAATCAATAGGAATATGAATGGAATTGTTTTCAACTCAATTTCAGTTTTCGTTCAGGTAAAATAAATTCGATGATCAGTAACAGCAGCGCGGCCGCAAGAAACCATTGAAAATAATTTTTATAATTGACAAAGTCGGTGTCGGTCAGCGCTCTCTTTTCTATACTATTCAGACGCTGCGACAAAGTGATGACTGCATCGTCCATATTGTCGAGCCTGATGTATATTCCGTTTGTTGCATCGGCAATTTGTGATAATTCCTGTTCGTTTAATTTAGATATTACAATCTGACCGTTTTCATCTTTTTTTGTTTCGTGCGTAACAGGATCAATAATGACAGAACCATCGGGAGTGCCGATGCCAATGGTATTGATCATAACGCCATCATCGGCCAATTGTTTTGCCACTTTCATAGCATCAGGATCGTGGTCCTCTCCGTCGGATACAAGAACAATGGCCTTGTATTTGTGTTCTTTGCTGTTGAAAGCGCTGTTTGCCATCTGTAGTGCATCTGCAATAACAGTACCCTGCGTAGGGACCACATCAGGACCCGCATTCTGAATATACATTTTTGCTGCGCCCTGGTCGATTGTCAAAGGCATCTGCATGTATGCCCTGCCCGCAAATAAAATCAACCCTACTCTGTCGTTCTCCAGATTATCCAGGAGCCGAAGCAACAACTGCTTTGCTTTACCCAATCGGCTGGGTTGAATATCTTCTGCAAGCATGCTCTTGCTCACGTCAAGCACAATCATCACATCTACCCCTGTCCTGTTAATCGTTTCTGCAGATCCCTTTTTTTGCAAATTGGATGCTCCGGTAATGATAACCGTTATTGCGAGCAGTGCAATACCGAATTTCAGCGTGAACAACAGAGGAGAATAATTTTTTATCAGTTGCTGAATAAGCCCGGGATCACCCATTTTACCAGCAGTCTTTTTCTTCCAACGCAATACCCATAAAAAAAGAAGGATAAGAAGCGGAATGGCAAGCAGGCCCGCGAAATATTCAATATGTTGAAATCTAAACACGAATTAGGCGAATTATGATTGATTAGACGGATTACACGAATTATGCAGATTATCACTGATTACATGAATTAGGAATAGATGTAACGAATTAAAGTATTCATGGAACTTCAGAAAAAATAATTCGTGTAATCCGCGATAATCTGTGTTATCCGTGTAACGCAATATAATTAAGAGTTGTTGTACAAAATGAAGGTCATTGAAACTTTAATATGGATTTAAGGCTTGACGATATGGCGATACGTACAGTGCTGAAGAACCTGCTCATTTCTTACCCTGGAAAAATCCTAATTGGGAAAGAATGGATTTCAGGATATGTATGCGCGCGCCGGGAATATCAAAATTCCTGTCGGGTGATTCAATATTGAGAACAAAAAAATAAGGATGCCGGTTTTCTTCTATCCAGCCCACAATCCATCCAATAGAATGCCCGTCTTCTTTATTGCCCCATCCTGTTTTATAACTGAGTTTATAATTGGCATTGTCTTCTCTCAACATTACTTTGCGCACGATTTCCTGTGTTCTTTTAAAAAAAGGCAACTGATCGAAATACAATTTTTTTACCAGCCCTAATTCTTCGTCGGCAGTAATCTTCAAATGATTGTTCAACCAGAAAGAATCAATGGGGCCGCCTATATCTCTGTTACCATAACCCAACGTGTCAATCCATTTTTTCATGGTATCATGCCCGATCCTTCTCGCCACTTCCTGGTAGTAAGGAACTGCAGAAACCCTGAAAGCTTCTGCCATCGTGAGGTCTTTATTCCAATCTGAGTCCCAGCGTTTCACCCCGTCCCACCTGATCACCATATTTTCATCCGTAATCCTCCCTGTCTGAATGCCTATCAGTGAATTGACTATTTTAAACGTTGAGGCCGGGGTATATGCACTGTCACGATAACGTTTCATATTATAGATGGTAAAATGTCCTTCTGTATTATCAAACAAAGCGAAACAACCGGTCACGCCTGCAGAATCAAAATATTTTTTCAGGCTGTTGTCTTCTGTTATGTTATTGGATGAACAGGACAAAAAAACAAGGGGAGTAAAAACAAGGATGGGCAAGAATTTCAACATGAAAAATTTTTGCAAAGTAACGAACAATTATATTTACCATTTAGTCATTTAGAAACATAGGAACACATAGCTATGTGGTTCTATGATCCTATCGTGTCTATCCCGCTAGGAGCGGGACAAGTTGTGGTGGATATTTCAATCTGAGGGATCAATCCTTCGGTAATCCATAAATGCTGATCAGCTTTAGCAGCACGCCATTAGTCCATCCGAAGCCATCCTGCCCTGCGTATTCTCCGCCACCTGCTTCTTTGTTTATATCGACAACATTATATTTCTCCATCAGTTTGCCGGTACTTTTATACACTTTAATATTGAGCTTAATCCAGCGTCTCGCTGCTTCAGCGGCGAGGTCTTTCTGGCCACACCGGTCCAGGCCCCAGATCATCATCCATTCCAATGGCGCCCAACCGTTCGGTGCATCCCATTGCTGACCAGTTGTATATTCGGTAGTTTCAAATCCTCCCGGCATCAGTAGTTTCTTCTTCAACACCGAGGCTACTTTCTCACCAAGAAAACTCAGATAATCCGGATGCTCATTGATAAAACAAAAAGGATAGAGCCCGGCCGGAGTGATATTCGTGTTTTGTTTATGCGTTTTGAAATTATAGTCTGTAAAAAAAGACACCTGCTTATTCCAGAAATATTTATCCATGTGCTGGCTTCTTTCCAGTGCTTTTTGCCTGTATTCTTTAGCGGCAGAATCATCCCCATTGATCAGTTTGGATTTGGCTATCGTTGTTTCCAGGTGATAGAGCAATGCATTCAGATCAACCGGCAATATATCCGTGGTTTGAATAAAAGTTAAATTTTTTTTATCAACTAACCACCGGCTACTGAAATCTATTCCGCTTTCGGCGCCTGCACGAAGATGCTCATACATTTCGATTTTATTTCTTCCCGATTTTTCTGCTACGAGTACATCTTCCCGGTAGCTTTCCTGCCGGGGAGTAGGACTATCATCCCAATAGCGGTTCATTATCGTGCCATCTTTCAACCTAACCACTCTTCGATAAGCCTGATCGGGTTTTAATTTATCCGCCCCATCCATCCAGAAACGGTATTCTTTTTCCATGGCAGGCAGAAATTCCTGGTAAATGCTGTCCCCCTTCACGCTGGCCAATAATTCTACCATCACAGAAAAAAAGGGAGGTTGAGAACGCCCCAGGTAATAAGTCCTGCTGCCATTTGGAATATGCCCATACGTATCGATCAGAAAAGCAAAATTCTTCACCAGATTATCGATCATTTCGATTTCCCCGCTTTCTTTGAGACCCAGCATGGTGAAATAAGAGTCCCAATAATAAATCTCACGGAAACGCCCCCCCGGAACGATATAAGGATAAGGAAGTGGCAGAAGGGAACTTCCTTCCACTACTTTATCCGGATTTCTTTTCAATACTGACCACAATTTTTTTATATGTGTTACAACATCTTCCGTGGTATCACTTTTATAATTATTCGTCGGGGAGACCGGCAATTCAAAATTATCTTCCACAAATTTTTTCAGGTTGAAATTGGGGCCCTTTTGTAACCCGTAATCATACATGATGTCGGCAGGCTTTCTCTTAGGTATGCAATCGACAAAGGTTTTACCATCGGGAAAAATGTGCTGCATCTGTACTTCAATAAATAAATCGCCATAAATTTTATCCGGCGCTGCAGGTTCCTGGATTTGCGCCCGGGAAATTGAAAAAGAAAGAACAAGAAAAAGCAAATAGAAGATCCTCTTCATGCGGGGTTAAATTTCGATTAAAGATACAAAGAGAACAGGAGTTAATATTGTTCAATTGCCAAGGATCGCTTCCAGAATTGGAAATCATGTAAAAAACCCCGCGAAGAATCGCGGGGTGAATTATTGCTTATAACCATTTAATGTTTACAATTGGAATAAATACCTGAATATTTCACCCATGTGTATGAATACGACGCGTAATAAATTTTCCGGTAATTTTTTTGTATTGCTGCGTTTCTTTTGCGCCTAATGCAAACCAGAGGGCAAGCATCGTACCATAACTGCCTCCGCGTTCCACCCACTCGAAAAACTCGTAATGCGGATAAAAAAGTTCGCTCGCCATTTTCCAGAGGAGTAGTATCATCACTAATGGCCGTGCCGGCCGGATAAGAATTGCGAATGCAGCGATGATTTCAAATGAGCCAACGAGCCAGGCGATTTTAACCGGATTGGTAAAACCCAGCGAAATATATTGATCGATCAGGCTCTTTTTTTCGAGCAGGTTGAGCCAGCCATGGCCTGCCAGGAGAAGAAATACTATTACTCTCAAACAGATGATGAGCCGAAACAGGGTTGCTGTATTCATCACCGGTTCCGGATTGAGAGGAGAGAAAAATTCTTTTGTTTTTTTCTCCATTCCACCAGACAAAATAATAAGCGCGAGCGGCGCTCCGAAATTTCCGGCGCGTTCTATAAATTCTGCAAATGGTTCACCCGATAGGGGTCTCAATAAAGCCGTCATGATGCTCCACAATACCAGCCAGGCCGGTATAATTCGAAGCGGAAAAAATAATAACACCAATCCCATCAGGATATCAAATGATCCTACGATGGGCATCATGTTATAAGCCAGCTCATGCCCAATCCCAAAAACAGCAAAATAATTACACCAGATGGGTTTTGTAATAATGCCAAACGCACCATGTCCGATGAAACACATTGACGATGCTATTCTTAATGTGTAATGAATTTTTTGACTTTGTGAAAAATGCAACATTTTTATTTTCTACTTTCTTTTTTAAAATTCTTTTCCAATTATTTAAAAATACCCCACGAAGAATCGTGTCGTCTCATTGCTTATAACCATTGAATAAATTAGTTTGCTCCGTCGGTCTGCGCCCGCTGAACTGCATATTCTCCAACGCTATTACCTACGCCGATTCCAACTTCGCAATCTGTCCTGTAATGAATGCCTCCGACAAACCTTGATCGGGCTGCTTCCTCAGCCATGGATTGGTATTTACTGGCATTCTGAGGAAGCAGGTAGCCCAGTATGGTTGATGCTGCTCCACTGAATACCGAATGACCGGATACATAAGACGGAAAATTGGGAATTCCTGTTAATGTTTTGATTAATGGATTCAATTGCGTTGGACGGGGGTTAAAATAATAATACTTGATATCCCAACAAACGATTGCTGCATCCATCATCCCCATGTCAAGCAGCGCCATATTACGTGCAAATCTCACTTCGCTGTAGTTCTGCAAAACAAAATCTTCTGCAGCAATGGCATTCCAATGACCGGGAGGCGTATAAGTTCCGATACCATCGGCCCAAAACTGAACGATTCTTATATTGTCCCTACTGGGATTCTTAATGACATTATACACTTCTTCCGCATCCTGCCTCATCTGATCACTGTTTGTAGAAGGAGGAGGCCCGGGCCTGAAAGTTGATACAGTTGCAGAATCAAAAAGGAAAGGTTTGACCTTGCTGAATAATGGCAGCATGGGAGGCCGCTGCGGGGTTTCCAGGCTATACCAGGGCGTTTGTCCCAAGCCCATTGCCACAGTTACAAAATTTTCCCAGTCTGCAGGTGTACCCACAGCTTTGCTTGCATTGTCAGCCCTTCCTCTCGCAATAAATTGTTGAGCAACCTGTCTGCCCAATGCTTCACCAGCGGTGACATCGCTTCGTGCTGCTGCACCACTCATAATGGTTGCGAGTTCCTGCTCTTCTGCTTTTTGCTGAATGCTGGCAATTTCATCCGGGAAAAGCAGTTTCATCATTTCAGCGGTCACGCCAGCCAGCACAGCGGCTTCGGACGGATAAGCAGGGAGATCCGTTTTATTAACCTCAATGGGCTGCACTGAGGAATCCGCCTTGTAAGGAGCTACACGATTATATTTGGTTTTATAATACCAGCAGGCGACCAATGCGTCATATTGTGCTGCCGCCACATAAGCAAAAGCCCTTGCAGCATATGGAGGATTGGCAAATGGAAACTGCGGATAGGCGAAGGGGTTAGCTGAACTGGGAATGGGATAAGTGCCATCAGGATTCTGGTAAGGAGCCAAATTATATTTGGCGACCAGCCCGCGAAGGATTTCATTCCATCTCAGTACACCTCCTGCTGCCCAATATCTGATCGTGTTTCTCTGGTCTGATGTAATTGTATGCTGGTAACCTTTGATCTCATTGAGATCCGCCACATATGCCGTTGAATTGGTCGCGGCTGGTGCAGCTACAGGAAAAGTATCCGGTCTCGAAAGAAGTACTGTTTTCCAGGAGCCTGCTGTCAGATCAAGATTGCCAGGATCTTCGGGAGGAAGATTGGCAGTTCTGTCACTGATACTCTTGTTACACGCAGCCATAGCAAGCATCAGGACTACAGAAGAAAAAAACAAAAATGACTTTTTCATATCTCGAATTTTTTTATAGTTTGAAAATATAGTAGGCCCCTGCATGGAACATGACCGCCTGTCCCACATTTCTTCCAGCAATCACATAACCGCCGCCTCCAAGCACTTCAATATGTGTAAAAAATGGAAGCGTGTATTTTGCATGCACGCCAAGGCTGGTCGCATTCATCCGGTTGCTCACAAAGGGCATATCATTTTTGCGGATATCAAAGCCACCCAGGGTAGTCACATTTTCCACGTTGACTTCGGCTACGAGATATTTTTTCCTAATGCCAACATTCAGATTGAAATTGAGTTGATCGGGCATTTCCACTTCGTTCGTATTATGTTGTTCCGTGGTATAATAAGCATTGCGGTCAATCTTGACATTGCTGCGCCATACATAAGCTCCAGAAAGTGTGGTATAAAAAATGCCCTTCTGATAATCTGCAGTGATCCTTCCTGTCAGATCGGTGCTGCCTAATCCGATGGACATAGGTAGAAAATCAATTGTGTAATCAGAAGCCGGTGTACTGAAACTGCCCACGCCGAACAAAGAAAGTTTTCCTTTAGCCACATCAAAAATGACCGCTTTCCATTTGAGAGACACCATTACATCCTGCAATCCATTCATGCCATGCAGTGTACCGGCTGAAGCATGTGTCCACACATAAGGCAGGCTGGCAAGTACATTCAGTTTATCGGAGATCCCATAATTGGACATGAACATAACGGATTGCGTGGTGACAGTTCCGATGTTCTGATTGTTTCTTTTGTATGTTCCTTCCCAGTATTCATCCCAGCTCGAATACATATAAGTCGCGCCGTTACACCACTGGTTTTTTTTCATCATGATGCCGTCATTTTCTGTCTGGGCATTCCCGCGGTAAAAAGATAGTACCGCAATAACGGCGAATATTTTTACAAAAACCCATTTACGATTATTCATCACAGTTAGTTTAATGATTGAGATTGAAATCAGATTTAAGGTTAATAATTAAGGGCAAGATTATGATCGGTCTTCCATGTCCGCTTCCACAGGTTTATTTTTTTGGTCAATTGCGCTCAGGATTTTTTCATTTTTAGGCGATTTACGATCAGGTCGCCCAACTTTGTCCCCATTTCAGTGCTTCGTTCACAGCAATATTCATAATGGATACCCCCATAAAAACGCGACCGCCTGGTTTCAAAAGCCGCATTACGGAATGAGCTAAAAGACCGGCTTTTAATCCCAAATTCCAGTTCAGTGGAGTCGGTATAAGAGAAATTATCTCCAAACACACTGGTTAGCGCCTCAGCAGCTGCAGCCGAGATGGTACAATGACCGCAGGTATATTCCGGAAAGGGAGGAGTTTGCAAATGCGGCCTCCAATCGGAGTTGAAATATTTGTCAATTGCTGTCTCCGGCCTGAGCGTGTTATAGATGTATTTTATGTTCCAGCATTGTATGAACGCATCAAAAAGAGCAATGGCTGTCTTCGCATACGCATAGGTCGTTTCTGCAAAATCAGCGCCCGATTTTTTTGCTGCAATACCTACAATCCCCATCCAATGACCAGGAGGTGAAAATTTCTTCGTGCCGAACATCAGGTGACCCGAGACATTTAATTTGAATGGGTTATCATCCCAAAAATCGGCTATCCATGCCTGTTCGGGCGTAAGACTGTCAATGGCAAGTTGAATTTTCTTAACCTCCTTGTAATAAGGACTGTTCTTGTCAGTAACATTGAAAGGATATGGCGGCAGAGGCATGAACTGCGAGGGACTGTCAATTACCAGCGTGCGAATCTCTCTCCAGTGCGGTTCTGAAGCCGGAGAATACGCAGGCGGAGTAGGGATCCAACGTCCAAGTGAATCCTTGACATCGTATTCCGGCGCTCCCCTTGTTTCCGCATAATTATCATGATGACTCCAGTTTCCAATGACAGCTGATACTGTATCAGCATAAGCCACTGTATTGTCAAAAACATCAGATGGCATGCCATGATCTTTGGCAAGCTGTTTCAAACTGTCAACATACTCTTTCATGCTTCCGACAGGAAAGGTTACTGATTCCCCCAGTTTGCAATACGCAAGCAAACTGCCGAACTCAAAATTTATTTTCTGACCCGCAGGCGGTTTGGGAATCGACCCCAGTCCATGCAATTGTCCTCCGAGTGAATTGTATTTGTCGGGATATCCGGCTGCAATCATTTCATATCCTGCTACTGCAGCATATAAATAATTTCTGGAAGCCACAATGGGAGTAAAATTGTTTCCCATCACCACGGTATTCAATTCATGCACTGTGTTTGAGTAAAGAGCCGGATCCCTGAAGATTTGCTCATAATCTTTTTTTGTGTTGCAGGCAATACAAAATGTTACTGCTAACGCGATAACCATTAAATTCTTCATGAAAAATTTTTGTTTATAAATAAGTACAATTCACCCTTCGTCGAAGGATGAGAAAGAATCCTGGAAATAAATCAAGAAAAATAATCAGCAAAAATCAGGCGGTTGCTCTGATGTGAGAGTATACACTGAGGGAAGATGGAAAAGATAATGAACTGATCTTTTTGCCACTGCACGATCAGGATCATTTATCCCCAACCTATTATTGATTATATAATAATCCAAAGAAAAACTTCTATATGAGCCGGGTCGTGAATCGGCTTTTTTTCCCTGTACGGGCTGGAGATCATTGACTAATTTATAAAAATCATCTCTTGCCGTTTTCAGCATAGTGGCTTCATGGTTGGGTAAACACAGGTATTCCACTGAATCATTGTAGAGGCGGCGCTTTACATAATTATACTGAAGCCCGTTGATTTCTATTTGCCCGTCTACGCGCTCAAATTGTTTTGAATTGATATAATAGCCAAAATGCTGAGCCGGAACTTTGATAGAAATTAAATCAGTCTCGTTGTAGCTGTTATCATCAAGACTGGATTGAAGCTGAACATCGGCCTTGCTTTCAAAGTAAGCAGTCATCAACCGGTAACCAAACCAGTTAAAAAGCAGCATTGCCAGAAATAATATGACAGCAATTTTTCTCAAGAAGGGACTAAATTAATAAAATTTATTTAACAACATAACTTTTCTTCCCGGGCCCCACACCTGTAATGGTTAGTTTTTTCCAGGCTGAAGGCAGGGTTGATTTGATCTGCACAATTCCTGTCGGCGTAATATCCAGTCCGCCAAAACCCATAAGAAGGCTTTGAACAATTCCTCCTGCTCCCGTAGCAAAATACGGATTAGTTCCTCCCTTGGTTTCCGCGATGACGCGGAAAGGTGGATCAAGATTTGGAGTATACGCATCCTTGAAAAAATGGTATGCTTTTTCACCATCACCCAGTCTCGCATAGAGCAAAGCAAAAATAGCCTGGGTCATTGCCGGAGTTCCCTGATTGGGTACACGCACTTCATAATAATGCAAATCTTTTTTTACCTGCTCAGGATCAGTAAATGTTTTCAAAGGATAGGCCAACAGATTTACATCTGCCTGCTTGATGCCTTCTCCATTATACGAAGCGTGCTCTTTGGTTACGCCGTCAGGAAATTGCAGTATTGGAATATTGTTGGCCACCTGCATCCAGTCAGGATCTGGCACAATCCCCAAAATTTTCGCGGCTGATGTGGCATCCTGCAAAACAGTTTTTGCTGCGGCATTGGTAAATGCATTGTTGTCTATATTTTCTGCCCACTCATCAGCAGCAACAACATTTTTGATATCATATTTACCCGGACCATTCCTTTCTACTCTTGATGCCCAGAAATCGGCAGTTGCCGACAAAATCGGCCATCCTTTTTCGCGAAGCCAGATCTTATCCTGCGTTACACAATAATAATTCCATGCTGCCAGGCCCACGCAGGCGGTAATATGATGTTCAAATGGTCCGCTCAATGCCCAGACGGGTGTTTCTTCCACCCCGCTGGCTGCACTTTCCCAGGGAAACATGGCGCCTTTGTAGCCGTGCGAAAAAGCATTCCGTCTGGCAGCTTCGAGTCGCTCATAACGGTACTCAATAAGCGATTTTGCAATTTCAGGATGGAGGACAAGAATAGCCGGAAACATCCACAGGTCTGTATCCCAAAACACATGCCCATTGTATCCCAATCCGCTCAAGCCCATGGGAGAAGGACTCAAAGCAGTCCCTTCCCGAACAAATGAATAAAGATGATACAACATGCTGTGCACATCCTGCTGCGTCTGATCATCACCTTCAATTACAATATCACTTTTCCACAATTCATCCCAGGCTTTATTGTGAAAAGCTACGAGCCTGTCTCTTCCTTCCAGTTTGGCGAAGATCGTAAGCCGTTCAGCTTCATTCAACGGATCGTCGTGATGAGCAGAGGTAATGGATGAACCGACTATCGCGAAATGATAAGTTTCACCGGCACTGATTGTCCTGCTGAATTTCATGAGATGCATATTATTATCCCACATCTCGTGGATCACTCTTGGTTCCTGTCCTCTCGGCTCACTGAATAAAAAACTATTCGATGCACACATCAGCAATTTTCCAGTCGGACTTTTTGCGGTTGAAGTCAGCAGGCTGATCACCACATGCGGCCTGTCGATCTCATCATAATAATTCTGCACATCTCTTAATGCATCAGGAGCTTCCATCACACTGGCAGCAGTAATGTTGATGGTCTTTTTTGCAGTCACCGAGATATCCATCAATACGGTGAAAGGCAGTTGACGCAAAGAATAATAGGTATAGGTGATGGAGGCCTTGTCGGCATAATCAAATAAAGTGGTAAAACTGGCATGACGCATATCCAGTTCCTGCCGCATGTTTGAAATATTTTTTGTTTCGATCCGCTGGCCGTCAATATCGACCTGCATATTCAACAGGTTAAAGCTGCGCAGAAAATTGCTCACTCTTCCTCTTCCATATACATCATACGCTCCGGCCAGCACTACATCCTTTACTTTGAATGGCTCAGGAGAAGATACGATGCCGATCATTCCATTGGCGACCGTAACACCATAATAATTGGAAGGATTGATATCTGTCGCAGTAATCTTCCAGGGATCCTGGGGAAATGAAGAATGAGAAACACAAAATGCAAAAAGTAAAACAAGCAATCGTCTCGACATAGCTTATATTTTTTTCTAGGTGATCCTATGTGCCTATGTTTCTATCTGGTAAAATTTTCTTCACCACAACTTGTCCCGCATTTAGCGGGATAGGCAGAATAGAATCATAGGTACACATGGGCTGTTTTTAATTATTCAATGTGATAAATCCACCGTCGATCGGGTAATCCGATCCTGTAACAAAAGAAGCTTCATCTGAACAAAGATATAAAGCCAGATAAGCGATCTCTTCCGGCTCTGCCATCCGCCCGATGGGTTGTGTTTTTGATAATTTCTCAAACATTTCTTTTTCTCTACCGGGATAGTTTTTGGCGATAAACCCATCCACAAACGGCGTATGTACGCGACCGGGAGAAATGCAGTTGCATCGGATCTTATGATTTACATAATCCTTGGCGACTGATAAGGTCATTCCCACCACGGCCCCCTTCGTCATGGTATATGCGAAGCGGTCAGGTATCCCAACCGAAGCTGCAGCTGAAGCCATATTGACAATAGAACCTCCCTTTTCTTTCATATAAGGGATCACCGCATGCAGGCAATTGTACATGCCTTTGATGTTGATGTCAACGAGCCTGTCAAAATCTTTCTCCTCTGTATTCTCCGCATTCCCCACATGTGCCACGCCGGCATTATTGACGAGGATATCAATATAACCATCAGCTGCAATGATATCATCGATGATCTTTTTTACTTCAGCCTGTTTTGATACATCACATTTTTTAAAAACCGCCTTCTGACCGGAGGAACAAATATCCTTAGACAACATCTCTCCATCTTTTTCATTCAAATCCAATATAAATACCCGGGCTCCCTGCCTGGCTAATAGAATAGAAATCGCTTTGCCAATTCCACTTGCCCCACCGGTAACCAGCGCTGTCTTATTATTCAATTGAAACATGTAAGCCCGGTTTGAGTTAGAACTTTATTTTTCTTTTAAACTATAAAACTGAATTGCATTTACACCGAAAACTTTTTCTTTATCCTCCTGTTTAAAATTCTCCATGTATTTTTCAAGCAGACTTTTCCATTGAACATACATGCCAGAAACCAGGATAACCGGCCAGTCGCTGCCAAACATCAGCCTGTCAACACCAAATGAATCAAACACCACATCCAGATAAGGATAAAAATCTGCAGGGCTCCAGTTTTTCCAGGAAGCTTCGGTAAATAGTCCTGAAAGTTTGCAATATACATTGGTTTGCTTCGCGATTTCCCTCATCAGGGATTTCCAGTCATCTATTTTCTTATTCCTGATATCAGGTTTTGCGCAATGATCGATAACTAATTTTTGTTCCGGGAACTGCTTGACGAATTCCACTGCTGCAGGTAGCTGGTAATGATAAATCAGGATATCATATGCATAATCAAATTTCTTCAGTGCACTGACTCCACGCTGAAAATCCTTCTCCAATAAAAAATCATTAGGTTCTGCCTGGGCGATATGCCTGTATCCCCTGATGATTTCATATTCCGAAAAATGCCCCAGGCGTTCTTCCAGGTTTTCTGCGCGCAGATCGATCCAACCCACCACTCCCCGTATTAGCGGGTGTGTTTTGGCAAGCTCTGTCAAAAAACGGGTCTCCAGTTCTGACTGGTCTGCCTGTACAGCTACACAGCCATCCACTCCATTGCGTTTCAGGTTTAATGCCAGGTGCTCAGGCAAATAATCCTGTTGCAGGACTTTCATATCATCGGTAATCCAGGCATCTCTTTTTTTGTTATATTTCCAAAAATGGACATGGGTATCGATCACAGGGGGATGCAGGCCGCCCCCGGTCGAGGAATCATCAGAAAAATATCGCTTATTCATCAGAGTTATTTCATACTTTCTTCCCAGCTGATCAATTCCTGGGTGGCTGATCCGAGTCCATCGATCCCCAATTCAATCTGATCCCCCGGCTTCAAATAAACAGGTTCGGGTTTTTGCCCCATGCCAACCCCTGCAGGAGTTCCGGTACTGATGATATCGCCGGGCAGGAGCGTCATAAACTGGCTGATATAAGAAACCAGGAACGGCACTTTATATACCATATAAGAAGAATTGCTATCCTGCATGTTTTTTCCGTTAACCCTGAGCCATAACCGAAGATTATTGATATCACGAATCTCGTCAGGCGTTACGATATAGGGACCCACGGGGGCAAAGGTATCGCAGCTTTTCCCTTTCACCCACTGACCGCTTCTTTCGATCTGGAATGCTCTTTCGCTATAGTCATTATGCAGGACATATCCCGCAATGTATTTCATTGCGTCCTTTTCTTCTATATAAGAAGTACGTTGTTTTACCACAATAGCCAACTCAACCTCCCAATCTGTCTTCTTACTGTTTTTCGGAATGATGACCGGGTCATTCGGTCCGGTCATGGCGGTGGTAGATTTGAAAAAAATGACCGGTTCTGGAGGAACCTGTGCTATTGTCTCTTTTGCATGATCCGAGTAATTGAGCCCGATGCAGACAATCTTCGAGGGCCTTTTCAGTGGCGGGCCAAATCGTTGAACAGGATCAATTACCGGGCATTTGTCGATATTCGTTTTCAGCCATGTCGCCAACCGGTCAATTCCATCAGTTCCAAAAAAGTCTTCATCAAAATCTTGTCCGAAAGAACTGATATCCCGGTGACGATTTTCCTTGTCCAATACCCCGGGCTTTTCTTTTCCGACTGGCCCATAACGAAACAATTTCATGGTTTTTTATTTAGCTGATAAACTTAGGACTTTTATCAATTCATTTAAACGAATCCTGAAGAGCTGAAACGGTGAATTTGCCTGAAACTGCCCAGGAGCTTGATTCTAAGCGAAATCTTATATAATATTTTTTTAGAAAAAGCGATATATAATAAGAATCCAAATCTTATCATATATCGATATGCCGTTTTCACCCATTGAACCCTTTGCCATTCCTGAATTACCACCACCGGCAAACCTGCCTGATTCGGGCTTTCATACTCCTTTGCTCAGGGCCAAAACAGAATTGGCAGAACTCAGGGGATATATTTCTGCGATACCCGACCCAATGTTGCTGGTTCAGGCCGCCGTTTTAAGAGAAGCAGTAGCCAGTTCGCGAATTGAAAATATCCTCACTACGATTGAAACTGTTTTGCAGCAACAGCTGTATCCGGAGACTGAGCAAAAACAGGAAACGAAGGAATGCCTCCGGTATATGGCTGCGGTAATGCATGGGTTTGACAATATGCAGCGCGTGCCATTGGGAAACAGGCTGATCCTGGATATACATAAGGAGCTAATGCCTCATGCCAGTTACGGGTATAGGACGGATCAAAAGCAGATAAACCATCCGGTAACAAACGAGATCATCTATACTGCCCCGGCGGCCCAAAAGCTCAACAGACTGATGACAAACTGGGAAAATTATATGCACAACGCAAACGACGGTACCGATCCCCTGATCAAATGTGCCATATCCCATTATCAACTCGAGGCGATCCATCCTTTCAGCGACGGAGATGGAAGAACCGGAAGGATCGTGATGGCTTTATATCCTTTGCATGCCGGAATTCTGGATTTCCCGATAATTAGTATGAGCAGTCATATCAGCAAAACCTACATGGAATACCGGCGCTTACTCCAGCAGATCACAGAAACCGGCGACTGGACTGCTTACATCGAATATATGTTGAGGGGGTTTTTTGAAAGAGCTAAAGAAACTAAGGAACACTGTCTCAAAATAATGGCTTTATGGCACAGCTATAAACAAAGACTCCAAAAAAATTATTCTTCCCTGTATTCCCGCAAATTACTCGACCTGTTATTTGCCTTCCCGGTAATTAATCCGGCAAGATTAAGTCTGGCATTAAATATTCACTATACAACGGCAAGCCGATACCTGAAATTCCTGGTAGAAAAAAAATTTTTGGAGTACTCAAGATGTGGGAAGTATCAATTGTATATTAACAGGAATTTGATTGATATTCTAAACAATTAATCAGCCTATCCGGGATAAACTAACACTCATTAGTTTTTAAACTAATTTTGTTATCAGAACCTGCATCCATTATGGATTCATCCAATACAAGAATACGCATTATCACCGCAGCCGCCTTATTCGACGGGCATGATGCGGCTATCAATATTATGCGCCGTATTATGCAGACAAAGGGTGCCGAAGTGATTCATCTTGGTCACAACCGAAGCGTACATGAGATCGTGGAAGCAGCGATTGAGGAAGATGTACAGGGCATTGCAGTCACTTCTTACCAGGGCGGACATGTGGAATTCTTCAAATACATGAAAGATCTGCTCGATGAAAATGGATGTGGCCATATTAAAATTTTTGGTGGAGGAGGCGGTACGATCTTACCCAATGAAATTGCCGAACTGCAGCAATACGGAATTGCAAGGATCTATTCACCTGATGATGGCAGAAAAATGGGATTGGAAGGAATGATCGAGGACGTGATCAGGCAATGCAGTCTCACGTTGAACAGCTCCGGAGCGAAAGACATAAATGGACAGAAGGCTGATTTCTGGAAAGCAGCAGAAAAATGGAATGGGCAGTTGCCATTAGGAGAAGCGAAGGATATCAGAAAAATTGCGAGAGCTATTACACTTGCTGAAACCGGGATTTCTTCTGATAAAAAAACTGCCCGCGATTCAGGATCTTCCTGCATTTTAGGCATCACAGGCACAGGCGGATCGGGTAAGAGTAGTGTTACTGATGAAATTGTAAGAAGATTTCTCCGCTATTTCCCTGACAAGATTATCGCCGTCATTTCTGTTGATCCCTCCAAGAAAAAAACCGGAGGCGCTCTGCTTGGCGACAGGATACGGATGAACTGCATTCATTCACCAAAAGTCTACATGCGCTCGCTCGCCACTCGCGAGAGCGACGTAGCGCTCAGCGTTCATGTGGAAGATGCTCTCGCCATCTGCCGCAATGCCGGATATGATTTTATCATTCTTGAATCTGCAGGTGTGGGTCAGAGTGATGCATCCATATTGGATTATTGTGATGTAAGTCTCTACGTAATGACGCCGGAATACGGCGCTGCAAGCCAGCTTGAAAAAATCAATATGCTGGATTATGCGGATCTCATTGCTATTAATAAGTCTGATAAGGCAGGGGCTCCGGATGCATTGATTGATGTCCGGAAGCAGTATAAACGCAATCATGGTCTGTGGAATGCAAAAGATGATGACCTGCCGGTGATCGGTACGATTGCCTCACAGTTCAATGATAAGGGAATGAATCATCTTTTTGATCTGTTGATTCAAACCATTGATAAAAAGTGCAACACGAATTACACGAATTACACGAATGGATTCAAATTGCACGGATTGGATGGTGAGCATGAAAAAACAGCAGTTATCCCGCCTGCACGTATCCGTTATCTGAGTGAAATTGCAGATACGATTAAAGAATATAATCAACTGGTGAAGGATCAGTCGGCTATTGCATCCATATTATACCAGTTACACGGAACATTGGAAGAAATCAGGAAAATGCCCCCGGCTGAAAATAGAAAAGCAGCAGAGGAACTTATTCAAAAACAAATTGAATTTTACGAACAGCAATTGACACCGGTCAGCCGGGCGCTCATACAAAAATGGCCGGAAAAAATAAAAGCCTATGAAGCCGATAGCTATGAGTACAATGTGCGTGGAAAAGTGATTAGTCAGCCCATGTTCAGCCAGAGTCTATCGGGTACGCGCATACGAAAAGTGATCCTGCCAAAATATAAGGATTGGGGTGATTTGCTGAGGTGGCAGTCGCAGGAAAATGTGCCGGGACATTTCCCTTTTACTGCCGGCGTATTTCCTTTGAAGCGCGAAGGAGAAGATCCGACGAGGATGTTCGCCGGTGAAGGAGGTCCTGAAAGAACCAATAAAAGGTTTCATTATGTATCTTTTGAGCAGCCCTACCGTCGCCTGAGCACTGCTTTTGATTCAGTTACTCTTTACGGTGAGGATCCTGACAAGCGACCGGATATTTACGGAAAGATCGGCAACAGCGGTGTCAGCATTGCTACAGTCGATGATGCCAAAAAATTATACAGCGGATTTGATCTCTGCGATCCCAAAACATCGGTTAGCATGACAATCAATGGCCCGGCGCCAATCATTCTTGCATTTTTCCTGCATGCAGCCATCGATCAGCAATGTGAAAAATATATTCAGCAGCAGGGTCATTGGAAGGAAGCCGAAAACCTGATTCAAAAAAAATTCAAAAAATTTTCTCAGCCGGTTTATTATGAACCGTCCAATCCGAGAAAATTGCCCGAGGGTAATAATGGATTGGGATTAAAATTACTGGGGGTTTCAGGAGATGAAATTCTCCTTTCAGAACAATATGAAAAAATCAAAGCTGAAGCGTTGTCACTTGTTCGTGGCACAGTGCAGGCAGATATTCTGAAGGAGGACCAGGCACAGAATACCTGCATTTTCTCCACTGAATTTGCGCTCAAGCTGATGGGAGATGTACAGGAATATTTTATTCGTCACCAGGTCAGAAATTTTTACAGCGTATCTATCAGTGGTTATCATATTGCAGAAGCAGGTGCCAATCCCGTCACACAGCTTGCTTTTACGCTGGCCAATGGATTCACTTATGTCGAATATTATTTGAGCCGGGGAATGAATATTGATGATTTCGCTCCCAATCTTTCTTTCTTCTTCAGCAATGGAATGGATCCGGAATACAGTGTGATTGGTCGCGTGGCTCGCCGCATCTGGGCCAAGGCAATGAAATACAAATACAAGGCGAACAAGCGCAGCCAGATGCTAAAATATCATATCCAGACCAGCGGTCGCAGCCTTCATGCACAGGAAATCGATTTCAATGATATCCGTACGACATTGCAGGCATTGTATGCGATTTACGATAACTGTAATTCTCTCCATACAAATGCTTATGACGAAGCAATCACCACGCCTACAGAAGAAAGTGTGCGCCGTGCCATGGCAATTCAATTAATTATTAACCGTGAGTTGGGGACGGCAAAAACAGAAAATTTCATCCAGGGTTCTTTCCTTATCGAAGAACTGACCGACCTGGTAGAAGAAGCGGTCATGACGGAATTCAACAGGCTGACTGAACGGGGAGGTGTGCTTGGTGCAATGGAAAGAATGTACCAGCGGAATAAGATCCAGGAAGAAAGCCTGCATTATGAAAGTCTGAAGCACAGTGGGGAATTGCCGATCGTCGGCGTTAATACTTTTCTCAATAAAAAAGGTTCTCCTACCATTATCCCGCGTGAAATCATCCGCAGCACGACGGAAGAAAAAGAAAAACAAATTGAGAGTCTCCACGCATTCCATCGGCGTAATGCAGACAAATCATCCCAAATGCTGGAAAAACTCAAACATGCCGCCATCAGCAATGGCAATTTATTTGAAGAACTGATGGAGACAACCAAATACTGCAGCCTCGGGCAGATCACTCACGCACTCTATGAAGTCGGTGGGCAGTACCGGAGGAATATGTGAGCATTTTAAATATTTTCATCAGCAGGATCATAGCCCTGGATTTAAATCCAGGGCTATGATCCACAAAATCGAAAATTTAATTAATGAAAAATAATCTTCTTATCCACTATAATTTCGTTTTTTTCTTACTCCTGTTGAATCATGTCATTCATGCCCAGGTTCCGGTGTATGAAGAACCCCGGCATAAAGTTGTTTTGCTGAATGATTATGTGAGATTGATCGATGTACACATTCCTCCACATGACACCACTCTTTATCACCGCCATTTCACTCCTTCTGCAATTGTATTCCTCACAAAAAATATGACGGGTTCACAGTCGATGGGCGGAACCGCTTCCACCGGTCAGGCCATTCCCGGAAATACTTTTTTCGCCGGATATGGAGATAAACCGATTGCTCATCGTGTGTGGAACCAGGACAGCGCAGTATATCATGTTATGGACATTGAACTATTGAATAAAGCATTTACTGATTCCTGTGAGATCATCCAAAACCCCTCGGTTGAACTTTCATGGAATGAAAAACCGGCAAGGATGTACAAGATTCATCTGAATACAGGAACACTTTACTCGTTACTGCCCGGGAACTGCCCTCATCTTTTAATTATGATATCCGGCTCTGCCGAAGTAATCTCCGGGAAAACAACAAAACAAATGAAAGGAGGTGATTTTATTTGGTGTGATTACGAAAATGGTTTCCATATTTCAAACGTTGTTTCTCCTTCTGATTTTGCTTTGCTGGAACTGAAAAAATAAATGCGATATTTATCTCACAATTGGGCCCAACATGCACAAAGCCGGTTTTTTGATTATTTTATTTTTTCTTCTCAGTTGTTCCCACAATCCGTACAAAGCATCGAATAAGGAATATAAAAAACAGGTAAAAGAATTATTTGCCAGCCTGAAACAACAACCACCGGGTTATGTTCCGGATAGCGGATCGCAATGGATCGGCACGACCAATTTCGATCTGCGGAAACCGAATTTCGTGATCATTCATCACACCGCTCAAAACAGTTGTGAACAAACGCTGCATACTTTTACCATTGTCCAATCCCAGGTAAGCGCTCACTACGTAATCTGTAAAGATGGAACAGTGCATCATATGCTCAATGATTATTTTCGTGCCTGGCAGGCGGGACTGAGTAAATGGGGAAACAATACAGATATCAATTCTTCAAGCATTGGCATTGAACTCGACAATAACGGATTTGAACCGTTTACTGATCCACAGATCAACAACCTGCTTTTATTGCTTGATACATTGAAAAAGAGATACAATATTCCGACGCCAAATTTCATCGGGCATGGAGACGTTGCGCCGGGGCGCAAAGTAGATCCCAACTGGCGATTTCCATGGAAACTGCTGGCTGATCATGGTTTCGGAAACTGGTACGATGACACAACAAATGTGAACTTGCCGGCGAACTTCGATCACCTGCAGGCGCTTCGCATCATCGGTTATGATATGAAAGATACTGTTGCTGTGATGGCAGCGTTCAAACGTCATTGGATGCAGGATACAGTAGATAATGTATTGACAGATGGAAGTATGAAAATACTTTATAACCTTTCGAAGAAATATCAATAAAATCAGTCGGCCAGCTAACCTTCTAAAACGCCCGACAGGATGCCTGTATTTTAAGAAATAGTCCGTTCTTTACGTGGACGTACAATGAATGATAGTATATTCCGGCGCATCCTTTGCAATTGTGGCGTTAAACATACCAGGCGATACGCCTTTCCGGATTAATGCGTTGCAGCAAAACAAGTTAGCATTAAGTTAATCCGCCGCTATGAATCCGAAGATATGTTATACGATATACTTTTCCGAAGCGATATTCATTGACACCGATAAAAATAAAAAAGAATGAAAAGCGCAAAACTGGTAGGCCTTCTTGCAGTAATCCTGGTTGCAGGCGCTGCAGTGTGGTTTTTTGGTTTCAGAAAAAAAGAAAAACCTGTTAGCCTTATCACGGAAACACCCCAATATGGGTATATCTCAAAAAGTGTAACAGCAACAGGCACCATCCAGCCGGTGGATACTGTAACGGTGGGCAGCCAGATTTCCGGAACGATTAAAAATATTTATGCCGATTTCAATTCCGTCGTTAAAAAAGGACAGCTGATTGCCGAGCTTGACAAATCCTTATTGCAGGCACAGGTGGATCAATACAAGGCCAACCTGGCAGTAGCGCAAAGCCAGCTGGCCTATCAACAGGATTATTATACCCGTGAAAAAATGATGTTCGACAGCCAGGTCATCGCCAAACAGGAATATGAAACCGCTTCATATCAGCTTAATTCAGCAAAAGCCACTGTGCTTAGTGTTCAGGCGCAGTTAGAAGCTGCAGAAAAGAATCTTTCCTACTGCGATATTTATTCACCCATTAATGGAGTAGTCCTTACGCGAAATATCAGCGTAGGGCAAACTGTTGCAGCAAGTTTCAACACGCCCACCCTGTTTATCATCGCCAGGGATATCACGAAGATGCAGGTTCAGGCGGCGGTGGATGAAGCAGATATCGGGAATGTAACCAAAGGGCAGCGGGTAACTTTTACAGTGGATGCCTATCAGGATCTAACATTTACCGGAACAGTCGAAGAAATCAGGTTGCAGCCTACCGTATCTGCTAACGTTGTCACCTATACGACGATCATCAATGCCCCGAATGAATCCATGAAACTGAAGCCCGGGATGACGGCAAATATCACCGTATTCACCCAGGAAGAAAAAAATGCCCTGCTGATTTCTGCAAAAGCCATCAAGTTCAGGCCCGATTCTTCTTTGGCCAAACAATTCACTATAGAAAAAATCAATAAGGATACTACAGCAAAGAACACCATGGGCTCATCAGAAAATGCCAATCCTTCGTATACGAGCGGGTCAGCACATCCCGGAGATACTGCGCATACTCACGCCCAGCAGATGGCATCAGTCTGGCTCAGGCAGGGGAATGACCTTGTTCAACGAAAAATAAAAATTGGAATAAATGATGATACGCATGTGCAGGTAATCGACGGATTGACAACAGATGACGAAGTAGTAACCGGAGTTGAATCGCAGCCAAATAATACAGGCACGACAACTACCAGCACGCAAAAAAGTCCGTTTATACCACAGCGATCGACTCCCAAAAAAAGCACCGCAAAGTAATCTTACACTATGAAATCAATAAACAATAATGAACAACAAGATTCTGGAAATAAGAAATATTAAAAGGGAATTCAGGATGGGAGCTGAAGTAGTCAGGGCATTGAAGGGTGTCAGCTTCGATGTAACCGCAGGCGAGCTTTTAACAATCATGGGAAGTAGTGGCTCAGGTAAGACAACCTTGCTGAATATACTTGGATGTCTCGACAAGCCGACCGACGGAGAATACCTGCTCGATGGAGTCAACATAAAAAAACTTTCCCGTAATGAGCTGGCCCGGTTACGGAATAGAAAAATCGGTTTTGTTTTTCAGGCTTATAATTTATTGCCCCGCACTTCAGCGCTGGAAAATGTGGAATTGCCTCTGTTATATAATTCGGCTGTTTCTGCCAAGGAGAGAAGGGAAAAAGCCATCAAGGCGCTGGAGGCGGTCAAGCTGGCCGACAGGCTCAAGCATACACCCAGCCAACTCTCAGGCGGCCAGCAGCAGCGCGTGGCTATTGCGAGAGCGTTGGTCAACGAACCGGTAATGATTTTGGCTGATGAAGCCACAGGGAACCTGGATTCGAGAACTTCTTATGAAATCATGTCGCTGATGCAGGATCTCAACCAGCAGGGAAAAACAATTGTTTTTGTAACACATGAATCTGACATCGCCGCATTCAGCAGTCGTACTGTTTTGCTGAGAGATGGGAAAGTCCTGAAAGATGCCACTAATGAAAACAAAAAATCTGCGAAAGAAGTGTTGGCTTCCCTTCCGGTAGCGGATGCTTCTTGAAAAAACGGATTCGTAATCGGATCAGTCAGCGTTGGATAGGCCAGCAATGGCCGGCGAATTTTTGAGAATAAAAAATTATAGAATATGAAGTTCTTCAATCTGCTACGAATTGCGTGGAAGGCTTTGCTGAGAAACAAGCTTCGTGCTTTTCTGACTATGCTCGGAATTATCATCGGAGTAGCCGCAGTGATTGCCATGGTAGCCATTGGACAGGGCTCTAAAAAAAGCATTCAAGATCAGTTGGCAAGCATGGGTTCAAATATGATCACCATCAGGCCGAACAGCAATGTGGCGGCCGGCGCCAGGCTCGAGGCCACCTCGGTTCAAACCTTAACTATAGATGATGTCAAAGCGCTGCAGAAACAAGCGCAATACATAAGTTATCTTTCCCCCGCAGCATCCACCAGGGGGCAGGTCATCAACGGCGCACTAAACTGGCCCACTGCCATTCAGGGAGTGAGCCCGCAGTATCTGGATATCAGGCAATGGACTTTGAAAGACGGCGTTCCCTTTACGGATGCAGACGTAAAGTCGGCCGCAAAAGTTTGTTTACTTGGGCAGACGGTGATAAATAATATTTTTTCTCCCGGTGAAAATCCCATCGGCAAGGTCGTCAGGTTCAATAAGATCCCTTTTACAGTCATCGGCATACTCGAGGCAAAAGGTGAAAATGCTTTCGGCCAGGACCAGGATGATATCATTCTTGCTCCTTATACTACGGTGCAGGAAAGAATCACTGCATCTATTTATTTCCAGAATATATATGCCTCAGCATCCAGTGAGAACGCTACCCAGCTTGCCACTGCAGAAATCTCAACCATCCTTCGCGCGACGCATCGCCTGAAGCCGACTGATGAAGATGATTTTGCTGTGAGAACACAGGAAGAGCTCATCAATACGTTCAGTTCAACCAGTCAGCTGCTGACCGTGCTGCTCACCGCCATTGCCGGAATATCGCTGGTCGTCGGAGGAATTGGGATTATGAATATCATGTATGTTTCCGTTACTGAACGCACGCGAGAAATCGGGCTTCGTATGTCCATCGGCGCGAGAGGAATTGATATCCTGTTCCAGTTCCTGATCGAAGCCATCCTGATCAGTATTACCGGCGGCATCATCGGGGTTGCCCTGGGTATAGCAGCATCAAGACTCGTTACCGTGTTTCTCTCCTGGCCGACGCTGGTTTCCCAATCTTCCATCGCACTTTCTTTTATTGTCTGTGCTGTCACCGGGGTTTTTTTCGGATATTATCCCGCACAAAAAGCGTCCCGACTGGATCCCATTGAAGCACTTCGGTATGAATAGTTAAACAGCTTCGTTCCGTCGAATATAACGGCATTATATAAACGCTGATTAGCATGCCTTTCATACGGAAGGGCGACGGCATTTACTTCTTCAAATAATCACCGATATTAACAGGAATAGAGAAATAATCAACAAATGCAGAAACAGGGCTTAATTGTGCTGCTATTTTTTGTATTTTTATCCTCGTAATTGCTATATTTCGCTTTTCTTTTTTTACGCTTGCTTGCTTCATTGACAGGGATTACTGCCAGGCTCTGTACACATGTCATCGTTTTGAGAACAAGGATAAATTGAGTTTATCAATATGTTCCTGTTTTAATCATGATTGAGCCGGAGACAATACCTGCAGAAACAGAAAACCATGACAGCAGAACAACAACGGTTAGCAGTTAACAGTTCAAAAAAAATCCCTCTGGAACAATGGGGTCCCTATCTCAGCGAAAGACAATGGGGAACCGTCCGCGAAGATTACAGCACCAATGGGGATGCCTGGCATTATTTTCCTTATGATGATTCGCATAGCCGCGTATACAAATGGGGCGAGGATGGCATCGCCGGCATTTCCGATTTTTTCCAAAACCTGTGTTTCTCCGTGGCTTTATGGAATGGCAAAGACCCCGTATTGAAAGAAAGGCTCTTCGGACTGGGAAATAGCCAGGGCAACCACGGAGAAGATGTAAAAGAACTGTATTATTACCTCGACAATATTCCTACTCATTACTATATGGAATATTTGTACAAATACCCTCAGCAGTTGTTCCCTTATGAAAAACTGATTAAAGAAAACCGGCTACGCACAAAAGAACAGCCTGAATATGAGATTCTGGATACGGGGGTGTTTGACAACGATGAATATTTTGATATACTGATTACTTATGCAAAGCAAAACAGCAAGGACATCTTCATTAAAATAAATATTCACAATCGTTGTACCCAGGCTGCCGATATAACGGTACTGCCTACCCTTTGGTTCTATAATCGCTGGAGCCTTGATCTTGAAAAAAAGCCGGCGATCACCATGCGCGACAAGACTTCGGTACGGGCAACACACAGCAGGCTGGGTACTTACTATTTGTATTTCCAACCCCCCGATGACCGGCTGTTCAGTGAAAATGAAACCAACCTCGAAAAAATTGTTGGCATTCCAAATACCTCTCCTTTTGTAAAAGATGCTTTTCATGATGCCATTATCAAAGGCGAAAACCTGCAGGCCTTGCGCCAAAAAAAATCAGGAACTAAATTTTCGCCGGTGTATCGCTATCGGATTGAGGGCGGTAAATCGCAGGTGATTTATCTCCGTCTCAGCAATAAATCATTTGATATCCCTTTTGCGAGAGGTTTCGAATATATTTTCTCCGACCGTAAAGAAGAAGCTGATGCTTTTTACCGGGACATCCTTCCGGTGGACAGTGCATCAGAAATGTTCAATATCCAGAGACAGGCACTATCGGGATTGTTGTGGAGCAAACAATTTTATCATTTTGACGTGGAGGAATGGATAACCACGAGCGATGGAATTACACCTGTTAATCTGGGTAAACAATACGGGCGCAATCACGATTGGAAGCATCTGAAAAACCAGGACATTATCGCCATGCCCGATAAATGGGAGTACCCATGGTACGCTGCCTGGGATATGGCATTCCAATGTATTCCCATGGCATTGGTGGATCCCTGCTTTGCCAAACACCAGCTCCTGCTCATCATGAGAGAATGGTATATGAAACCTGATGGACAATTGCCGGCTTATGAATGGAATTTCAGTGATGTCAATCCCCCTGTTCAGGCCTGGGCTGCCTTGCAGGTATATCGCATCGAAAAAGAGCGAACAGGAAAAGGTGATATTGATTTTTTGAAAAGAATTTTCCAGAAGCTACTCATCAATTTCACCTGGTGGATCAACCGAAAAGATCCGAATGGGAATAATATGTTCGAAGGCGGATTTCTTGGATTGGATAATATCGGTGTCTTTAACCGGAGTATCCAGCTTCCGGGTCAGATGCAACTGGAGCAGGCCGATGGAACGAGCTGGATGGGCATGTATGCATTGAACATGATGGATATGGCCCTGGAAATAGCGATGAAGGATGAGTCTTTCGAAGATACAGCGACTAAGTTTTTTGAGCAGTTTGTCCTGATTGCCGAGGCTTTGAACGTACAGGGAATGTGGAATGACGAAGACAAATTCTTTTACGATACTCTTTCTATCGCCGGATCCCCCCCTCTTCAATTGCGCATACACTCGATCGTTGGTATTACGACATTATTCGCGGTATCGGTCATCGAAAAAAAGAAACTCGACAAGCTGACCGATTTCAGTAAACGCATCAGTTGGTTCGAAAATTACCGGCTTAAGAATAAACGCTTTTGGCCCAACGAGGAAAAAATAGATGGAGAAACACTTCTGCTTTCATTGGTTCCCAGGGAAAGACTGGTGTATTTGCTGGAACGCTTACTTAACGAGGATGAATTTCTCTCTCCGGGCGGAATCCGCGCGCTATCAAAATATCATGAAAAAAATCCTTATTCAGTAACCATTGACTCCATTCAATACACGATACAATACGATCCGGGTGATTCCACTTCCAATCTTTTTGGTGGCAATTCCAATTGGCGGGGACCGGTGTGGATATGCATCAATTATCTGCTGATACAATCCATCCGGAAATACGGAACATTTTATGGCGATAGTTTAGAGGTTGAATGCCCAGTGGGTTCAGGAAATTTCCTCGACCTCGAGCGGGTAGCTGATGAACTAACACTTCGCGTTATCAGCCTTTTTGAAAAAGATAAGAAAGGTTCCCGGCCACAATACGGCAGGTACAACTGGTTCTATCAGCGACCGGGAAATGAAGATCTGAATTTATTCCATGAATATTTTCACGGCGATACAGGCGAAGGTCTGGGTGCATCTCACCAGACGGGCTGGACCGCACTAGTGGCTGAACTAATCAGTGAACATTGTGCGAAAACAAAAAAATTTGCCAAAACATTTGTAGCCATCCCACAAACAGATATAGAATCAAATTATTCTTCCTAAAAATAATTACCATTTTTTCACCGCAATGATCAATTTCTGCGTTAAATAGTAAATTATTTTACTTTTACTGCTATTCAGTATTTATGCAAAACATTATTGCGGATATCAGGCAATTATTTGCATCTCTTAATGGTGAGACCATTACCGGCATTGAAAAGATTCCCCAGTCAGGCAGTAACCGGATCTATTTTCGGATCTACACAAATGGCCGCAGTTATATTGCTACATATGGAAACAATATCCAGGAAAACCTGAGCTTTATCCGGTTCAGCAGACATTTTTCAGCCGCTGGTTGTCCTGTGCCTGAAATATATGCAGTGAGTACTGATCATACCATTTATATCCAGGAAGATTTTGGGGATATATCTTTACTAAACCAGCTCGAGGAAAAAGGATATAGCGATGAAGTATATCAGCTTTTTCAACAAAGCCTCAGGGAACTGGCTCACCTGCAAATCAAAGGAAATACTGACCTGGATTATAACTGGTGCCTCACCTCAAAAGAATTTGGTAAACAGGCGATACTCAGCGACCTGCTATATTTCAAATATTATTTTCTCGATACACTTCAGATTCCATACGACAAGGAAAAGCTCATTGACGATTTTGAGGCTCTCGGCACTTATCTCAGCTATGTGGATCATAAATATTTCATGTTCCGCGATTTTCAAAGCCGGAATATTTTGATAAAAAACAAGAAAGTCCATTTCATAGACTACCAGGGAGGCATGAAAGGCGCATTGCAATATGATGTGGCCTCCATGCTGTGGCAGGCGAAAGCAGAATTACCCGACGAATGGAAAAATGGCCTGCTGGAATATTATATGGATTGTGCAGAAAATATGCTGGGGAAGCCGATCGACAGGGTTCGCTTCGTGAGTCAGTATAACGGTTATGTGCTTATTCGTCTGTTACAGGTTCTCGGCGCATATGGCTTCAGGGGATTGTTTGAACGCAAAGCGCATTTTCTCATCAGTATACCGCTGGGATTAAAAAATCTCAAGTGGTTTCTCGGTAACAGGCAGGCTGGAATAGTAATGCCGGAATTCGAACGGCTGCTGCATTTGATTGTGGAAGATAATATCGTTAGCCGGTTTGAACCCATCCGGGCAGCTGAAAGCACTCCGCTGATTGTTCATATTAATAGTTTTTCTTACAAAAAAGGAATTCCTAAAGACTACAGCGGAACAGGGGGCGGTTTTGTATTTGACTGCAGAGGTCTTTACAACCCGGGACGAATCGATGAATTTAAAATGAAGACCGGAAGAGATAAGGAGGTGAAAGATTTTCTTGAACAGGAAACCAAAATGCCGGAGTTCCTCAACAGTGTATACGACCTGGTAGATATTTCAGTTGAAGATTATATCAAAAGAGGATTCGAAACTTTAATGATCAGTTTCGGATGCACAGGTGGCCAACACAGAAGCGTATACGCAGCGGATGCGTTGGCGAGGCATCTTAAAAATAAATTCAGCGTGAATATTGAACTGCATCATATCGAACAGGAAGAAAAAAACTGGATTAACCAGCCTTAAAAATACTTCCTACTCAATCATTCCCCATAATCACGTGTGACATTCGTTCCGTTTACCTCAAATATTGCTTTCTTTTTATAATATTTGTGTCGTTATGTACTACATCGTCTATGGTCTGCTTTATGCAATTTCATTGCTACCGATGCCTGTCTTATATCTCTTGTCAGACGGTGTGTATGTGTTGCTTTATTATATGATTGGGTACAGAAAAAAGGTAGTTAAGGATAATTTGATGATCGCTTTTCCTGAAAAAACTGACGAAGAGCGCAGGAAAATCATGAAAGATTTCTATAGGAATTTCGTTGATAATTTTATCGAAATGCTCAAGCTCTTTTCCGCAAGTAAAAATTTCATCCTGCAAAGCTTTGAAATAGATAACCCGGAAGTATATGAAAAACTGTATAAGGAAAACCGTAAATGCCAGTTGCACCTGGGTCATACTTTTAATTGGGAAATTGCGGGTATGGTGATGCCTTTACGGACCCTGTATACATTCATTGTTATTTATATGCCCCTTGGAAACAAAATACTAGACCGTGTTTTTTTCCGTATGCGTTCCCGCACGGGAACAGTTTTTGTTCCTGCCACACAAACCCGTAAATCGTTGGTGCCCTACAGGAACTCGCTGTATATGCTGGCGTTAGTAGCCGACCAGGCCCCGGGAAGTCCATCCAATGCCCATTGGTTGAATTTCTTCGGCCGACCCACACCGTTTGTCAAAGGACCCGAAAGGGGAGCACGTACAGGCAATATCCCTCCGCTTTTCATTTATTTTTACAAACCTAAAAGAGGACATTATCGTGCCCGAATCGAAGTTGGATCGTTAAATCCATCTGAAACACAGGAAGGGGAGCTTACGAGAAACTATGTTCGTTTTCTTGAACGTTCAATTAGAGAACAACCGGCGCTTTGGTTGTGGAGTCATCGCCGTTGGAAACATGAATGGAAAGAAGAATACAGTGAGTTGTGGATGGACAAAGATCCGATGCCTTCAATACCTAGAAAAGATCCTTCGATTCGGAATGACTAGTTCAGGATACTTTTTTCTTTGACAATGTTAATGCCATTTTGTTTGCTGATTTCATTCCACCCTCCTAAAACATTTCTGAGATTGTGAATACCCTGTCTTTTTAATAATGAACTGGCGATTACGCTGCGGTATCCGCCGCCGCAATGCACATACACATTAAAATGATCATCAATATCAGCCATATTTCCCGGGTCAGTGAGATCATTCAGCGGCATATTGATTGCACCACGGACATGCCCATCCGCAAATTCCGTTTCACTGCGCACATCGATCACCACAAGTTTGTTATCGAATGGCAGATCCATCGCAAGCTCATCGGCCTCTACATTAATAATCATGTCAATCGGCTCACCGGCTTTCTGCCAGCTTTCAAATCCGCCTTCCAGGTATCCTTTCATCTGATCGAATCCTACCCTGGCCAACCTTACTACACTTTCTCTTTCCTTTCCGTTTTCTGTCACCAGAACAATCGGCATATCAAAAGAAAGAAGACTTCCGGCCCATTCAGCAAAACGGCCATTAAGACCTATATTTATTGAGCCCGGAACAAATCCGTCCGTAAATTTTATTCCTTCTCTCGTGTCCAGGATGATCACGTCATTTTGATTGATATAATTTTTATATTCTTCTATCGACAATGCTTTCAATCCATTTTCCAAAACCTCATCCAGACTTTCATATCCTTCCTTATTAATGCGTGCGTTAATTTGGAAATACTGTGGAGGCATATTCAATCCATCCGTTACTGCTTTGATGAATGCTTCTTTATCCTGCGCCTGTAATGCATAATTCGTTTCCTTCTCATCACCAATTGTACTATAAGTTTCAGGACCCAGGTTCTTTCCGCAACTGCTGCCTTGTCCATGTGCAGGATAAACCGTTACAGCATCAGGCAGGGGAATAATTTTTTTATGGAGTGAATCATACATCAAAGAAGCAAGTTGTTCCTGACTCAGATTACCACTGCTCAGATCGGGCCGACCCACATCGCCAACAAATAAAGTATCGCCGGTAAATATCGCGGTTGGTTTTCCTTTCTCATCCTTTACAAGATAACAGGAGGATTCCAGTGTATGCCCGGGAGTATGGAGGACTTTAAGGCGGATTTTACCCAGGATGAATTCTTCACCGTCTTTGGCTTTATAAATAGGGAAATTCGTTTCAGCATTCGGGCCATAAATAATCGGCGCACCTGTTGCTTTAGCAAGGTCGAGGTGACCGCTCACAAAATCTGCGTGAAAATGAGTTTCAAAAATATACCTGATCGAAGCCTTGCGCTCATTGGCCATCTCGAGATAATGATCAATATCCCTGAGGGGGTCGATAATAGCAGCCTCTCCTTCACTTTCAACATAATATGCTGCTTCACTCAGACAGCCGGTGTATAATTGCTTAATAAACATTATTGCGATTTGATGCAAAATTAATCAATTCTCCGAACCGGTGTACTCCCCGTTTCATAAGAAAAGCTAAAAGAAGATGTTCAGCAAAAAACGTTGCTCGGGTGTGAGAGAAAATGGTGAGTAAAAAAGCAGGGCGGTCAATCTATCAGCTGATCAACAGTTTTCATTATGTCGGCGATACGATCGTGATTGATGGTATAGTGAATGAATTTGCCTTCTCTTTCCGTCTTAACAATGCCCGCCCTTCGCAAAATTGCGAGGTGCTGTGAAGCTACGGATTGTTCCAGGCGCAACTGTATATACAATTCCGTTACAGTGAGCTTTTTATTTTCATCCAGTATTCTCACAATCTGCTGACGGAGTTTATGATTTAAAGCCCTTAATATCATCGCGGCTTTTTTAAGGTTCAAAAAATCCACTTTTACAGGCATCCCATCAGAGCCATCAGTATTTACAATCATCCAGTAATTACTTGTTGTTGCACTCATGTTGACCCATTTTATTAAAACTATTATAAAGTAAACAAATTTACTCCTTCATTCGATAAAATGAGTATCCTCGACTTTAATTTTATAATATATTTATTATCTTATATGAGTGTGGAATTCCTTGAGATAGACGGGTTCACTGTAAATGATATCGGTGAATTCAGCGACCTGCCATTTCCGGAAGGAAATAATGCCCAGAAACTTAGCAAGAAAGGGCGAATCCAGGAAAATGGCCTTGTTTGAACTTATTAATGTCCTCCATTTCGGGGTTCCACTACCCAAAAAAGCCATGGTATGGTCTACAAAAAAATTTTCAAATGAATTTTTATTTAATATTAATGCCGAAGGAGCCATTAATTCCTGCATTTCGCCTGTATAAACTGCAGTAAACACCTCCATCCTGCGGGCATCAATCATTGGACAAATTAAAAAATCAGATAAGATATCCGCCTGGTATGCCGCGCTTGAAGCCATTACTTTTAAAGTATTCTCAGTGATCAGTGGAATTTTAAGAGCATAACATAACCCTTTCGCCGCAGCCAGTCCAACACGAAGCCCGGTATAAGAACCCGGCCCGATAGTAACGGCTAAGGCATCCAGATTTTTGGCCTTCAAGTCCGCCTTTTTTAATATCTCCTCAATTGCCGGGTGTAACCAGGATGCATGATCTTTCTGGTCCTGGTTTTGGGAAGACACAATCACCACACCATCTTTTGCAAGGCAGATGCTTGCCATTTCTGTTGAAGTATCGATATTTAAAATCAAACCCATTAATTGCTACTCATTTTTTAATGCTTCAGCTTGCAGCATATCAGAAATCATATAAGCCCCGTCCTGTTTGTTTAAAGCCACAAGCAATTCATAAATTTTTTTTAAGCCGATTTTTTCTCCCCACGCAAAAGGACCATAAGGATAGTTGGTTCCCAATGTCATCGCGATATCAATATCTTCTTTTGTACCTACTCCGGCCTGTGCAGTAAAATAAGCTTCATTGATGATCATGGAAATAATTCTCGCACTGATCATGCCGGGCACATCAGGGACGATCTGATATGACCAGTTCGCCGATTCCAAAAAAGCCAGTGCCGATTTTTGTATTTCCGGATTGGGAATGACTATTTCTGAAATTCTATTTTCAAAAAATGTATTCCATCCATTGATGCGAACAAAATCCTTTCCGATATCTTTTAAAGTATATGCAACGGAATCAATAAAAACAGGTTTTGGCAGGAATTCGCTCAGTGCGTCAATCCTCTTCTTTTCCATTTTGAACTCTAAATCGAAATATATATCGGCTGTGTATGACAGTAAATCTTTCAAAGAATCTGCAAAGTACAATGTGGCAGGGAAGCCCTGAAGCCGGGCTTCTAATTCTTTTTGCTTTTCATGTTGAGCAAGAACAGCAATGCTCATTCGCAGATTTTTAACACAAAGAAAAACATTTCACCATAGAGAACAATTTTCCCCGAAACAAAACTTTGGAAAAGGTATTAATTTTGAGCATGCCCAAAAAAATCATCAACACTTCCAATGCGCCTGCTCCGATCGGTCCTTACAGCCAGGCTGTTCAGGTCAATGATATACTTTTTATTTCGGGCCAGGTGGCTATTAATCCACTCAACGGAAATATAGATGCAAAGGATGTTATCGAAGAAACGCACCAGGTTATGCGAAATCTCAAAGTTATCCTTACTGAAGCAGGAATGGATTTCAGTCATGTGATCAAGACAACTATTTTCCTGAGTGATATGTCTCTTTTCACTTCAGTGAATGATGTGTACGGGAAATATTTCAACGGTAATTTTCCAGCCCGGGAAACCGTTGCTGTGAAAGGCCTACCAAAAAATGTGAATGTGGAGATTAGTATGATTGCGCATGCCAGTTGACAGAGGAAAACCATCATCATTGGCTTATTATCATTTCTAAAACTGTCAACTGCTTACTTCAGAACTCCTAATTCCTTCCCCACTTTATGGAAAGCGGCGATGGCTTTGTCGAGATGTCTTTGTTCGTGGGCAGCGCTCAACTGGACTCTTATCCTTGCCTTTCCTTTTGGAACTACAGGGAAGAAAAAACCAATCACATAAATATCTTCTTTCAGCAGGTGAGCAGCAAATTCCTGGGCCACTACAGCATCGTATAACATGATTGGAACTATGGGATGATCCCCGGGTTTGATATCAAACCCTGCAGCAGTCATTTTACTCCTGAAATATTTTGTATTGTACTCTAATTTGTCCCTGAGTTCTGTGGTTTCGCTTAACATATCCAACACGGCAATGGAGGCCCCCACAATAGAAGGAGCAAGACTGTTGGAGAACAGGTATGGCCTGCTTCTTTGTCTGAGCATTTCAACAATTTCTTTTCGTCCACTGGTAAATCCGCCGCTGGCTCCGCCCAGGGCTTTGCCAAGTGTTCCGGTAATGATATCAATTCTTCCCATCACGCCACGATATTCATGGGAGCCACGTCCGGTCTTTCCCAAAAACCCGGACGAATGAGAATCATCTACCATAACGATTGCATCGTATTTGTCGGCGAGATCACAGATCTTATCCAGCTGTGCTATCGTCCCATCCATGCTGAATGAACCATCCGTAACAATAATCCTGCTGCGCGCATTCTGCGAAGATTTCAATTGCTGTTCCAGGTCAGCCATATCGTTATGCTTATACCGATACCGTTGGGCCTTGCATAAGCGAACTCCGTCAATAATAGAAGCATGATTCAGTTCATCGGAGATGATCGCATCCTGTTCGCCAAAGAGTGGTTCAAACACACCTCCGTTTGCGTCGAAAGCAGCGACATAGAGAATGGTGTCTTCTGTTGCCAGAAACTTAGCGAGTTTTCTTTCCAGTTCTTTATGAATATCCTGCGTGCCGCAGATAAAACGGACACTGCTCAAACCATACCCCCTTGAATCAATGGCTTTGTGTGCAGCTTCAATCACTTTCGGATGGGAGGAAAGTCCCAGATAATTATTCGCGCAAAAATTCAATACAATCTTTCCGTTTACCTTGATCTCCGCACCCTGATCGCTTTCAATGATCCGCTCCGTTTTAAAAAGGCCAGCGTCTTTTATTTCCTTCAATTCGGCCTCAATACGCCTGACAAAACTTTCGTTCATGACCTGGTTTTTAGGTCATCAAAGGTAAGCAGTTGATATTGTAAGGGAAAAACGCCCCGGCTGTCAGATTTTGCCTCAGGATTATAGCAGGGATTTAGTTCAAGAGCTATAATCCACTGCCTGATTTTGTTTTGAGAGAACCGTAACATTTTTTGCGTACCTTCGTCCTATAAGAGAAATTTTCTCAATGAAACCAAAAACCTATATCCGCTATTTTATCCTTATAGTCATTGCAATAACCGGCCTGATCCTATTCTCCTACTCGAGAAACAATGCAACAACCAAAGAATCCTGCCAGGACAGTGAAAAATCCGGCCACAGGCAATCCGAATTCGTCATCTGGGAATCCCTTTCACATAGCCTGATTGGTTGCGACGAATGATCTCCTTTCAGGATTTTACATTAAACGGCCTCCGATTTGTAACTTTCCAGGCCCTCCGATCGTATTACTATCTTAACAACCCAATTTAATATACCAGCAGCGCTGCTCATGACGGAACGAGATTATAACGAATGTGTTACGACCAACGCGGATAAAGTATACCGGTTCATCCTGAAAAATCTGAGAAATGAGGAAGATGCCAGAGATGTTGTGCAGACTGCATTTGAACGGCTTTGGCGGAACCGAAAAGAAGTCAATGCGGATAAAAGTAAGTCTTACCTTTTTACCATTGCCTATCACCAGATGATTGATCATTTACGAAAAGTGAAAAGAATACAGCTGAAAGAAGAATTTGGTCCTGATACCGGAGCTTATTCTCATCCGGCTGAAAACTTAAGAAAGATACTGGATGAAGCCCTGATGAGATTGAACGAAACACAACGATCCCTGGTGCTGTTGAAAGACTATGAAGGATATTCTTATGAAGAAATTGGGGAGATCACAGGACTGAACCAGAGCCAGGTAAAAGTTTATCTCCACCGGGCGCGATTGATTCTGAAAAATTACCTGGTGAGCCTGGAAAAAGTAATATAGAATGAATATTAACAGAAATAATTACGAAGATTTTTTTCTGCTTTACGCGGATGGTGAATTGTCTGCTACAGAAAAAAAAGCTGTCGAATCCTTTGTGAGCGAGAATCCGGATCTGGCACAGGAGCTTGTTCTGTTACAGCAAACAAAACTCATTCCCGATCATACCATTTTCTTTGAGAACAGGGAATCACTATTGAAATCCGCTGAAGACAATTCCCTCATCAAGCATAGCAATTACGAAGAATTTTTCCTTTTATATGTCGACAATGAACTGGATGAGAAAAATAAGAAGGCGGTTGAAAGATTTATAGCTCAATACCCGGAACTGCAAAAGGAATTAATTCTTTTGCAGAAAGCGCATCTTGAACCAGATAATAGTATAGTGTTCGAAGGAAAATCAGGATTGTATAAGAAAGAAGACAGAAGAACAGTACCCCTGCCCTGGTTGAGGATAGCTTCAGCGGCGGCCGTTGTGTTGCTGATAGCAGGGCTGATGATATTAAAATATTCCAATCCCCATCCGCAGCCATCTGTTGCAGTAAATAAAATCAATAACGATTCAAAAAGTTCAGAAAAAAATAATCTGTCTGTAACTTCTCCCCCCCTTGATTCGTCACACAATACAAATGCGATTGAAAAGATCGCATCTACTCAAAGTAAAAATCAGTCATCGGATATGAGTAAGGTGCAAAAGAAAAATTTCAATAATAGCAATAGCAATATTGCCGCTAAGGGAACAGATGAAAAAGATGTGCCAATGAAAACAAAACAGAACATGCCAATAGCCCTGACAAACAAAGAATCGGGAAGAAATATCAAAACAAATACAATTGCTGTGCAACCCAATACCGGTATTGCTGTTGCTGCTGCTAAATCAAATACACCTGATATCCAAGACCAGCTGATAACATCTGATAGTAATACTGTTGCGGGGCAGGTTGTTTTTGCAGATCAGGATCAAAATCCTGAAGACAAGATCAGCCTGGTGACATTTTCTCCTAAAAAAAGTACGATGCGCGGAGTCTTCAGAAAGATAACCCGTGTCTTTGAAAAAACAACCAATGTTGATGACAACAAACGGAATGTTCTTGTAGGGAATTTCCAAATCGCTTTAAAATAATTTTTAATTAAAGTAAATATGAAAAAGCAATTTTTACTGCTGGCAGGACTATGCCTGTACCTGTCGGGCTTGGCTCAGACGGATACGACTGGCAAGAGCAATGCAGGCAATTCATCGGACACGATTAAGGTAGGTTCCATGATCATTGTCAAGAGTGGGAACGGGAATGATAAAGTCGAAGACCATGAAGTGTATACTCACCATCGTCATTATTACCATCCTTCAAATATCAGTACCAACTGGGTGATCATTGATATCGGATTCGCGAATTATACTGACAGAACCAATTATTCATCCGTGGAAACACAGCAGTTTGCTCCCGGATCTACGAGCGACTGGTTCAATTTGCGCTATGGTAAATCAGTTGATGTGAATATCTGGCTTTTTATGCAGCGACTGAATCTGATCAAACATGTAGTGAACCTGAAATACGGGTTTGGAATTGAATTGAATAATTACCGTTATACTGCAAACATCAAGTACCTCACCAATCCGACCAAGGTGATCATGGACACGATCAGTTACAGCAAGAACAAACTGGCCACAGACTATGTAACCATCCCGGTGATGCTCAATTTCAATCTTACTCCGCATCTGAGACATGATTTCGGCTTCAGTGTGGGCGCTAGTTTTGGCTACCTGTATTCTTCCCGGCAAAAATTAATAAGCGATGAATTCGGCAAGCAAAAAACACACGATAGTTTTGATCTGAATCCCTGGAAAATATCCTGGATAGCCGAAATACAATTAGGCCCCATCAAATTTTATGGCTCTTATGCTACACAAAGTATTTTCAAAAAAGGATTGGACCAGGTACCGTATAATGTAGGCATCAGGCTCAGCAATTGGTAATGCGGCGTCCCTAAAATGGAAGAAGTTTCTTTTAGAGAATAAAAAGTTAAAAATGACAGTCCCGAAGGTTCGGGACTGTTTTTATGTCTTATCCATTCGTTAAAACTTATTCACTTTAAAAATATTCTGATCCTGCAAAACGTTGAATAAGACTAAAACAGGGTTAGTATGTCTCTTAAAAAAATTTCCATTTTCTGTTTGTTGACGATGACATTTCTGTCATTTCGTGACACGCACGGAAGGTCAGTGCGAAAAAGTTTTTTTAACCGGCATCTTGACGGCGAAATCAACATCGTCGTTATTAAATCGGATTACGAATTGAAAGTGTATGACCAGGATGGCTGGTATGCAACTTATCCGGCTGTATTTGGAAGCAAGTCCCTTGATGATAAAATGATGGAGGGTGACCGCAAAACACCCGAAGGCATATATCATATCGCATCTAAACGTCCGCATGAAAAATGGGACAAAATGATGGACATTGATTATCCTACCAAAGCAGACTACGAAAAATTTAATGAACGGAAAGCAAAAGGATTGATCCCTAAAAATGCAAAAATCGGCGGTGGTATAGCAATCCACGGAACCTGGCCACACGACGATATTGCAGTGGATCTATATCAGAACTGGACCAATGGTTGTATTGCGCTGAAGAATGAAGATGTGGATGAATTATATGATATGGTTGGCATCGGAACGCAGGTAACGATCAAAAAATAAATCCTCCTATGTGCTCCTATGATTCTATTGTATCTATGTGGTTAATATTTTACCACATAGGATCATAGATGTATAGATCCACATAGGAATATTATATTTTCCCGTTCTTAATTTCATCCACTACGGCTGGATCGAGCAGCGTCGTCGTATCTCCGAGATTGCTTGTTTCTCCTTCTGCAATTTTTCTTAAAATCCTGCGCATGATTTTTCCGCTGCGTGTTTTGGGCAGCCCGCTCACAAATTGGATTTTATCGGGCTTGGCAATAGGGCCGATTATTTTTGCCACTGTCTGTACAATTCCCTGCCGCTGAATATCCTTATCCTCTTTCTTACCCTTGTAGATTACAAAGGCATAAATGCCCTGTCCTTTGATATCATGCGGATATCCCACTACTGCACTCTCCACAACACCGGTATGCATATTGATTGCATTTTCAACTTCGGCTGTGCCTATCCGGTGGCCACTTACATTCAGCACATCATCCACTCGTCCGGTAATGCGATAGTTCCCCTTTTCATCGCGCAGGGCGCCATCTCCTGTGAAATATATATTTTTATAAGTTGCAAAATAATTCTGCCGACAGCGCGCATGATCACCATATGTTGTTCTTATAATTGATGGCCAGGGAAATTTAATGCAAAGATTTCCGCTAACGCTGTTGCCCCTAACTTCTTCCCCTTTTTCATCAACAAGAACCGGCTGCACTCCCGGCAGGGGCAACGTGGCGTATGCCGGTTTGTGCGGGGTAATACCCGCCAGGTTGGAAATCAGGATTCCACCTGTTTCAGTCTGCCACCAGGTATCCACAACAGGACATTTACCTTTGCCTATATTTTCATGATACCAATGCCAGGCTTCTTCGTTGATGGGTTCGCCAACTGTTCCCAAAACTTTTAAGGAGCTGAGATCCTTCCCCTCCACATAGTCCAATCCAAAGCCCATTAAACTGCGAATGGCTGTAGGAGCAGTATACAAAATATTTACCTTGAACTTATCGACAATATCCCAGAATCGGCCTGCATTGGGCCAGGTTGGAATTCCTTCAAACATCAATGAGGTAGCTCCCGCACTGAGCGGACCATACACAATATAACTGTGTCCGGTTATCCATCCTATATCTGCAGTGCAGAAATAAATATCACCGGGTTGATACTGGAAAACGTTTACAAAACTGTAATTCGTGAACACCATATATCCTCCACAGGTATGTACCACTCCTTTGGGTTTACCTGTTGATCCGGAAGTGTAGAGAATGAAAAGCATATCCTCCGCATCCATAATCTCTGCAGGGCAATCGGGATTTCCCTGCATTTCCACTTTTTTGATTTCTTCTTCCCACCATACATCACGTCCGGAAATCATACTAACGGGCATATGTGTACGCGTAAGGACAATTACTTTTTTTACGGAAGGCGAAGTGGCCAGCGCATCGTCAATCACTGCTTTCAAAGGGATTTCCTTATTCCCCCTGAATCCTCCATCTGAAGTGACCACGATACTGCATTGCGCATCCTGAATCCTGTCGGCAATACTCTGGGCAGAAAATCCACCAAATACTACCGAATGAATGGCCCCGATCCTGGCGCAGGCCAGCACGGCAATGGCCAATTCAGGTACCATGGGCATGTAGATACAAACGCGGTCGCCTTTCTTAACATCATTATTTTTTAATACATTGGCGAATTGGGAAACCTTAAAATGAAGATCCTTATAAGTTAGTGTGCGATACTTTTCGTTGGGATCATTGGGTTCCCAGATGATTGCGGGCTGATCTGCTCTTTCTTTCAGATGTCTGTCCAGGCAATTCTCCGTGATATTCAATTTGCCCCCGATAAACCATTTCACCTCCGGCTCAGAAAAATTCCATTGCAACACTTTGTCCCATTTGCGACGCCAGTAAAAATGTTCAGCCATGTTTCCCCAAAATCCTTCCGGATCTTCCACGCTTTTTTTG
>DATJWE010000060.1:0-5134 GCA_035501475.1 Puia sp. | reverse complement strand
TGTCAGTAATCTTCGTATTTAATACCAGCAGCCGGTTGGTGTTTAGCGCAAAATCATAACGGAGATCCTTAAACGAATGATGAGAAAGCCGTGCCTTCGTCATCGTAGCCTTGTTTCCCAGCGTATCGAGCAATTCAAAATTACCGAAATCAAGGTAGTCATCCCGAAGCTGAACAGACGCAGAAGGTATTTTATAAGTGCATTGGGTATAATTTACTCTCAGGCTGCCGTTTTTTAAGGTGAGATCACCGAGATATTTCAGTTGGTCGGGTGGCCCTACAATATGCAGACTGCCTGAAGCGAAGCCGTCAATATTACTGAATACTTCGCCAAGGTATTTTTGAAGCAAATCGATTTTAGTATCGACAAGATTGGGAATGGTAATGTCAATCGGCTGGTTCGTTGCGCTGTCCAATGTATTGAAGACCCCTTTCAGGTCGAAATGATAGTCTTTATTATCCGAATGCACGGTTGCATTGAGCAAACCGCTTTTTTTATCAAAATTGCCTGTGAGTCTGAGCTTGCCGATTGAATCGTTATCGAGACGAAACTGCTCTGCGTCTGCTGAAAACTGGAAAACTGGTTTGTTAAATGGATTGGAGATCTGCACCGAGCCGGTCAGCAATCCTTCGAGGCGATTGTCTTTTACAAAGAAAGGAGCAAAATCGCCTATATTTATTTTCTTCAAATCAATGGCTGCATCGTTCCAGTTCCCTTCATCAGAAGAGTGCGTACTTATGAGAATCTGCTGATCGCCGTTATAAATTCTCAGCGCTTCGGCAGACATTTTGTTCATGTCATTCGTGAACGAAAGCTGGCCGTTTTTATCGATAGCCCAGGTTTTACTGTTAATATCAAACGTGGATGGATTGAAAGTAATACGAATGCCATCAGACAATGTTTGCACCCGGGCAGATACATTCGCTGCATTAAGTGTCTGATTTGCGCTGGTAAGAATCCTAACATCAGACAAATCATTGAATGATTTTAATTGTATATGAGTGGAAGGAAAATGAAGGCTGTCACTGACATAAATCTCGCCCATGTTGGCCTGCATCGAAAGGCTGTCGAAATTACCGCGGCCTTTCAGGTTGACATTGTAAAATGAAATGTTTTTATAGCTGAACTGGGGCACTTCTGCGTTTACATCAAGCAGGTTTTCCTTGGTATTGATACGTCCGGTAATGCTTGTATAATTAAATCCTTTCAGGCTTTTATCGATGAGATCCAGGTAATCGTCAACCTTTCTGGTAGTGATAACGAAACTGAAATTCTGATCGGATAATTTTATATTGGCTGGTTTGATATAACTGGGGTAGTACCTGGATAAGAAAGCCTGGAATGCGGAAGGCAGTTCCTTGATAGAGAATTCTCCCACAATTGCTCCGTCAAATTCGTTACTTACCAGGGTGATCGTTTTATTGCTGTCGATAATGCTCGATTCGAGGATGAGTGAGTCAAAAGGAAGGCGCACCCCTCTTTTATAAACGGTGGTTTCATACACACGTGCACTCCCCAAAAAATTATCGATATCATCTCCCGTAAAATTGAAGCGCAATTTTCCGTTGAATTCAATACTGTCATTGGTAAAATGGAGAGTCTTCAAACTGGCATAGTCGACGCTCGAACTAAAGTCAAACTTCGGCTTCTCTCCGCTGAAATCAATCAGACCATCTAGGGTTGCACGCAAATTCGAATCTGCTGAAATCAGTCTGCCATTAAATTTTTTTTGCGCAATTGCACCTTTGACGGCAATATCTTCGTAAGTGTAATCATTAAAATGCAATTGCTTTACCGTTCCGTCCAGTGTGGCATTGAGCGTTTTTGAAGTCAGTCCTTTGCCATCCACCTTTCCACTGAAAGAAATTTTTCCCATGCTCGAATCATTGAAAAACTGCCCAAGATCAAAATTATCTGTCACAATTGTTCCGGAGTATTCGGAAGGTTTGTTTTCACTCAATTTCATATTCACATCAGCCAAAACAGTTCCGATACTGGTTTCGATGGTACCCGATGTGACGAAGTCGCGAATATAGCCGTTGAAATTTCCTTTGAAGTCAACATAAGCGATCCGGTCGAGACGGGGTTGTGTTATTTTTTTCAGTGATGGAATCAGTGTAACGACATCATGATAGGTCGTTCTGAAATTATTTGATCTGAATTCGATATAAGTTTTATCAATGTCAGGGAGGCCCTTCAGGTGAATGTCTCCTTTGAGCAAAGTATTTTGTCCTGCGGTGATCATTATATTTTTCCCGACCAGGTTGCTTACCGGGCCGTCGATATTTCCTGTAATCCGGATTGTTTTCTTCCAGTCTTTTAACTCGGGGGCGAAATAAGCGATGTCGTCGCTGTCGATCGATGAACCTGTAAGATCTGCTTCCATTTTTATTTTATCGACATAGTCGGACATGTCGTCAAAGGTTTTGAAACGCATCGCATAGAAATTGCGTAAATGGCTCTTTCCCGTTTGAATATCCATCTTTCCAAATTCCATTCCTTCGGGAAAGAACTTAATATGAGCATTCAGTTTTTTTATTTCAAAACCACTCTGTTCTTTGGTGTTCAAACTTATTTCTGCAGTAATGGTATCCTGCTTCAGCCGAAGATTTTTGCCATCGAAATTCACGGCATAGAAATAAATATGATTGCCGTCAAAATGATCGTAAGGATGAATATCAGTCAATTTATCATTCCGGAATGCGCCATTATCAATGGTTGCGTGTTCAACGACAATATCCCATCCACCTGAGTTCCAGCGAAGGTGCATAGGATCGTTTTTGATCAGCTCGCTGCTCGTATCTGGCGGAGTAGGCCTGTTGCCGGGATAATTGCGAATGGCAAATTCAGGTTCTGTAAATGTGAGTGCATTGATCCTTACCTTTTTTTTCAAAAAATTGATATTGTCAGCATCTACGGTTACTGATCCCAGTTGCAGTTCATCATCCTCTCCCCGCCATTGATCTTTCTTAAGTATATGGATATGCGAAAGCTCGATTTTTTTCAGGTTAAAATCAACCGGATTTTTTCTATCTGATTTTTTTGAGCTTGAAAAATAATCGATCAGAAATTGATAATTCCAAACAGAGTCTTTACGGTTGAGATTAATGGATGCGTCGCTGAGCGAGATATATTGCAGTTCAATCGAGTCCTTAAAAAAGAACCAGTCAGTGATCCTCACCCTGGCTTCACCGGCGTATAAAAGAGTATCTTTTGCTCTATCCTTAACTACGACCCGCTGGATCAGCATCTTGTTGAAAAGGGTGAAATCAACATGCTGGATATCGATCTCAGTATTGAGATCGTGCGATAATTTCGAAGTTATATTTCCGATCAGCCAGTTTTGAACGGGCGTTGTCTGGACTGAAAAAGAAAGAACCATCAGGAAAATCAGGGAGGCCATTACCGATTTCCAGTTTGCAATCTTGACCAAGGCAAGTCCGATGATGATGAACAGTAACCCATATATAACGGAGCGCTGATTAATGGTTTGCGACAAAAGCCAGACTGCTGCTACGAATAACAACAGGGTAAGCACTGTTAACAGGAATATTTTCAGGAATTTTTTCAGATAATCGGATTAGAATGATAAAAATAATTAAACCCTTTTTATGTGCAAATTCAGTACCAAAGGCCTGTCGTTAAGTCAGTAATACGCAAAAGTCTGAAAGAAAGTTGGGATGATTGTTCCCAGGTCGTGGAATTTACCAACTTTATAGCTTTTCCTGTAGGTTTGTTGATAATTTATAACATATGAAAAGGTTTTTTATTGCCTTCTGCTTTATTCCCATTGCGGGCATTTTTGGGCAGGATAATCATGACAATCCGGTTTCAGCCAAACATCCGGTTATGTTGGTGATTCACGGTGGTGCAGGAACCATCTTGAAAAGCCAGATGAGTCCTGAAAAAGAGAAAGCCTACCGGGACACATTAACCATCGCTTTGCAAAAAGGATACGCTGTTCTTAAAAGCGGGGGCTCTGCGCTTGATGCAGTGGAAGCCGTTGTGCGGATTATGGAAGACTGTCCGTTGTTCAATGCCGGCAGGGGATCTGTATTTACCAATGAAGGCAAAAATGAAATGGATGCGGCCATTATGGATGGTAAAACCCTTTCCGCAGGTTCAGTGGCCAGCGTCACGACTATCAAAAATCCGGTAAGTGCAGCCAGAGTGGTAATGGAGAAAAGTAATCATGTGATGCTCGTTGGGCGTGGTGCGGAACAATTTGCAAAGAGTCAGGGAATAGAAATTGTCGACCCTTCCTATTTTTATACCCAGGACAGGTGGAAGGCATTGCAACGTGCAAAAAAAGAGGATTCCATTAAAGCTGAAAAACAAAAACCAGGGCAAAAAAGTGCATATGCAGGTGATCAATATGTTGACAGGAAATTCGGTACCGTTGGTGCGGTTGCGATTGACCGTTATGGGAACCTGGCGGCTGCGACAAGTACCGGGGGAATCACCAATAAAAGATTCGGCAGGGTAGGTGATGCACCAATTATCGGAGCGGGCACTTACGCGAACAATGCCACATGTGCCATTAGTTGTACCGGCTATGGGGAATTCTTTATCCGCCTGGTAGTAGCCAAATCAGTCAGTGATCTGATGGAATACAAACATTATTCATTGCAACAGGCTACAGACGAAATGATCCAGAATAAAGTGCCTCAATTAGGAGGCAGCGGTGGTTTGATTGCAGTAGATAAAGATGGCAATTTTGCAATGCCTTTCGATACGGAGGGTATGTATCGCGGATATATTAAAGATGACGGAACATCGGAGGTGAAGATTTATAAGGGGGAGTGAGTGGTTAGTAGTCAGTGGTCAGTCAATCATCAATCAATATTTATTGCCTTTTGTCTATTGCTTATTCACTATTGTTTAATATCCTTCAGCTGTATCTTCGCCACGCTTATCTCCGACCGCCTCTATCTTGCCATTGGGTAATATCATGATTAACTCTGTTCGGCCGATAGCATCCCGCTGAACAAGCTTGTAACCCATTTTTTCGAGCTGGGTTCTTATGTCCATAGGAAAATCTTTTTCTACATAAATCACATCGGGTAACCATTGGTGATGGAACTTGGGTTTGTTTACTGCATCCACAGCATTCATATCAAATTCCAGAATATTG
>DATJWE010000059.1:0-8285 GCA_035501475.1 Puia sp. | reverse complement strand
TGAGAATACGCTTGTAAGAAAAACCTTTCACTGGTTCCTTCTTAAATTCTTTCTCTTCCCCTTTTCTGATGATGAGCACTTTGCCATTATTAATATGATCGTGCATATCCTCAAAAAAGGTTTTCAGATCCTCACCGAGTGAATGAATGATGTTGAACAATACCGGCAGGGAAGGCACAGTCCGGTTATTCTCAATCTGCGAAATCAATCCCTTGCTTACATCAGCTTTGGCTGCCAGCTCACCGAGCGTAATATTCTTCTGCACTCTTTTCGATTTAATCTTATCACCCAGTAATAGTATGAGTTCTTCTTGCATATGACAGGTCGTTTCCAGCACAATATTATTAAACCTTTTTGGCATTAGCTATTCGCCTCTGTCACAAGGCGTCCGGGATTTTATTTCCATAAAAAGTTACAATTTGTTAACAACAGCATAAACATGAGGTAATCTTTACTTACGAACTTTGAAAAACCATTTCAAATGGAAAAACGTCCCCTTGATGTAGCTGTTATCTCTGATATTCATCTTGGCACTTATGGCTGCCGTGCCAAAGAGCTACTTAATTATCTCAAAAGCATCGCCCCGAATATTCTCATCCTCAACGGCGATATCATCGATGGCTGGCAATTCAGTAAAAGATATTTTCCTTCTTCCCACATGATGGTGATCAAAGAAATCATGCAATTTATCACCAACGGAACAAGAGTATTTTACATTACCGGTAATCACGATGAGATACTCCGTCGCTATTCAGATATACAGATAGGCAATTTTACATTAACTGATAAACTGGTGCTGGAGATCGACAATAAAATGACCTGGATTTTTCATGGCGATGTATTTGATAATACCACCAGGGGCGGCGCGAAGATCATCGCAAAACTTGGAAGTACCGGTTATGGCATCTTGATCCTTTTCAACCGCCTTATCAATTACTTTCTCAAATTAGTCGGAAAAGAAAGAGTGTCCATTTCAAAAAATATAATGCTCAGCGTAAACAAAGCAGTGAGTAAGATCAATGATTTTGAACAGATCGCTGCCGAACTGGCGATCGAAAAAAAATATGATTATGTCATTTGCGGACATATCCATCAGCCACAAAAAAGAATTGTACAGACTGATGCCGGAAAAGTAACTTATCTGAATTCAGGAGACTGGATGGAGCACCTGACTGCATTGGAGTATAGTCGCAATGAATGGAGCATTTTTGAATACAATGCAAAAGAATTCCCGGCAGTTTCATCGGTGGAAACAAAAACTCCTGTCAGTGTGATTACAGACAATATCAATTTATACATAAACTCCTTAGCCATCTAACTATGAAAATATTCTACGCAATACAGGCAACAGGGAATGGTCATATCAGCCGGGCGATGGAAATCCTTCCCTTTCTCCAGCGTTACGGTCAGGTAGACCTGTTTCTCAGCGGATCAAACAGCAGCCTTCCTCTGGATGGTCCTGTGAAATATAGAAGCAGGGGCTTCGGATTATTTTATAATGCGAGTGGCAGCCTCAGCTATCGGAAAATGGCAAATAATTTTTCGCCTTTGCGGATTTTTAAAGAAGCACGCGATCTGCCTGTTGAAAAATATGATCTTGTTTTGAATGATTTTGAATTTATTACTTCGCTGGCCTGCGCTTACAAAAAAGTTCCTTCCGTCAACTTCGGACATCAGGCAAGTTTCCAATCAGAAAAAACACCCCGACCGGAAAAGAAGGATTTTGTTGGCGAATGGGTATTGCGGAATTATGCGCGCGCCACGCAATATGTAGGATTGCATTTCGAATCCTACGATGATTTTATCCTTCCGCCTGTGATCAAAAAAGAAATTATTCGCGCCGAGCCCATCGACAAAGGGCATATCACCGTTTATCTTCCTTCCTTTAGTGACAGAGAACTGGCTAAATATCTTACTCCACTAAAGGATTTCTGTTTCCATGTTTTTTCAAAAGAAGTCACACAACCGTCAAAACAGGAAAATATATTATTTTTTCCGGTGAATAAGGACGCATTTAACAAAAGTATGATTCAATGCCATGCCATGGTAGCCGGCGCCGGATTCGAAACACCTGCAGAAGCCCTGTATCTCGGAAAAAAATTACTGGTCATTCCTATCGGTGGGCAATATGAACAATTCTGCAACGCCGCAGCCCTGGAAAAAATGGGCATTCCCTGGATTCAATCGCTCGATGATCATTTTGCTCCTTCTTTTTCGGATCTGATGAATATGAACCAAAACGTCACGCTTTCTCCCGATCATTCCACTGAAGCCATTATCAGTTTTCTTATGCACAGTTGCAGTGCTCAGAAAAAAGACGAATTAGATTATATCTACCCAGAACTTGTCTTTAATTAATTAGACTGATTGGCGCGAATTTCACGAATTACAAAGATATAAGAGCACATACAGATCCTATTTAATCTTGTATTCGGAGTAGTATGAATCAAAGTATCATTGAAAGGTATAATTCGTGTAATTCGCGTGATTCGTGTAATCCGTGTATAAAAAAATTAGCCACCGTCATGGAAATGAAGTGGCTACTGCATGAGAAAATACTATTCCTACTCTATAAAACCATTCGTACCAACAGGTAAATAACTTACTAAACCTACACAAGATAATCAGCCCATATTATGCAGTCTTTACAGAATGGTTAAGATAATATTATCAAAAAAAATCACCACAAAGGTTATTGAAGTAAAATGGACGGGCTAATAATCTATACACTTTTCTGATGTTTCAATACCTTGGCTTCAACATAGAAAATAATTTCTTCAGCAATATTTTTAGACTGATCTCCCACCCTTTCAAGCTTTCTGATAATGGAATGTATATATAATGCCTGGTTGATATTTGCAGGGTTGGACTGTATATATTTCGCGATCTGCTGATCCGCATTCATGTTGATATCGTCCAGTGCTTCATCTCTGGAAAAAATGGTCCTGGCCAATAAGGTATCGTCATTCTCGAAAGATATCTGGGTATCTTTCAGGATATCCAGTGAAAAATCAAACATCTGGATCAGCTGTGTGGATTCCAGCGCCTGTAATTCAAATTTGGAGGGCGATTCGATAACAAGACCTGCTACGCCATCGGCTATATCGCCGATCCTTTCGAGGTTGTTATTAATCTTTAAGACTGCGAGCAAAAAACGAAGGTCAACTGCCACTGGACAGAATAATGCAAATATATTTTCACAATCCTGGTCGATCTTCAGTTCGAAAGCATTCACTCTTTTTTCTCTTAACACCACTTCACGGGCCAGGTCTTTATTAAAGCCCAATAAACTTTCTCTTGCTTTCGATAATTGTGAATACACCAGTTCCCACATGCCGATAATTTCTTTCCTGACATCCTGCATTTCTATTTCGAATTGCGTCATAATGGTTTTGATTTATTAGACTAACTGAAGCGTCCTGTAATATAATTTTGTGTTCTCGCATCCTTCGGATTGGTGAACATCAGTTTGGTATCATCATATTCAACCAATTCCCCCAAATAAAAAAAAGCAGTTTTGTCGCTCACTCTGGCTGCCTGCTGCATGTTATGCGTAACAATGATAAGCGTGTAATTGGTTTTAAGTTCATGAAATAATTCTTCAACTGTTGAGGTCGAAATAGGATCCAATGCTGAAGTCGGTTCATCAAAAAGCAATACATCCGGTTCCATGGCCACGGCCCTGGCAATACAAAGTCTTTGCTGCTGACCTCCCGATAAAAAGGATCCTTTTTTATTCAAAGAATCTTTAACCTCATTCCACAGCGCTACACGGTTCAACGAGTGCTCCACAATTCTGTCCTTCTCAACTTTTGGAAGTCTGATGCCATTCAGTTTATAGCCTGCAATCACATTGTCATAAATGCTCAGGTTGGGAAAAGGATTGGGGCGCTGAAAAACCATTCCTATTTTTAAACGTACAAAAATCGGATGCATATCATATACATTTTCTCCATTCAGTAGCATTTGCCCATTGCTGGTTGCACCCGGTATCAGTTCATGCATCCGGTTAATGCATCTAAGATAAGTCGTTTTGCCACAACCCGAGGGACCCATAACTGCAATAACATAGTTTTTGGGAATTTCAATATTCACATTTTTTACTACATGATTGCTGCCGAAATACGCATTAAAATCCTTACTCTTTATAATTGTACTTTCCATTTTTTCGTGATCTGCTTTGTTAATATATTAAGCAAAAGGACAAAGACCAGTAATATGACAGAAGCACCCCATGCAAGATCGTGCCAGTCGTTGTAAGGGCTCGTAGCATAATTAAAAATCAATAACGGCAGGCTGTGCATGGGCTTGGTAATATTGGTTGTGAGATAAGGATTACCAAAAGCGGTGAACAGAAGCGGGGCTGTTTCTCCGGCAATTCTGGCGACCGACAAAATCGCTCCTGAAAGAATGCCACTTATGCCGCAGGGAATTATCACCTTGAGGATGACTCTGTGAAAAGGCATTCCCAATGCAAATGCTGCTTCCTTCAATGAGTCTGGAAGCAGTTTAAGTGTTTCTTCAGTTGATCGCACAACAATCGGCAACATCATGATAGCAAGTGCTACGCTTCCTGATAAAGCAGAAAAACCACCGAGAGGTTTGACCAGCCAGAAATAGGCAACAATACCGACAACAATCGATGGTACACCCTGCAACACATCTATACAAAGACGGCACCAGTAAGCCAGTGTACTTTTCCTGTTCTCACTCAAATAAACACCCGTCAGAATACCAATCGGAATGGCGATAACTGATGCCACCAGAATAATAATGACGCTGCCAACGAGTGCATTGACAATTCCTCCTCCGGTTTCTCCAACCGGTTTTGGAATATTGGTTAGAAAATTCCAATTGATTTTTGTTATCCCAGCCTGAATAATATATGCAAGAATAGCAATGAGAGGAATTACGCAGGCAAACGCAAGAATAATCGTGATAACCTGTATTCCTCCGCTTTTATTTATTCTGAATTTAATGCCTGTTTTCATCATCATTCATTTGTAAACCTGCTGATTACTTTTTTGCCGATCATATTAATAACAGTCGTTACAAGAAACAAGACCAATCCCAATTCTATCAACGCGGACAAATAAACCGCTTTGTCGGCTTCTGTAAATTCATTGGCAATTACACTGGCCATGGTATTACCCGGAGCGAAGATCGACTTAGGCAATTGACTGGTGTTTCCGATGACCATGGTCACTGCCATTGTTTCTCCCAATGCGCGCCCAAGAGATAAAAGAATTCCTGCAAATAATCCAGATTTAGTATAAGGAATGATTACATCACGGATCACTTCCCATCTTGTTGCTCCCAGTGCATAAGCTCCTTCTTTTAATGAAGAAGGTACCATTTGGATGACTGATCTGCCCAGCGAAGCAGCATAAGGAATTATCATTATAGCAAGAATTACCGAGGAAGTAAATATGCCTACACCAATCGGATCAACACCGATTTTAGTTTCAAAACTTCTCACGATAGGAACCATCACTGCGAGACCCCAGAAACCGTAAATAACTGATGGCACAGCAGCGATCAGCTCCACGGTATTCTTGAGAAAATCAGACAACCATCCTTTAGGAAAATATTCACCCAGAAAAATAGCAACTGCAATAGAAAATGGCACGGAAATGATCAAAGCCAAAAAAGAAGTCAGCAAAGTGCCAAGCAGAAATGGAAATGCTCCATAGATGTCCTGCACCGGATCCCAGGTCTTTCCCCAAAGATATTTTAAACCCAATGCCCTGATAGAAGGAATGGATTCAACAATCAGTGTAAGGAGGATGCCAAAAACAAGAATCACCATGATCAATCCCATCAATACCAGCGTCTGCTTGAAAAATTTTTCTGTCCGGATCTGGCGAAAAGGCCTGCGCAATGTTTTTTTAGACACTGTGTTTGCTTTCTTGCCAGAATCAATTACCCCCAATGAAGCTTCACTGAGGGTAATTTTTTCATTTTTGATCGGCGTATCCATTATTGGTTCATCATAAAATTATTACTGCAGTATGGGTTTCCCATTAAAAGTCGCAGATTTCAAAATAGCATCCCCCACAGCTACAGCAGCGGGAGACAGTGGTGCATAGGTCAGCGGTCCACTGTATTGCTGACCATCATGGATCATCCACGAAAGTAATTTAAGCAATTTGGAAGCCCTGTCAGCTGAACGGTCATTATATTTTTGTTCCTGATAAATCAATACCCAGGAAAACCCTGAGATTGGATAACCATCCGCTGCATCTGTGTTTGTCAAAGATACTTTCGAATCGGGAGGAATCGTGATATTGGCTGCAGCAGTAACGCTGGCAATCGTTGGCACAATAAAATTTCCGGCTTTATTTTGAACTTTTGCATAAGCCATATTATTTTGAACAGCGTATGCCAATTCAATATAGCCAATCGCTCCCGGAGTTTGTTTGACTAAACCTGCAACACCTTCAGTTCCTTTGCCACCTAAGCCAACAGGCCAGTTTATAGAAGATCCTTTGCCTACTTTCGTATTCCACTCTTCACTAACTTTTGAAAGATAAGTAGTGAAGATGTTGGTAGTGCCACTTCCATCCGAACGATGTGCAATAACAATCCCAGTTCCCGGGAGTTTGACTCCTTTATTAACCGCTGCAATTTTAGGATCATTCCATTTTGTGATCTTGCCGAGAAATATGTCGGCAAGCACGGACGGAGTTAACATCAAAGTATCTTTCACATCGGCGAGATTATAGCTTATAGCTACAGCACCCGCAGTAACCGGAATATGCAAAACAGGAGCAGAAGCTGCGGAATCCTGTTTAGCATTCATCGGTGCATCAGAAGCTCCGAAATCGACAGTTTTATTTGTTAACTGGGAAATACCTGCGCCCGAACCCACCGATTGATAATTCACTTTGAGCCCATTCATTTTATTGTATTCAGAAAACATTTTTGAAAACAAGGGGTTGTCAAAGGAACTACCTGCTCCAATCAGTGTGTTGTCGTCACCGCTCGCTGACGCCGTGCTATCTGTTTTGGAAGAAGTACCGCCGCCACCACAGGAAGTGAGTCCGAGTGTAGCCAGCAGGGCAAGAGCCGTCAAAGAATTTTTAATGTTAAATAATGACTGTTTCATAATTATTGTAGGAGTTTAAAGATTTATTTTCCAAAAACAAAATAGAATGTCATGCGGTAAACAAGATCATAGTTAGCATCGGAAGTTCCCACTGGTACGCCGCCGGGGTTTGTGAGCTGGGATTTATAATGTTCATACCAGATGTTTGGCATGAAGTGGACTCCTTTGACTGGTGTAAAATCCAGGCCTATGTTAAAAAAAGTTTCTTTGGAAGTAGGGTCACCTGTGCTGGCAGCAGCAGTCGGAGCTCCGGTACTTGGACTATAAGTCAGTTTATATCCGGGTGTCATATAACCGCTCGGAGAAGAAACTCCTGCATAAGCCGAATATTTATTGTTGTCAACATTCTTATTCGGATTATACAAATCAAGACGTGCAAAGAACCTGAGTTTGTTTTTGACAATATTTCCATGCACATAAAATGATACGCCATTTGCTTTGGTAGCAATTGTATCAGCTCCGCCGGCAATCAGTGTTGCTTTTGTATCTCCCTTGATATTATTGATGAATCCTTCGACACCGATTGTAAATGCAGGATACGCCGGCTCTGTTGAAGGTGCGCTATACGCAATATATCCTTTAATCATCTGGCGGTCGTGATGCCATCCCGGCTGCCAGTTCAATCTTTGATAATCCGCATAAAAGTCAATCACGAGTTTTTTCTGTGCAAAATAGGCAAACAAATCCCCATAGAACCATTTAAAACTATTGCTTGCCGGTTTAGCGCTTGTGCCATTGCCAATTAAGAAGTCATATCCGAAATTTTTTGTTGCCGGATCGAAAAACCCGCGCAATCCCAAACCTAAATCATAGGAAGGTGTGCGGCGAATATCGGAAATTGTTCGTTCGCTGGACCGATAAGCCCAGATCCTTTCTGTGATGAAAGGGAAAGCCGGTGTCGGTTGTATTCCCACGATAACATCGGTTCCTTTCCAGATATCCTTCCACTTAATATCAGCATATTTAATGAAAAAAGTCTCTTTGTTATTTAAAGTCTGATCTCCACTGGCAGCTCCCGAGGATGGCGGATTGAATGCCGGAAAATTGTCTTCTGCCGCTAATAATATTTCGGCAGCAAATTTCTTAGTAATGTTATAATCATAGCCTAAATAGAGACGGCGGAACTGGAATGCATTCCTGCCCTGCGGAATTCCGGTATATTGGTTGTTGCCACCAC
>DATJWE010000058.1:0-2374 GCA_035501475.1 Puia sp. | reverse complement strand
ATGCAATGCGGATTAGGGGAAAATCAATGGTATTTTTCATACCCTTATCATCAAAGTTTCTTCAGGATTAGCACCCCCTGATCACAGTTTTCAATATGGATTTCATTATTTCCGGAATCCATTACAATATATTTTACACATGATTTATTGTTGCCTATTTCAATGAACATATTTTCATTTTCTTCTATGATGTTGTAGGTTGTCAAAAAATAATTCCCCGATTGGGTGTTGCTGATGAGTAAATCAAACGAGCCGTTTTTCAGACAGGAAGCCGAATCAGAAAAAACATAAATAGTCTCTTCCAATGCCGACTTCCATTCTCCCTTCACAATGGACTGCATTTCAGATTTGCAAAAAGATCGCATGACTAATCATAATTGTTGCGGTTTATTTTAATTGTGGTGCCTTGAAAAATCAAACGGCACTCTTACCCGCAAGCTTATATTCCTGCCAAGGTCTGCTATATAAAAACGAAACCGGTTCAGGTAATCACGATAATCCACATTCGTCAGGTTCGTCGCTGAGAGGCTTGCGCTGACCAATTGCTTGAATAACGGGAATGAACAACCGATATCTGCTCCCCATAACATATAACCCGGTGGCGTGATATAGTCAGGATATACTTTATTGTCAGTTGGTGGTGGTGGCATTCTTGTCTGTTTTGTTACGATAAGATTATTAATGCTCACAAAGAAATCTTTTACTTTGCCCCATGACGGCAATAAATATTTCAAGGTATTGTCAAAGCGGTCTGCGGGTATGCTAATCAGCCACTGATTCGAATCGAGATCACGTGCACGTACAATAGTGGTTTTTGATATCAGTGAAAAATTTTTCAGAAAATTGTACGTAAAATTAAAATCAATGCCCTTGAATAACGCGTTCCTTACCTGCGTGTAGGTGTAAGAAGGGAAATAACCCTGTATAGTTGTTCGGCCCACACTATCTGGTTTCAGGTAGATATAACCGTTAAAATAATTTGCATATATCCCCAATTCCGCTTCAAAATGCGTACTGCTGTATTTTACGGCCAGGCTTGAATTATAGGCTTTTTCAAGAGTAAGTGCCGAATCTCCGTTTTCCCAGGAGGCTGCGCTTTGATGAATACCATCAGCGAACAATTCAATGACCTGCGGAGGCCTCCATGCCGAACCGAAATTAAATACGCCCGAAAATTTTTCATTGAAACGATAAGTAGCCCCAGCATTCATCGTCACATTTTGCCAAATATAAGTAGGCTCTTTTTCAATAAGCGTTCTGCTGTCCACTGTATATGCACGCTGCCACCTGTAATCATATCTCGCACCGGCTTCGAGCACCAATTTATTAAGCTCATATTTTTCGATCATAAAAATGCCGCCGCCATATTGTACAAAATTGGGTATCAATTCCTGGTAGCCGGTGCCTTCCTGTAAATTTCCCTGCGAAAGAAAATCCGCCCCCACACTACCAATTATTTTCTTTTTTATGGCGGGATGCTGCCATACCAAACTTGCAGTGCTTGTATTCAACCTGAAATAAAGATCCGGGAGGTTAAGCCTTGCGATGGAATCATTAAAAGAAATATCTGCATCATATTCCTCTCTTATATCACGCTGGAAAGCATAGGTAGCTTCAATTCTACCCATATTATTTTTCAAATTCAGAAAAGCGCTGGCTTTGATGAGTTCATGGTTCACTGTTTGATATGGTCGGCCGATTGTATCAGTGTACCCGCCGGTAATAGCAGGCACGGTCCTGTAAAATGCGCTTATAAAATCCTGGTAGGTCCCAACATTTGAGGCTGCAGCAATACCGATCTTGGTATCGAACCTGCTGAAATAAATTTCTGCGCCATATTTTGGTTTTGCATATCGCAGGGTGGCGGAATAATCGTCTTCATGAAAGCCTGTGTTAGCCAGGTAATAATTAGCAGCCTGTGCACTGCCAGCTTGTTTTAATGTTCCCTGCAACCTCCAGCTTAGGCCTTCCAGTTTTTTTCCGGCAGCGCCCTGTATCATACCTGATCCCACTCTCACCAGGCCGTTGGTCATGCCCACGAGGTTTAGTTCGCCATCTACTCCGGGGTCTGTTCTCATTTCTTTAGGGTCTAATAATATCACCCCGCCGATTGCATCCGAACCATATCGAATGCTGGCAGCTCCTTTGATAATAGTAATTTTTGTCGCAATAAATGGATCGATTTCCGGCGCATGATCATTTCCCCAATTCTGACCCTCCTGGCGTATTCCATTGTTAAGGATCAATATCCTGTTGCTGTAAACGCCATGGATAATCGGTTTGGAAATGGAAGGGCCTGATTGGAGACTATTCACACCGGTTATACTTTTTAAAGATTCACCAAGAGAAAGCCCGCGTGTTTGTTCCAGCTCCG